>JBKCPG010000190.1:0-14295 GCA_046309395.1 Cyanobacteriota bacterium | reverse complement strand
AGTCCGCTTCTGGAATCCCGGCCGGAGGGGCGACCATGACACGCAGTCTCTGGTTGGGATGCAAGCGGGAATCAATCTGCCGTCAAGGGTTCAGCAGGGCTGAAGTTCGCCTTGAGCCGTCTCGGCCCCTGAACACATACGGGAGCATAAACCTCAACTATCTGCGGAAGAGCTGCTGGTCCAACCGCAATCAGAGCCTGAAACTCAGCAAATCGCGATAGCGTTGTCGCGGAACCCGTGCTTCTCATTGTTTTTATCGCTTGAATCTCGCATTGAATCGCAGTTTGAGCGACAGATGCTGCTTCCTTGGATCCCAAGTTACTTAGCAGCCGCGAAAGACTGTTGGAGATAACAGCATGTGCTTTATCAGCATTATGTCGCATCTGAGATGCAAACTCAAAATCAGAACTAGTCTGATCAATACTTGCAATCCTTTCCCAGTGCTCTGCCAATGATATAACTGCTAGTAAGTCTGGGATCGCTGCAATGTATTCATCGACAGAACTTCGTATGATATGCCTATACGTGGGGGGGATGGCGAAATTCAAACATAGTGGGACTCTCTCAAGCAGGTGTTTTAAGTCACTTGATTCAAGATTATTGAGATAGAACATCTTGGATTTCATCAATGGGGCTAACGCTCAAGATCAGCGGCGGGAATTAAGTTTGGCCAAAAAAGCGAATGCCTGCTCCCGACTGCTGGATTTTGATGTTAGCAAGTCATTCTTTTGGAATGAGAATGTATCTGCAGTTCTTGCTAGCTCGAAAATCAACACGGCAACCCACACTAACAGAATCAGCAGGAGGCACGAACTCATGCCTGACATTGTTTACTTGAATCTCTAGAATTTGGCTGTATATGCATGGATTCGGCCAATCGCAGTCAATCATCACCAATAAATCACCTTCCATTATGCCTTGGTTACGCAGCTCGATGCAAACAACTTCATGATTCACGACCAGGATCGGCTTTCCCAGCGGCTTCCCTTTGACTGAAGCCTGAAAACCGACAGACTCTTCGTCAATTAAGCATGCAAGAGATTCAACAAGTGCAGTTAGATATCTAATTCGATTTCTCAATAAATCAATGCTAAGAATATCTGAGCTGACACCATGTGCTACGTCATTTCGGCGGTCAGCAAGATCATCGAGAGGCTCGTAAATAATCTCTGTCTTTGCCGAGCTGCCTGCCTCATCATCTAGATTGATGTTTAAGTAAGAGGAAAACGGTTCATATCTTGGTAACTTTTGTAAAACTTGCTTAATCCCAAGCCGCTCAAAATGCTGGCGGAGAACATCAGCGCGAAAATTAGCTGAATGCTGCTGGAGCGCTTCGAGATTCAGCTTATATTCAGATTCCCCGCTGAGGCATGAGTGCATGTTAGCGATAATCTGATCAATCTGAACACGACCCCTATATTTACCATGGTCTAAGCGTGGCAAGAGCTCAACTGACATATCTGAATGTGCTTTCTGTAATTTCTGTGGCAGGTCTGCATATGACGGTGCTGATCTACTTAGGCTAGTCGAATATTCGCCAATCAACCCTTCTACCAGTTGCTCGAATAGGCCGTATAGTGTAACAATTACGGTGTTATAGTCTAACCGCTTTTTCATGCTTCCAGTGCCTGAGTTCAAGCGGATCTCAGCAGCAATACGCTCAGTCTCAGATGTTTGCGAATCGTTAGAGGTAGCAGCAAGGAGCCGTCTTTCTAGTTCTAATCCAGCGATGAAAGACAGAAGATCAATAACTCCCTTGGAAAAGACTTGTAGTGCCCCGCTCATGCTTTGTCAGCCAAGATACTTTCAAGGAATTCTGTAAAGAGCTGATTCCGCTCAATATTATTGCTGATATTAGTATAGCGCCCTTCAAAGCTCCTGTAGTTTTGCTGATAAAAGATTTTAATTTGATCTTGTAGTACATCGCGCTTTTCTATCAGATCGCGAGATCTAGGGATAAACTGGCTGAAAACATACATTATTGGATCATATAAAACCTTTGTTGCTCTTCCAAACCAACTCCATTGAGAGACTGACTCCCGATAGCGCCACAACCAGAACGCCCTAGAACCCAGTACATTATAGACAAGAGTAGCTGTTTCGATAAATAGATTCTCTAGTTGATTGAGGACATCTAGAGACATGAGATTTCCCAATTCAAGATATCTATCCAGAAAGTCTTTAAGAGCCCCATCTTGATGACTTAGTCTCTGGCGATAAGCAAAGAAGCGCAATACCAACTCAACATCATCCATCTTTCGAAAGGAATCATTTGATAGAAGCTTATCACTTAGTTTTCCCTGCTCAAGCTCATCCTCATCTGGGGCAGGTATCCCCCACATGTGGCACAACGCAGGTGTGCGAGCCAGGCGTATGCACAGTTTATTTAATGGGCCGTTAAAAATCGCATTTCTTGCTTCTTGAGGTTCAAGCTTTATTCCACCGCTATTGATGCGTTCAAAAACTAATTGCTTTAACCTTGTCGCTTCAGCCTCATTCTTTGCTGTCTCCTGAAGTAGAATTACGGATGATAGGTATCTTCTGTCAATTCCGCGTTTGATCTGCTCGGGTAATGACGAGTAACGACGGCCGTTGAGCTCCGGCCATTCCTCAAGTCCTTCAAGGCTAAATCGATCAATATAAAACTCATATATAGCAGTCATCCGCTGCAGTCCATCCATGACCTCGTAATGAGAAAATCTATCTTCATAAAGAAATATCGGAGGTATGGGTACATTCATGATAAACGACTCTATTAACTTTGATTTTTTAGTATTATCCCATCTGTGGCGCCTTTGAAATTCTGGGTTAAGCTCATAGTCATCGCTTTCGACCATTGACTGAACTGAGCTAAGAGGATACCTTGCTTGCTCTGTTACTATGCGAACATCACCCTTGATATACTTCTGGTTTATAGCTTCGTCACTTGATGAGTCCGTAGATATCTCTGCGTTGTCAGAAAGCGCAAGCTGTTCTCCGGGTAACAAATTCATGTCTTTGAAAATCGCTGAGTCGGTATCTTCTGCATTACTCTAAGGCTCTGATCGCATGACTTGCCAGTTGCACAATGAAGGTTTGTATCATTGTCGTAACCTGATCTTGCTAACGAATAATGATAGATCGTGCCCGGCCACGATCTATCCGCAGTTGGACCAGCCTGCAACTCTAGAGGCTGACACAGGCCGCGAATCGCGGCGCACAGCGCCGCCACGTCCACCTGGTGGAAGAAGTAGCGGAACGAGGAATCCGATGGTGGCCGCGCCAATTCGATACCAAGAGCAACGGTCAGAACGCTGTGGTGGCGGATGGCAAAGCGCTCCAGATCACGCAGGCTATGGCAACCGCTCAGGATTCCCAGAACGGCTACCAGCAGCAAATACCAGGCTGGAAAGCGAACCCACGCCGCACCCGCGCATCTGGGATCGTCCTCAGGTAGCTGATCAGGCCGAGATCGGTGGCGGCAGAAGCGCTTTTGGGCACAAGGAGGAGGCGATTCCGCCGACCTCAACCCATGCTGACAGCCCCGACAAGGTGCCCTGTGACGGACTTTGAATCAACCCTAGGCTGCCATGGCACCACGGTGTCCATTTCTGTCAAAAACTTCTCCTGTCTGGTCTGCTTTTTCGCCGTGCTTGGTTCGTAATCACCAAATCCAAGCTGCTTGCCGCCAATCAGTAGAGTCCTGGCCTTGTATCAAACCATTATTCTAGCTTGGTTCGGGAAGCTTTTCCAGACTCTCCTTGGGAACCTTGAGAGCAAGTATTGATAATGAACCAATTGCACCATGACTTAGTGCGACCTGGCTTTTTCTAGTATAATTATCGTAATCAGCCTCAGGGACGCAAGAATACTCCTTGGTCTTCAGCATTAGTTATGCTTCCAATATATACTCTGGCATCTGACCCGGGCATGGGTTGAGGGGAGTCCGACGGCAAAGCAATAGGCCCTGCTGATAGTTGCGAAACCTCGCCTGGAGTCGGACCAACTGGTTTGCAACTGAACCGCGCCTTGAGGACTTAGATCTCATATCGGAAGATTTCGTGTTTCCTCGCGGATGTTAGTGCAGCTGATGCAAAACTGCTCGTAAGGTTTGCGGCATGCAGGAGTGCATCCTTGCCGATAGATGCAGATCTAATTTCTCGACATTGTTCGGAGCAAACGCTGAAGCATGAAATGATGTATTCTAAAAGCTCCTGTGGGGTAATCATACATCTTTGCTGTTGAACGCAGTCCATACGTGGATCCCATGCTGGTATCAATCGAATACCCAGCGCGATGCTCAGGAACTGAGTACGATACAGGTAGGCTAAGGCATTATTCGGATTTCGTCGAAGTAGTTCGAGTGACCCTAGAGCGAAGAGTAAGTTTGTGTAATGAAACAGCGAGTGCTTTCGAAGAAGCCTTGAAGCATCAGCCAAAATGCTCTCGAGCGGTCGCGATAGCGTTAATGTATCGTCCGAGAGAAGATCTGCTTGGATGTCGATTGCCGCTGTCAACGTGTCGATTCTTGTAGCAGCGGAGAAGACTTGAGTGTCAGCTGTGCGGTGCCCCCATCCGTCAGGGCAAATCTTCGCAGTAAGCTCGGCGGATGTACGTGCGAGTCCTAGTGTGCCGCGGCACATTACCTCCCGTCGTGCGAGCATCGCAGCTACTTCTAGCGAAGGTCGCTTCGAGTATGCGGCCGCTTCTGCCATAATTTCATGTGCTTCAGTAAAGAGACCGGAATTTATTAGTGGGCCGGACAGAGTCAACAGTCTATGGCATAAGTCTGCAGTTAGCTGTTGATCCTTGTGAAGCGCTTTGAAGCGGCGATAGATAGATTGAAGATGGCTTGCGCGTGCCGAAATGTCGCCGCCAGCTGCGAACGAAAAATTAGTGATAGATTCCGTGATGACTTCTGGCGAGCATTGTGAGCTTATGGGTGGTATCCGCGCTCGCCAGAAGGCGGACGATACTTCAAAAAGACCAATGCCATCTAGTGATCTTAGAAACTGCTCCAATTCGGAGGCCTTCATCGTCTTGGCTTCTCGTAGAGCCGGGACAATCGCATCGTGAGGTCTTTGAATGCCGAGCTTCCCAGTGTGACAATCGGGATGAAGTGCGATAGTGCGCGTAAGTGCTGGCCTCAAATACGAACTTGGTAGCTTACGACTTGAAGACCTTGGATATATGTGATGCTGCTCAATCTGTTCGTAGACACGAATGTACCGAAGGCACTTGATACACCATATGCCATGTGAGTCTTCTGCTTGCATGTGAGGCCTAACAATTAAGGATAGTTCGTGAGTAGCCACGATCTAGCCGCAATTGGACCAGCTTGCAAGTCTGCTGCATGGAGGATGCTTCAGAAAGATCGGCCCGGTACACGGATTTGCTTTCGCTTTGCGGTAGGTGGTCATGCCTATCACAGGGAGCAAAGTCTTGCGGAGGGATCTGCCAATTTAGCTTAGGGCCTCGGCTGAGCTGAGTGCCCCCTTTTTGAGTGGATGAGGGGTTGTTGGGGGCTATTGGTGTAGGTACCGAGAATCTTTGGACTTCAGCTATTCTGGACTCAACAGAGCAAGGGCATCATGGGCCTGACGCCGAAGGCATTGTCATTGGCACCACAGGCTTAGTCTAACATCGGATAGATCGCGCCTGTCACGGGATCTATCCTTGGTCGGAAGCCCTCTAGATTTTTCAAGTTTAGCCAGAAGATCTTTAATATGCTCATCGTAATCATACTAACTGGCACATAACAATAGCCTGCCTAAATCGTGGTCAATGATGTCATGCTATATTGCTGTAGTTCGTCTCTGATATTGCGCAATACGGGCTACTTTCCATGCTTCAAGAAATTTAGGGCTCTGACGGAAATTATTTAGATCGCGCACAAGGCTGGTCACCGCTCTATCAAAACTACTAGTTTCTGATGAAAAGACAAAGGTCTGAGTATTCCTATTGTATCTTGGACCGTCTAGCCCCTCTTCTGCAAGACGAGCTAAGTATCCAATGTTTCTAGACCATGCATAGACTTCTTCTGTAACTAGCCAGGGGGGAACTGTATAGCGCCCGTCTTTCAGTTGAAAGTCAGGGCGAGCGGAATGTAGTGCGATAAATGCAATACACGAAGGTATCTGATTCAATGACTTTGTAAGAACATCTTCCGAAACCGGTTGTCCTGCAAAGTCCTGAGACTCAGAATATGCTGTTCCAAGCACAGGTTCGTAGTTATTCTCAATAAGTCTATTTTGAAGTAGGCGACATCTTTGCTCATCGTGCGAAATAGAGTAAGAGATAAAAACCTTGGGAAATGCAGTGCTAGGCGTTGCATAGTCCCGCAGGCTGACAAGCTGTTGCCTAGACGTAGGATCATTTTCATCAACCTCTATGCTCTCAATCATCCTCCCAAGGTCTTCCTTATTATGTTCTGGCCAGTCACCAATTAACTTGATACCTGTTACTTCTTGCCCATCTCCACGCGCCTCGCGATATTCTGTAATGTGAAGTATATTCAGATCATCTGGCAGACGACACAGAACCTTTTCAAGCATCCCAATTCCCCCATCAGAATATTTCGGAAGACAACACTCAATATCTGCAAACATAAAACTTGAGCTGTCGCGAATAAAGAGCAGTCGCATATATCGCTGTTCGGTGCTGCCGGTAGTTAAAGCGTGTGTAGATATAACGGGAAGTCCTCTTGATCTCAGAATCCGTTGTAGCTCTCTCTCAAGCCCATCCGTGAGCAGTACTCCACCCGAATTAAATTCGGATTCGAATACGTTAATCGAGTTTATCCGATGATAGGCTATGTTGAGTCCAGTAAGTTGTGGGAAATTTGCAAGCATATCCGTGCCTGTTAAAAAAACATCCCTGTTCTCGGGAGAGGAAGCCCAATGCTTCAAGTCTGCGTTTAAGTTTGAAACTATCTCACGCATTTGAGCCTGGTATGCCTCAAATGGTAACTCGTTTGTATTTGCGTATCCTTTGTAAGATGTCAAGTCGCATACGGCATCCCAGTGTGCACGCTCTTGAAAAGTGGCGGCAGCCTCAGTTAAAAGTATGCTTATGTCACGTTCTCGCAGGAATCTTAGTGCCTTTGCGAGAGCTTTGGGTTTGTCATGTAGTCGCACGCTTAGCTTACAGACTGATTTCCATGATGCGGGAGGTATTGGTGTTATGATAATTTGTGCATCATCATTCCCACTTCTTCTCCCCGTAACCATCGGGGCCAAGTAAAGCCTTCCTCCTTCTCTGATGCCAAATGATGCCGAAAATGCAATAGGAACGGGGACGATATTTGAGAAGATACGAACCCATTTACCTAGGCGCATTGTTTTCTATTGCCCGCATTTTTTTCTTGTTTACCACGCAGAGCAGGACCCCTAATGTATCAATTGCTACACAAAAACGGAGCGGTAAACTTTTGTTAGAATATATATATCGAATACAAGAAATTGGATGCATAGAGGCTTGACTCTATGGTGCTCCGAACGCCCTCCATCAGCGGCACAGCCCGCTGGATGGGTTTGTTCGACAGATGTCCTTGACTGAGTTGTGCCATAAATTTGGCCTCCGAATGTTTGGGCTATGCGGCTTCGATCCCTGGGCTTCCAGCTGATTGCGGTGTCTTTCCTTGCTGTCCCTGCAGGAGCCGCAACGGTGGTTGCAGTAGGAGATGGGGCCACATTGCAGGTGTGGGGTTGCCCCAATTCTATGGACAGTTCTCACGCCACCATAGGCATCAATTTAGCACGTCGTGCATGGCGTTCTTCAAATTCGATTGGAGTCAAATAGCCAATGCCAGAATGGCGGCGCTTCCTGTTGTAATAACTCTCGATCCACACCCAAAGATCGCACAATAATTGTTCTGGATCTCGGATGAATCCTGGGGTTGTCCCGGTGGGCTCAAGGGTGGTTTTTTAGGATCTAAATCACAGACCGTTATGACCGTTCCGTGGCTGAGGTGTTTCGAGGCATAGAGAAACTGTCCATGGTGCACCAGAGAGCTGCGTTTGCCTTCGGCAAGTATTTGGGCCAATGTCAGGCCCTCACCTACTTGCAGGCCGAGAGCCAGGCTGAGTTCAAACGGGTAGGGGTGTGGGCAACGCCTGGGGGGATCACCCGGCCATGAGAGTGGCGAGCTTGGCATAACCCCCGAAGCAACTGCGCGATAGGGATTTGGCTCGTACCACCCAGCTTTCGTTCAGGTTGCTTGCATATGGGATCACTCTTCGATATAAACTAATACAGCGTAAGTAGCACTGCCATCAAGATCTTTTAGGGTACTCGTTGTTCCGACGTACAGTGAGTGAATTCCTGGAACGCCTGGTGTTTCTTCTGTGACTACTACCGACTTGCCGTGATAGAGATCCTCATTCCACCTCTTATCGTTTCCCCCGCGCACGTCAAGAGCGATATCGAAGTGCGGCGATGGGTACCCTTCTGGAGGCATAGACGTCTCAAACCTCAGTTTAGCGCCTACCGGAATATCCCAGTGGGGGCCGTAAGTGTCTGTTGCGAAATTGCATGAACAACGCCAAGTCTGTTTATTTTGGGGTTTGTAATAAGCTGTAATACATGCAATTAACTTGGAGCTCATCGGTGCTTTCCGCGATCCTCCAACTCAATATCAGGATCTGTTTTTTGGGGGGCGCGTCATAATTCTTATTGAAATGCGCCAATGCAGCAATACACAAATCTGCCACCTGCTGATGGATGGCTGCGAGCCCCAAGAACCCCCGAAGCCCCCAGATCACCCCCTACCGACTGAGCAGAAGCTGCTGGAGGAGCTGAGCCCAGATGAGCGGTTACAGGAGGCGGCTGCATTGCTGCAGGCTTAAGGTTGCTTTGAGCCGAGCGGCATGGATAGATCGTGCGCAGCCACGATCTATCCGGTGTTGGATCAACCCCGCACCACTGGAGCCCTACAAGACAGGAGACTGATCGGGGCTCCCCTCAAACTGTCTTCATCTTTCGTCTAAGTAGAAATACCGAGAATGGTGCGGCATGGAACGCTTGGGGGCGCTTGGAGCCAGTGTAAGCACAAAGATGGTCATTAGGCGAGACCTCTTTGATCAGCCTGTGCTTCAACCGCTGCTATGGACAGAAATCTCTTCTTCTCAATCCGCTGTTACTCAACAAAGAATTTGCATCCTCTCGCGCTGCCGCACCAACAACAGCTGTAGAATCCCACCGCGGCGAGGGCAAACCATTGGGGTTTGTTCCCTTGGTGGTGCGGGCCAGGGCATTCTGACCCTGAGCACAAGTTGCACAAGCAGGATCAGACGTTTGGCATTGCCGTGCGGCAACCCAAAGTCTCGGACACGCCTGAATCGTTTGGGTAAGACATGGAGCGGGAGGCGCCAGAGGAACTCCGCGCCAGGGAGGCGTTGGCTCATCTCCAGGCCTGTGTTCTCTTTGCTCTGATACGTGATGATCCCTTGGCAGTCGCTAAGAATATCCCTTTCCGAGATCACGCCCCGATAAAGGTAGCGCCCCAGGTAAATCAATGCCTGATCCCCTCAGGCGCACCCTTGGCTTGAAGTCCATGTAAATCTTTGTAACGTTGTCAGGCGCCGCCATGGAGCGTCGATAAGACCTCAATGTCCTTCGGCAATGCCTATGCCGCATCCGCATCACGCTTGAACTCACAGGTGGTTCTTCTGAGGTATTGCTCTCATACCGAGGTAACGGCATGGCGACATTTCGCATCATTGGACGTGTGGTCGAGCCGAAAAAGCGACAAGGATTAGGTGGACTACGCGTCGAGGCCTGGGACAAAGACCTCATCCTGGATGACTTGGTTGGCAGTGCCATCACCTCTGAGGATGGTGCCTTCAGCATGGAATTCGATGAGCACTACTTTCAAGAGCTTTTCTTCGATCGAAATCCCGATCTCTTTTTTCGAGTGTTCAACCAGCGTCATTTGCTGATGAGTACGGAAAATTCCATTTTGTGGAATGTCACAGCAGGCGAAATTCCCATCCTCCTTGAGGTTCCAATGGACACCCACTTCAACAATCAATTGGCTCCAGATCGTCTTCCGCTCAAACCTGCGCAGGCCAAACGTCTGGCCCGGATGACAGGTTTGAAGGCTGAGGAGTTTGTCGGCCAGTCTGTCGCTGACCTCGGCGAACGAATGAAGTGGAGGATCGATCCAAAATTCTTTTTCTTTCAACGCGTCTGTGGCAAGGTGGTCAAGAAGGACCCGATCAGCGGCAAAACCTGCCCCGTCCCTTTCGCGACCGTTGATGTGGAAGACACAGACTTCCACTTCCTGAGTTATTTCCCGTCCGGCTCCCCCTGGGCCTGGCATTTCTGGCTGGCCATCGACCGGGAAACCATTGCCACGACCAAGACGGATCAGTGCGGCAACTTTTGTGTGTGGGTGCCGCGCTTCCATTTCGAATGGATTCGGCGCTGGCGGCGGATGCGGGTCTGTTTTCCCGTCATTTTTCGCCGTCCATGGCTCGAGGATCTCATCCCCCGGTTGCCCGTGGACGTGGTGGGGCCATGGCCTCCGATCCCCGGGCCAGATCCAGGCCCCCTGCACACCTTGGCGTCGCTCTCCCCATCCGCCGTCGACGCCCTCCTGCCTCATTCGGTCGGACAGAGGGCGGCACGGCTTGCTCGCCAGCAAACCTCCCAACGTTTGGGCTCCTCCAATCCACTGATGGAGAGCGTGTTGCAAACCCGCGCCTTTGAGCGGGAATTCCCACCGCCACTGCCCAGCGAGTTTCATCGGGCACTCTCCGGACATGACCTGATCGCGGAGAAAGGGGCGAATCCCCACGAGGGACTTCGCTCCGCGATCGCCATGAAACTTGGCATCGATCCATCCGCCAGGCTCCTTGCCGAATTCAATCCACGTCATTACATTGGGCCGTTCTTACGTTGCCATGACATTGTCTTTCCGGAATGGAAATTGATTAGGGATGTCCCCGACATCACATTCCGAGTCGGGCAAGATGTGGATGGTGATGGTTCTGAGGAAACCATCTACTCGGAAGGCTTTTTTGATGTTCGTTGGGATGCGGATCCCATCCCCGATGTCACCCTTTTCGCTAACGATCTTGCCAAGGCCATACCGTCTTGCGACCCACCGCCGGATTTGCCGATCTGCACCCGCCCTTCGATCCTGACGGCCAGCCACCTGCCGTTGTACCTCCCTGAGTATTTCAACGCCACCACTGGCTACGCCATCAGACCCAACAGGCCCAGTAAGGATGGGTCTGCCCCCACCTCCAGTCCGGATGACAGGCCAGACGCCGAAACACCATTCTGTGGCTACGTGCATCTTCATGGGGTCGTGGCGATCAACGGTGCCGTGTATTACCGGATCGTGCAGAGCCTCGATGGCGGACCCCTTTTGCCGGTCACGGGGATGGCTTGGAACCAATTCGCCGGTGGCCCGCCCATCCCGATCATCCCAGACGCGAATGGCTGGTATGAGGTCAATCCCCACGACTTGAGTTCTCCTCCAGTCCCCGTTCCTCGGAACACCCTCCTCGATCCCAGCCTGCTTCTGATTTGGCCGACACCAACACTCGGCAAAGCCGTGTTGAAAATCGAAACGGCCGATGCCGCCAAAAACGTCATCGGGGAATCCGATCCTGTCTCCATTCAGGGGGACAACATCGCTCCGCTGGTGACAGTGACCAAGTTGGCGTGGAAAATCGCGGGCGAGGACGACAGCGCCTGGCGCAACCTCGTTGGCATTCCTTGTGCATCCATCCGACGGGGCTCCTCCCCGAAAGACATTGATCTTGTGTTTGAGGTGACCGTATCGGCTCCTCACTTGAGAGACGCGAGCCTCTCCACCAGTGGATGCGGGAGTGGCAACTTTGTCGCAATCAGCGACCCGCTCCATCGTTCTCAACATTGGCACACCGCTGTCACGGAAAATTCTGTGGTGCTCTACCAACGCTATAAGCTGGACAGCACGGCCATGGAGGGGGCTTATTGGGTGTCCTGCCATGCCCACAGTCGTTCGATCAACCCCTCTGAGGAAGCCAATCCGTACCTGCTGGATGGTGCGCCGGATAGTTTAAATGATTGGAATTACGATCCCAAAGATTTCATCTATGTGGAACCCTGGTATGGAATCGCCATCATCAATGGCGATGAAGTCTAATCACATCGAGGCCCAATCCTGATCCGGCGGCGGTCTTCTGGCCGCCGCCAGCATGATACGGTTCATGGCAATCATGATGAGTGAATTCTCTGTTGAATTCAAAGTTCTGCTCTGTGTCTTGGCGGTCTGGAGATTGACCCATTTGTTGGTGGCCGAGGACGGTCCATTCGACCTTGTGTTCAAGCTGCGCGCCTGGTTGGGCGATAGCTTCTTTGGCTTGGTGATGGATTGCTTCTATTGCGCGAGCGTCTGGCTGGCCTTCCCTTTCGCCTTTCTTGTTTCCCATGACGTGCCTGGAGTATTGCTGTCATGGCTTGCCATTTCAGGAGCGGCCTCGCTTCTTGAACAGGCGAGCCAGGGCCAACCAGCCAGGATCCATTCGTCCCCTCCACCTGATCCCGAGGCACACCCATGAGCTGCTGTGGTCAAAAACGTCGAGCCTGGAGCGTGCGGCGGGCGCCCGACACGCCCGGCCGTCAGTCCTCACCCCCCACCCCGCGGAATCCAACGCTGGTCTATTACTCGGCCAAGACCTCACTCCTCATCAACGGGCAGGTCACAGGCTTCACCTATCTTTTCGCCGGCGGCGGTTCGGGCCTGCGGGTCGATGAACGTGATGTGCCCGCTCTCATGCGCCTGCAAGGCTTTCAGATCGTTTCACCAGAGACCTAACCCGTTCATCGGATCCCATCCTTCCCAACGGGCGCTGGCCAACCCTGCCCTCAACAGTTGTTGCCAGCCTCTGTCTCCCGCTGAGGGGTGGCGAGGGTCACGGCGGTAACCTCCCGTTTGTTCAGCCCGCAAGGTCGCGCAGCATGGCCCAGTCCGAGGAGCCGGCGCGCGCCGCGGGGGCGGCTGAAGTCGATGTCTCCAGCCGCCCTCCTCGGCTTAGCCCCCTGAGGACCGCCTCCGCCCTGGCCCTCACGCTCCACATCGCTCCCCTCGCGGCTCTCTCCCCCCTAGCCGCTCCCCCTCCCGCTTGGGCCGATTCCGCCAGCCCCAACCCAAGCCCCACCACCAACAACCTTCTGGAAACCCGGGAGCGGTTCCATCCCGTCCTCTCCACCGGCGGGGTCGTGGCGGCTCAGGAAGCCCGGGCCGCCGAGGCCGGGGCCCGCCAGCTGCGGGCCGGGGGCAACGCGGTGGACGCGGCGGGGGCCCCCGCCTTTGCCCTGGCGGTCACCTATCCCCAGGCGGGGAATCTCGGGGGCGGGGGGTTTCTCGTGCTTTGGCTCCCGGGCGCCTCCCCGGCTCGGGGGCGTGGCTGCCTCCCCCCCGGGGGGCCCTCCCCTGAACGGGCCATCGGCAAGGGCACCGCCGTGGCGATCAACTTCCGGGAGCGGGCGCCCCGGGCCGCCACCCCCGACATGTTTCTCAAGCCCGATGGCGGCGTCGATCGCCAACGCTCGCTTCGCGGCCTCGTGAGCACCGGGGTTCCTGGCACCGTGGCCGGACTCGTGCTCGCCCAGCGCTGCTACGGCCGCCTGCCCCTGTCAACCGTGATGGCGCCGGCGATCACCCTCGCTGAGGAGGGCTTTGCCGTCGGCCCCTCCCTCAGTCGCGCCCTCACCGCTTCCGCTCCCCAGCTCCAGGCCGATCCCACCGCCCGTTCGCTCTTTTATCCCGCCGACGCCGAGGGCCGCCCCCGTCCTCCGCGTCCCGGTGAACTCCTCCGCCAACCCCACCTGGCCCGCCCCCTCCGCCGCGTCGCCGCCCGGGGGGAAGCCGGCTTTTACGCCGGCCCCGTCGCCGAGGCCCTCGCCCAGCTCATGGCCCGGGGTGGCGGCCTCATCACCACCGCCGACCTGCGCGCTGACCAAGCCCGCCTTGTGCCCCCCCTCCAGCGAAGCTTCCGCGGCCATCCCCTCCTCACCATGCCCCCCCCGGGCGGCGGCCTCACGCTCTTGCAGCTTTTGGCCCTGCTGGAGCCCTTCCCCCTCGAGGCCACCGGGCTCAACAGCGCCAGCGGCATCCACCTCCTGGTGGAAGCCATGAACCTGGCCTACCGCGATCGCAACGACTTTCTTGGCGATCCCGACCAACGTTCCATCCCCACCAACCGCCTGCTCAGCGAGCCCTACCTCGCCGCCCTGCGCCGGAGGATCGACCTGGAGCGCCACCGTCCCCCCCCCACCCTTCCCCCACGGCCCCCCAGGTGAGAGGGCACCCACACCACC
>JBKCPG010000189.1:0-7064 GCA_046309395.1 Cyanobacteriota bacterium | reverse complement strand
CTGTAGAGCTCCTCCAACTGATCCACCACCACCACCAACGGCCACACATCGCTTTCCGGCAGCAGGCCGGCGATGCGCTGCAGGCCGTCGTGCTCGCCGGCACCATTGGCCAGGGCCAGCTCCTCGGCAAACTCGCGGGTTGTGCGCACCGGCGCTGGGTCGGTTGTGGCGATGCGGGCCAACACGCTGGCCAGCGCCTGCAGCGGCTGGCTGCCCGGCAGCAACAGGGCAATCCGCGCCTGGGCTCTGCCCCCCGGGGGCCTGCGCGCCAGCTCCGGCACCAGCCCCGCCCGCACCAGCGACGACTTGCCCGATCCGGAGGGCCCGTACACCACAAGCAAGCGGGTGGCGTCGGCCTGCTCATGCAGAGCCCGGAAGCGCTGCCACAAGTTTTCGATCTCCGCGGCTCGGCCAAAGAAGCGATCGCCATCGCTCGGTTGAAAGGCCAGCAGGTCCTGGTAGGGGTTTAGACCCTCCTTGGCTGAGGTGGGGGCTGCTGTTGTGGTGTCGTCTGTGGCGGCAGGGCTTACCGCGCGCTCAGAGGCGGCAGCCTGCGAGCCCTGGATGATCGTCACCGAGCCGTAGATCACCGTGGCGCCGATCACCGTCTGGCCGATCACGCCTCGGGCGTCCTGGCCGATCTGTGTTGAGCGTGCGGGGATCTCCGGCTCCATGGTCAGTGGATGTCGCCCACGATCGTGGCGTTGGTCACCGTTTGGCCGATGATCCCCTTGGCCCCGCGGCCGATCTCGATGGCCGGGGCGGCGGGAGCGCCGAGCTGTTCCAGCAGCTGGCGGGCCAGGGCCAACACCTGCGGATCCTCCGCCAGGGCTGCCTGCTCCAGCTGTTTGCGCAGCGGCGCCTCGTAAGTTTGCGGGTCGGAGGCGTGCTCCTGGAACACTATCTTAGCGGCGCCCTGCACCAAGGCTGTGATGATCAAGGTGATCGGGTCCATAGGGAAGTTGGGCGCTCCGCCTATTTTGTCTATCGTGAGAGGCTGGTGCAAAGAGGGTGGCCGAGGATGCCTGTTGGGCGGGACCTTCAGACAATCCCTTCGAGTGGACAGGCCACGATCAGCTTTCAGCTTCGCCCCCCAATCACCCTGCCTTCCACTCAAGGGCAGCGCTCGAAGGATCGGTTAACTGGAATTTAAAGAATTCTAACTTTGCTCTGTAACCACGAGCAAGGTGTCCTCTATGCTCAAACAGTACTAGAAGTGACATGATGGCCGAGAGCCAACTCTTCACGTTCTTTCATACACTATTTACCATTTGATGCACTGAATGACTTGCAGCCCGAACTCGTGCTCGGCACATGAATAGATTTCTAGTTGCAGCTGAGCCAATAAATCGCTTTCCTGGCTGCGTTTATTTGAAGCTATATGGAGATTTCTGCGATGATGACTCAGAAAAAACTGCTACTCATTTGTTCCCTATTACAAGAAAGGTCGATCGAAGCAAGAAATATCAAGAAGAAACTATCAATCTCAGATTATCAATTCGATTTGGAGTAGAGTCTGTCAAAGTAGCGGGTGGATCAATATGGTTTGGTTTAAAAAGAGGTGAATTGCGATTAAAACTAGTTAACGCTGTGATTCCGATTGAGAAACAAGGTCTTATCGCTCCCTTCCAAAATGAAGTTATTCTAGAAGTTCAACACGATAAAGGCAGTGAAGTAGAAGGATCAACATCGGTCAGTACAATTGCAGGCTTTACAGCAAAAGCCAAGGATGTTACCAAGAAATCTGAAAAGATATCTTATAAATCGTACCCGTTCAGAGCCCAGGACGTGCTGATGGCCCAATGCAAGCCTGCCCACTCTACTGAGGGAGCAGAGATGCAGCACTAATTTCCTACTCTCCTCAGGGATCGGGAAGTAGTGATGGCATCACCCCGCCGCGATGATGGGCAATCCATGCCTGCTCCAGGAACTGCCAAACATCGCGTCCCTGTTGTCGCAACGTAGTGGTGACGGTGAGCAATCTGCCGCGGCAGATGGCGCCTTGGCGGGATTGGACGCCATGGCTGATCTTGCGCTGAATCACCGACTGGCGCAGGGCACGTTCCGCTGCGTTGTTGGTGGGCTCGATTCCACGGATCTCCAGAAAGGTCCAAAGGGCATTGGCCACTTGGAGGATCTGCCGGCACGTGCCGACCGTTTTGGCCCACGGCGATCGCTCGCCGCTTGGATGGCCCAGCTCCACCACCCTTTGCAGCGTGGTCTCAAAGGCCTGGCGGATCGGCCCGCAGGCCTGTTGCAGGTTGGGCCAATCGATGGCTCCTTCCTTGTAGCCGTGCCAGTAGTCAAACAACTGCTCCTGCCACTTCAGCAGCTCCGCTCCGTATTCGGCACTGGCGCCCGTGCGTTCGGCGATGGCGGTGAGATCGCGGATCACATGGGCCCAGCAGATTTGGCGTTGCTCCAGGGGAAGGTGGTTGTAGGCCGAGAAGCGATCGCTCACCACAATCCCGCCAAAGGCGGTCCCGAGCAGCTCCATGGCGGCGGCCGTGGAGCGACTCAGGCCTTGGATGAACACCGTCACCACAGCGGTGACCATGACCCACTGCCAGCCCCGCCTTCCCGTGGGATTGCCGCCATCCGCGTTGCCTGTGGGGGCGCCGGTTTCATCCACGTAGGCCACCGGCTGCGCGCGGGCAGCCTCCAGCGCCTCTGCCATCGGCTGCTCCAAGGCTGCGCTCAATCGCTTGCGGATAGTGGCGATTGCCCCACGACTGAGCTCCACTCCCAGAAGCTGATTGAGCAACGCCCGGGTCTTGCTGAAACTCAGCGGGAAGGCAGTGCCCAGCAGGCCCACCAGCGCACTGAGCCTGGGCCCGTAGGGGCTGGCCTCCACATCCGCCGGCAACGGGGCGCAGGTGCTGGTGGAACAACAGGGGCACACCAGACGGTGCAGCCGGTGCTCGATCACCAGCGGAGTGATCGGTGGGATCTCAATCACCTGATGCCGCAAGGGCTCTGGATCCTCTCCATCCAGCAAGGTGCCGCAGCGGCGGCAAGCCTCGGGGTGGTGCTCCACCACCTCATCCACCCGCTCGATCGGCAGCGGCTCCGCCCCGGATCCAGGGTGGCCTGGCTGGCCGCCACGCTTGCGGCCACTGCCCTTGCGCCGCTCTGGCGGCTTTAAATCCAGGGCCATTGCTGGAGGGCGGTTTGGAGGAGTTGCGCGAACTGCGGCCGATCCGCTCCCGCAGGCTCGCCAACTCGGTGGCCAGGGCGGTGAGTTGGAGCCGCAGCTGCTCGATCTCCTGTTGCTGGGCCAGGATGAACTGTCTGGCCTCGGGTGGCCACCTCATCCATTCCGCTTCTGGAATCCCGGCAGGTGGAGCGCTCATCACAAGTGGTCTCTGCCTGAGATGCAAGCGGGAATCAAGCTACCGTCAAGGGTTCAGCAGGGCTGAAGTTCGCCTTGAGCCGTCTCGGCCCCTGAACACATACCGGCGAGTAAACTAGGGCATCATTGCTCGCCGACTAATTCGCGCGACTTTTTCTGTCGTTTGACAACCCTTGTGTTACTCCCCTTGAGAGTGAGTAGCTCATCGGATAAATTCGCATTAAGCGGAATCATCAGTGGGTTCCTTCATCAGATTAACTGAGTGGCAAAACGTTCTCACTCGGGGTATGAGGTGGGCTTGCCGAACAAGCCCATGGCGTCGTCAATCACGTTTGCCCTCGCGGGACTCTCGCTGCCCTTCGGGCGGTGGGACATCGGCCAGCCAGACGGTGAATCCTTATGAGATAAATTGATGAAACGCAATTACAGGGCTTTTGCAATACAAGCACTTAAACCATAGGAACCTATACTTACAATAAAAAATCTGATCATCTTTGTGAAGTTGAATATTTCTCAACAAGATCAGATGGCAAAGGCACATATTCCTCTGGGATTTCCCCGATGTGTAATGACTTGAATAGGCATCCAGATCTCAAAATATCATCTTGGTCAAAGGTTCCAGTCTGAACAGTCAGAACCTCGCATGATTTAACCAACGGAGATAATTCTTTAATTATACGGCAGATAAGATTGTCTCTATCCTGGTCAGAATCTGCTTCGATTCTTGCCAAAACATCGACCTCTCCATAAACACCAGCAGCCTCAATGATACGCGCATGGGAAAAGTCATAATCCCATAAACATGATATGAGACCATGTGTATCAGATGCAGGCGTAGAAATAAGTACATAAGACATACTTTTGGTAGAATTTGAATTGGCGGCCTTATACCAGTAAGAAATGCATGGTTCATTTATAACGATTAATGTTCTTGTTGAATCAACCCAAGGGAGATCTTGCAGGTCACGAAGAATGGTTTGGTTAAGATCATTAATATTGTCAGAAAGAACCTTTATAATAGTGGAGTAGGTTCCATAAACGACACCAAAATCCATAACGCCGTATTTGCTTAATTTATTTATCCGTGCAAAATCCTCTGTCAAGGTCTGGTTACTCGGAGCCAGACCTTTAATTAGTACAAAAGCCAAGCATTTTCCGTCACCATTACTCGGTTTGTAAGTTTGAGAGTAGACGAATGAATTGTCTATCTTGTTCATAACCCAAGCTGCTTCTTGGCTAAGCAGAGGAGAAAGATTACAATCATAGATTTGTTGAATACTTGGTCGAAAGAATTTTTTTAGTTCATCTGATTCCGGCAGATACTTTCCACACAAGTATAGAGAGTACACCCTTATCGCGGGATGGGAATCAGTAGTCACCAAGCCAAGTAATGCCTCAAAACTAGACTTAGTTTTTATGCGGGCTAGTAACTTAGCAGCATACCTTCTTACTCCCAATGATTTGTCGGTTGCCATAACCTTAATAGGTGAAACATTAAAGTAACGAAGTTCATCCTCATGCCTCTGGGAAAGCTTAATGATGTAAAGTAGTTTTTTGGGTCTATCAGTCGACTTGATCATCTCATTTAACTCAGCTAATTGAGATGCCATAAATGCCCTATTCCGAACTTCAACCTGTAAACGATTTCTTTCGTCTTTGATGATTGCCAGTTGACTTTCAAGGTTCGAAGTTTTGCTGCGCAATTCATTAATTAGCTCCTGCTGCAAGGTTTCTTGCTTTTGCTGTGATATGTAATATGCAATTAACAGCAAGAGAATGAAACAAAAGGCTGGGAATGAGTATTTGTTTCCGATGTCGAACAGCAAGTCTAAGAGCTCGAGATCCATAGGAGACGTTTCAAATAGATTCAATGAAATAATGTCACAGCCCTCATTATAAGAATGTGTTTCCCTATACCCTTGGAGAAGGAAGCCCTGCTTGCTCTTCTTTGGCAAGTCTTGGATTTAGATGAATTTCGTCATATTCTGCAAACAATGAAAAGAGCATGAGGTATGAACAATGTAAACCAGGCAAAGAGGCCTTGTGCGAATAGCATCCGACTCCCGAACAAGCCCCTCGAGTGGACAGCCCCTTCGATTCTTTCCTACGTCGCCACAGCCTTGTGGCCTGCCACTCAGGGGCAGCGTTATGCTTACTTAAGCCAGCCCTGTCAGATGGCAGACTTAACTCCATTTGAAAAACGCAAGCTCGAACGAGCACTGGGAATGAGATCTGGATATGTTCTGAATTTTAATAACAAAACTTTCTGCGAATTCTTCCTTGATTGTTGTGGCATCGACATCTATAACGAAAAATACAATTTCTCAAGTGGATCTAAAGCCAATAGGATGAGAGCATTCTGGGAGCTTGAGAGCAACTATTTAGTTGCCGAAGTTCTTGACACTCTCTTTTCCGAATGGCTTGAATTCAAGCGATACGTCTCGCCCGAAACTCCTCCAGAGGAATGTCTGTTAATTGTCAAGAGGCTCAAAGACAATACAGCAGTCCCTGATATTGATGCAGTTTCACCCAATATCGATGATGAGTCTTTTGAGGCATTAGCAGCTTCCATACGAGACTTAGTTGCTCAGAATAAGCCTGTGCTAGGCCTCGACAGGCTGCATACATTTGTCGTTAAGTATTTCCGAGTTCTTTGTGAAAAAAGAGGTATTGATGCTGGTCGCGAGAAGCCCCTTCACAGCCTTGTTGGAGGATATGTTAAATCACTTAAGGCTCAAGGTCTAATTGAATCAGAGATGACAGAGCGTATCCTAAAGTCGTCAATATCTATCATGGAAGCATTTAATCGAGTTCGAAACGAGCAGAGCTTTGCGCACGACAATAATGTTTTAAACTACGCCGAAAGCATGTTGATCTTTGGACACGTTTCAAGTTCGATACGGTTTATTAAGGCACTTGAGGAAAAGACCGAGGCGAGTAGTGAAACCAATTAGGGCCTCCTGAATAAGGCCAGACCAGTTGCGCCGCAATGGATATGAGCAGTTTCTGGCGGTAGAATGTACGCAAATGGGTTCAGTTGTGCCCAAAAGCCGCCCAGAGTTTTCCACATGTATCGACGCAAGCATCGTAATCAGCTCTCGTTCAAGGATTTCTTCTTGCCATTTGGTGGACAACTCTTAGGTGAAAACCGCTGGATCAAGTTGGCCGAGCTGATCCCGTGGGACGAATTAGAAGATGACTATGCATCCCAGTTCTGCAAGGGGTTTGGTACTCCAGCGAAGCCATTTCGCATGGCTCTAGGTGCTTTGATCATCAAAGCCCGCTTGGGGATCTCAGATGAAGAACTCATTGAGCAAATCAAAGAAAACCCTTATCTCCAGTTTTTCATTGGCCTGGAAGGCTTTCAATATTCGGCTCCATTTGACCCATCGATGATGGTGTATTTCCGGAAGCGGCTGCCGGAATCGGTGGTGAATGACTGCAATGAACGAGTTGTACGTCATGGCCTGAATGTGATCCGTACTTCTGCATCTACTGATCACGATGACGATGGCCCTCCTCAAGGGGGAGGCGCTCCCCGCAGGAGCGCCCTGTACCCGGCCATCGCCCGGGCCGCGACCGCCTCGCTGGAAAACCGCTCCGCCATCGCCAGCGCCGCCGCCGCCCCCGGTCGTCCAGGCTCCCGCAACCAGGCGCCCAGTGCGTGGATCCAAGCGGCACGCCGTCGCTCCACCACCCACAACCCAGGGAC
>JBKCPG010000188.1:0-15391 GCA_046309395.1 Cyanobacteriota bacterium | reverse complement strand
GTCTTCCTCCCCGTCCCAGCGGCTCCCGGAGGCCGCGCCATTGACGGATGGTCTGGTGGCGCCCCTGGGGGCTGGCTCCCGCCGTCGCTCGTCTGGTCCCAGCCGCCCAGGTTCCCGAGAATAGGCCTCACGCGGAGATGGATCCCGCGGGTCAGACTCCCTGTTGTAAAACTCGCGCTCGTAAGGCTCCCGGTCGTAGGGATCTCGGCCATAGGCCTCACGCTGGTCAGCCTCCCGCCGCCCGTAGGGCTCCTGTTCGTAGGGGTCACGCCCGTCGGGTCCCCGCCGCTCAACCTCCCGTCCATAGGAGACGCGCTCGTCGGGCTCCCGTCCGAAGCCCTCCCGCTCGCCATAGGGCGACCGGCTGGCTTCCCGGGGCGCCTCGTCGTCCAGGTAGCGCCGCTGACGCATCGGTTCCCGCTGCCGACGCTCCTCCAATTCCACATATTCCATCTCCTCCTCGGGCTGGAAGGCGCTGGCGCTGGCCGGCTGGATGCGACGTTGCTCCCGCTGGCTGGGCTGACCGGCCGGCAGCTGGTTTTCGGCGGGCACCGGCCCCATGCGATACCGCTCCCGCTCTTCCTTCTCCCAGCCGCCACCGCCGATGCCCATCTTCTCCAGCAGCCCCGTGCCCAGCTGCTTCAACTTCTGTTCCGCGCCCTCGTACACGATGATCCGGTCGCTGCCGCTGCTCACCACCTCCGCCACGGGCAGTTCCCAGGTGCTCAGCACGCCCTCCGCCAGCAAGGGGACCCCGAGGGCGCCGATCACCAGGGTCATCAGCTCCCCGGTCTCAATATCGAAACTGAAGCCCAACACCCGTCCGAGGGTCTGGCCCGATTCGGTGATCACCTGGCAATTGATCACCTTGCTATAGCGCTCAGGGTCGAAGCCCTCGGCCAGGGAGTCGGAGGAATCCACCAGGATCACATCGCCCACCTGGCGGATGCGTTCCAGGGGCATCCAGCGGGGCAGGCCGGGCAGAAAGCGGGTGAGGGGATTGTCCCGTAGCCCCAGGGCCACCACCTCCCTTCGGTCGATGTCCACCACCACTTCCCCCACCACGCCAAGCCGACGTCCGGTATCGCGAGTGATCACCTGGGTGCCCATCAGCTCAGAGCGCAGCCAGAGCCTGTCGCTGGGGACGGTGGGGGCGTTCGATGGAGGGGTGGATGCGCTCAAGACCTGGTGTCTGATGGAATCATTGTGAAGCAAGCCCCTGCTTCCAGCCAGTTCACGCCGCGGGGGGCAAACCGACCACCTGCGTGTGCGCTCCTCGGGCCTGGGTGACGCCGATCGTGCGTGTCGCGGCGCCGATCATCGGCCGCCTGTGGCTCACCACCAGAAACTGGGCGCCCGCCGATTGAGAGGCGATCAGGCCCGCCAGTCGCTCCACGTTCACCCCGTCCAGGAAGCTGTCCACCTCATCGAGGGCATAGAAGGGGGAGGGGCGGAACCGTTGCAGGGCAAACAAAAAGCTCAGGGCGGTGAGGGATTTTTCGCCCCCCGACATGGACGCGAGCCGCCGCACGGCCTTCCCCTTGGGATGGGCCACCAACGTCAGCCCCCCCTCCAACGGCTGCTCCGGGTTTTCCAGCTGCAGTTGTCCCTCTCCATCGGAGAGGTGGGCAAAAATCTCGCGGAAGTGGCCGTCCACCGCCCGAAAGGCCTCCAGGAAGGCCTCCTGCCGCAGGGTGGCCACGGTTTCGATGCGCAGCAGCAGCTCCTGACGCTCCCGGCCCAGCACCTCCAGCCGCTCCTCCAGATCCGCCAGTCGTTTGTCCAGCTGTTCCAGCTCCTCCAGGGCCAACATGTTCACGGGCTCCAGCGCCTCCATCCGCCGCTGGAGGTGCTCCAGGGTTTCGCGCAGGGCTTCAAGCCCCGCCGCCCGCACCTCATCCGGCACCTCGGGGAGGGGATCGGGGAGGGCCTCGATGAGTTGCCGCAGACGCTGCTCCCCGCCGCGGTGCTCGCTTTCCAGGGCCAGGAGTTCCTCCGCCAGCCGCTCCAGCTCCCACCGCCGCCGCTCAAGGGCTTGGCGCTGTGCCGACAGCTGGCTCTCGGCCTGATCCCGTTCCCGCCTCTTTTCCCCAAAGTGGGTGCTCAGCTCCTGTTGCTGGGCCTCCAGGGTCTTTTGACGCTCCTGTTGTTCCTGTTGCCGACGCTTCCAGGCCTCCCGTTCCGCCAACAGGCTATTCACCGCGCTGATCAGCCGCCCCTCTTCCAGGCCGAGATTCTCCAACTGACTGCTGACCCGCTCGCTGGCCAGGGCCCGATCGCGTCGTTCGGCGAGTCGCTCGTCCCGCCGCCGGCGCGCGTCCTGCAGGGCCCGATCCGCCGCTTCCAGCTCCGCCTGCAGCGCTTGCCACTGGCCGGTGTCTCCCTCCGAGGCGGCGGACGCTTCCGCCCGCTCCAGGGTGGTGAGTTTGTCGCGCAGGGGCTCCAGCTGGGCGCGAATCTCCTCCACCCTCTGGCCATCCGCCGCCAGGGAGCCCTTCAGGTCGGTCCAGCGCCGCGCCAGCTGGTCGCTCCTCTGGCGATGGGGATTCAGGCCCCGTTCGGCCGCCGTCCGCTCCGCTTGGAGGGCCGATTGGCGCCGCTGGGCCCGCTGCAGCTCGGGCCTCAGGGTGTCCAACGCCTGGGTGAGGCTGGCTTCCCGCCGGCCGCAGGCCACTAGGCTCTCCCCCAGTTCCAGCAGGCGGCGGCGCAGGGGTTCCGCCTCATCCCCCTCCGACGCCGAGCCAAACCCCAGGTTGGAGGAGCGTTGCGGGAGGCTGCCCCCCGTCATCGCGCCGCTCTTCTCCAGCAGCTCCCCCTCCAGGGTCACCGCCCGACACCGCCCCAGCTCCCGTCGGGCGTGGGCCAGGGTCTCAAACACCAGGGTGTCGCCGAACACATAGCGGAACACCTCGCCGTAGATCGGCTCATGCCGCACCAGCTCGACGGCCCGGCCCACCAGCCCCGGGGCGCCCCCTCCGTCGGGCCGGCGCAGAGCGGCGGCTCCCCCTGGGGCGCCGTCCCGCCCCCGCAAACGATTCAAGGGCAGAAACGTGAGCCGGCCGGCCCGCCGGCTTTTCAGCAGCTCGATGGCCCGGGCGGCGATGCCGTCGTCCTCCACCACCACCTGACCGAGCCGTGCTCCAGCGGCCACTTCCAAGGCCAGCCGGTGGCGCTCTTCCACCTCTCCCAGCTGGGCCACGGGACCATGGATCCCGTCCAGGCCCGCCTCCAGCAGCGTCCGCAGCGCCCCGGTGCCCCGGCTTTCTTGAAGGGTCTCCCGACGGCTCTCCAGCCGGGCGATCTCCCGTTCGAGCTGGGTTTGCTCCCGCTCCAGCCGGGCGCGGGTGCGCTGTTGCAGGGCCAGGTTCTCCGCCAGCTCCCCCAGCCGGTCTTGCTCCAGGGCGAGCTGGCGCTCCAGCTCGGCGAGGTCGGCGTTGGCGCGGGCCAATTGGCTCTCCATCTCGCTCGACAGCCCACCTTCCTCGCGCCGCTGGCTGTCCAGTTCCGCCAGCCGCTCCTCCGTCTGGCGCAGCCGCTCCAGCAGCTGCTGCTCTTCCGCCTGCAGCGGGGTGATCCGCTCCAGCAGTTCCCGGCGCTCCTCCCCGCGCCGCCGTTGCGCCTCGATCCAATCCCCGGATCGCCCGGCCACCTCCCGCAGCCGCCTTCGGGAGTGCTCCACAGCGGCTTCCCCCTGGCGGCAAGCCTCTTCCGCCCTGGCTAGGCCGTCGTCATCCAGGGGGGCCCGCAGCTCCCCCAATCGCAGGGTCAATTCCCCCCGCTGACGGGTGAGGTCGTGGCGCTGTTGTTGAAGCTGTTGGGCCTCCTGGCTTTGTTTTTCCGCCTGGCGCGCCAGTTCCCGGCCCTCCGCTTCCTGGCCGGCCAGCTCCGCCTGCACGGCCAGCAGCTGGTCTTCCCCCAAGGCCTTCACCTCGGCCCGCAACATCTCCAAAGCCCGGGCGGCCGACTCGATGGCGTGCGATGCCTCCGCCACCGCCGTGGTTTCCGTGCCCTGCCGCTCCAACAGCCCTTGCCGCCGGCTCGCCAGATCCGCTTGGCGCTGGCGGGCGTCCTCCACCTCCAACACCTGCTCCCGCAGCCGGCCCGTGTGAAGGGTGGCGCGCAGTTCCTGGTAGGCCCTGGCTTTGGCGCAGTCCTTTTCCAGCTTCTGGCGGCTGGACAACAGCTCCTGTTCCACGATGCGGCAACGCTCCACCCGCTCGTGCACCTCGTCGAGCTTGCCGCGGGTTTGCTCGATGCGGGAATCGAAGAGCGCCACGCCGGCCAGCTCATCAATGATCCCCCGCCGCTCCCGGGCGCTCATGGACACGATCCGGGTGACATCTCCCTGCATCACCACGTTGCTGCCTTCCGGATCGACCCGGATCCGACGCAGCTGGGTTTGCAGTTGCTGCAGGTTGCAGGACACCCCGTCGGCGCTGAAGCCGCTGCTGTAGGTGCCACCCGGCGCCACCCTCAGGCGACGGCTGACGCTCCATTCCCGCTGGCCGGCCTGGATCCAGGGCCCCTCGGGAGGGGCTTCCAAGCCGTCCTCCGCCCCGTCCGGTTGCCAGTCGCTCAGATCAAAATGCACCGTGACGGTGGTTTCGGCCGCCTTGCCAGCCCGCAACATCGCGCTGTTGATCAGGTCGGGCAGCCGCTCCGCCCGCATGCCCCGGCTGCTGGCCAAGCCCAGGCAGAAGAGCACGCCGTCAAGAATATTGCTTTTGCCCGATCCATTGGGACCGGTCACCACGGTAAATCCAGGCTCCAACGGGATGCTGATCGTGCCGCCGAAGGATTTGAAGTGGGTGAGTTCGACCCGCTTGATGTAAACCAATCGGCCCGATCCCAAGCTTGCGCAATTTAGCGGAGGTTCTCGGGCTGCCAACCCCTTCGGCTTTCCCTACGTTGAGGAAGCCTTCCCTCCCTTGAGAAAAGCGCCAAGCCGTCGCCACACTCTTTACATCCCCGTCTTGTCCCATGACCCTCGATCAGCCCTCCACCCCTTCCCTCGAGGGGCCGGAAACCTCCTCCAACGGCCAGCCCGGCACTCCCCCCATCCTCCAAAACGCCTTCCGGGAGCGTTTCGACGCCCTGTTGCCCAGGATTCAGAAGGAATGGCCCGAGGTGGCACGCCACACCTTGGAGGCCACCCGTGGCAGTTTTGACCAACTCGTGGAGGTGATCAGCCGGCAAACAGGTGGAGCCACCCCCCGGGTGAAGCGCCAGTTGCTCGATTTGATCGAGGCCACCACCACCCAGGCCCAGCAGGTGGGGGATTCCCTCAAGCCCCTGGAGGAACAGCTCGATCAGCTGCTGGAAGACCTCAACCGCACCCTGCGGCCCAAACTCGAAAAACCCGTGCGGGAGCGGCCGCTGATGGCCCTCGGTGTGGCCGCTGGGGTGGGACTGATCCTCGGCCTGCTCCTCTCCCCCGGGCGCCGGTCGGCATGAGCCTCAAGGGTGCCACCCGATTGTCGGGCCTCCTCACCTCCGTGGTGGATTTGCACGTGCGTCTCGCCCTGCGGGAGGCCGACAAGGAGAAGCGTCGCCTCATCACCGGGGCGGTGATCCTGGGCGGAGGGTTGAGCTTTTTGTTGCTTGGGCTCTTGATGAGCCAGATCGCGCTGGTTCTATGGCTGCGCCAGGCCTACCAACTCAGCTGGATGGCTGTCACCCTGATCCTGGGCGCCTGTTATCTCGCCCTGTCGGGCGTCTTCCTGCGCATTGGCGGCGCCCTGCTCAGCAAACCCCTGCTTCCTGAGACGGTGGCGGGCATCACCCGCACCACGCGTGCCCTCAGGGGCCGGCTCTGACGGCCTTGGGCGATCATGACCTGCCGCACCCCTCTCTTTCGCCATGAGCGCCCCCTCCCCGAGTTCTCCGGCCCCCGGCGGGATCGCTTCCGGAGCGCGCCAGTGGACGGGTGAGGCGATCCGTGAGGCGTTCCTGGGGTTTTACCAGGCCCGGGATCACCTTCGGCTGCCCAGCGCGTCCCTGGTGCCGGAAGACCCCACGGTGTTGCTCACCATCGCGGGCATGCTTCCTTTCAAGCCCGTGTTTTTGGGGCAAGCGCCCCGACCGGCGGCCCGGGCCACCACCAGCCAGAAGTGCATCCGCACCAACGACATCGAAAACGTGGGGCGCACGGCGCGCCACCACACGTTTTTTGAAATGCTGGGCAATTTTTCCTTCGGTGATTATTTTAAATCCCAGGCGATTCACTGGGCTTGGGAGTTGAGCACCCAGGTGTTTGGCTTGGATCCGCTGCGGCTTGTGGTCAGTGTGTTTCGTGAGGACGACGAGGCGGCCCTGATCTGGCGCGATGAAGTGGGGGTGAGTGTGAACAGGATCATCCGTATGGATGAGGCTGATAACTTCTGGGCCTCTGGGCCAACGGGCCCCTGTGGTCCCTGCTCAGAGATCTACTACGACTTCAAGCCCGAGCTGGGTGACGCGGCTATCGATCTAGAGGACGATACGCGATTTATTGAATTTTACAATCTTGTTTTCATGCAATACAACCGCGATGCCGAGGGGGTGCTCACGCCCTTGACCCATCGCAACATCGATACCGGCATGGGTCTAGAGCGCATGGCCCAGATCCTGCAGGGTGTGGCCAACAACTACGAAACGGATTTGATTTTTCCGCTCGTGGAAACGGCCGCCACTCTGGCGGGTTTCTCCTACCAAAGCGCTGATCCCAAGCGCCAGACGAGCCTCAAGGTGATCGGTGATCACAGCCGGGCCATCACCCAGCTCGTCGCCGATGGCGTCACCGCCTCCAACCTGGGCCGGGGCTACATCCTGCGGCGCCTGCTGCGGCGGGTGGTGCGCCACGGCCGGTTGATCGGCATCCAGGGGCCTTTCCTCCCCGTGCTCGGGGAGGCGGCGATCGGCCTGATGGGGGGGGCCTACCCGCGCCTGGTGGAGCGGCGCCAGCTGATCCTCAGCGAGCTGGAACGGGAGGAAGCCCGCTTCCTGGCCACCCTGGAGCGGGGGGAAAAGCTGCTGGCCGAGGTGTTGGCCGCCCAGCCCACCCAGATCAGTGGCGAGCGGGCCTTTGAGCTGTACGACACCTATGGATTCCCCCTGGAACTCACCCTGGAGATCGCCGAGGAGCATGGCCTCACGGTCGACCTGCCCGGATTTGAGGCGGCCATGGAGGGCCAGCGCCAGCGGGCCAAATCCGCCGCCGTGTCGATCGACCTCACCCTCCAGGGGGCCCTGGAGCAGGTGGCCGCCGAACTGGAGAGCACGGCTTTCCTGGGCTATGAGGCGCTCGACCATTCCTGCTGCGTCCTGGCCCTGGTGGCCAACGGCGAGGCGGCCCAGAAGGCCAGGGCGGGCGACGCCGTGCAAATCGTGCTGGATTCCACCCCCTTCTACGGGGACGGGGGCGGCCAGGTAGGAGATCGGGGGGTGCTCAGCGGCGGCGGACCCGATGGTGCCCCAGAGGGGTTGATCGTCACGATCGAGGGAGTGAGCCGCAACCGCGGGGTGTTTGTACACAGCGGCCACGTGGAACGAGGCGCCCTGGCGGTGGGAGATGTGGTCACCGCCCGGGTGGACGGCACGTGCCGTCGCCGGGCCCAAGCCCACCACACCGCCACCCATTTGTTGCAAGCGGCCCTCAAGCGGGTGGTGGATCCCGCCATCAGCCAGGCCGGTTCCCTGGTCGACTTCGACCGGCTTCGCTTTGATTTCCATTGCCCTCGGCCGGTGAGCGCGGAGGAGCTGGGGCGAGTGGAGGCTTTGATCAATGGCTGGATCGCCGAGGCCCACTCCCTGGAGGTGCGGGAGATGGCCCTGGAGAAGGCCAAAGCCGCCGGGGCGGTGGCGATGTTTGGCGAGAAGTATGCCGATCTGGTGCGGGTGGTGGACGTGCCAGGCGTGTCGATGGAGCTGTGCGGTGGCACCCATGTGGCCAATACCGCTGAAATCGGCCTCTTCAAGATCGTGGCCGAGAGCGGGGTGGCCGCGGGCATTCGGCGCGTCGAGGCCGTGGCCGGTTCAGCGGTGCTGGCCTACCTCAACGAACGGGACACCGTTGTCAGGGCGCTGTCGGAGCGTTTCAAGGCCCAACCCGGGGAGATCCTGGAGCGGGTGGGTGCCCTTCAAGAGGAACTCCGGGCCCATCAAAAGGCCTTGGCCACCGCTCGCCAGGAGCTGGCGGTGGCCAAGGCGGCGGCGCTCCTGGCCGAGGCTGAGGCTCTGAAACCGGCCAGCGGCGACGATCCCTTCCAGGTGCTGGTGGCTCGCTTGGACGGGCTCGATGGCCCCGGCCTGCAGGGGGCCGCCCAGGGCCTGGCCGACCAGCTCGGTGATCGGGGGGCCGTGGTGTTGGGCGGCCTGCCGGATCCGGCCGACCTTGGCAAGGTGATCCTGGTGGCGGCGTTCGGCAAAGCGGTGATCGCCTCCGGCGCCAAGGCGGGCCCGTTCATCGGTGAGGTGGCGAAGGTCTGCGGGGGGGGCGGTGGTGGCCGGCCCAACCTGGCCCAGGCGGGGGGACGCGATGGGGCCTCGCTGGATCGGGCTTTGGCCAGGGCCCACGATCTGATGCGTTCAAGTCTCGGCTAAATTGCGGCTGAGTGATCCACAAGGATTTGTCCTGGCGGCCAATCCAAACGGTCGGTTCTCCATCCATCAGCTGATGCCCGGGCCCCGCGGAATCGTCCCCACCTCGGTGCTGCTGGCCTCCGCCATTCTCCCGGTGTCCGCCGGTGTCCAGGGTGATCCGTCGCACGGGGCCGCGGACACCATCCCCCGCGGCCGAGGGCAGGGTCAGCCCAGGCCCCATCTCACCGGCGCGACGGCCGTGGGACTCAAATCGGAGGATTCACCCGCCGAGCCTCCCGATCCGCTCATGGCGCGCATCAACATGGCCCGGCTGGCGGCGGGTCGCCCCCCTCTGAGCCCCCTGCCGCTTCCCCAGGTGGAAACCAACAGCGCCTATTTGCGTCCCGTGCTCCAGACCCTGTTGCGCAACAACAGCTGCGACCATGACCTCAATCGCTGGGAAGCGGTGCGGGATGAGGCGGCTCGACAGGGCCAACAGCTAATGCCCACGAGCGAAGTGCTGGCTTGCCCGAGGGCCGTGGCCCAGTGGAATCCCTCGGCCATCGTCAGCCTGTGGCTGACCTCACCGGTGCACATCAACATTCTGCTGAACCGTCCCAGGGCGAGTCACATTGGCTGTGTGCGCTTTGAGGAGGATGGTCGAACCGTGGCGGTTTGCACCCTGTGGTCTCCATCGGGATCGTGAGGCGAGGCCGCCAAGCCATCCCGCCGCTCACTGGGGATTGGGTACCCTTTACCAGATCCTTGGTGCTATGCTTATAATGAGTAAATAATATTCATACCAAATACTCCCCCGCAATTATTTCCTTAAAATTGCCGTCTCTTTGCTGGATCGTTCAGGGGGTATTCTCTGATCTCTACTCACTGTCCTTGTCGAGTCGACACGTTTTTGCGATTCCATGACAACCGCCGCCGCACCTCAAAAGACGGTCAATCTTTGGATCCTCGACGACGACGAGGAAATGTGCGCTCTCCTCTCCCGCCAGTGCCAGCAGGTGGGTTGGTTGTTGCGGGCCTTTCACCATCCCCGTCAGCTTTCCCAAGCCCTCGAATCCGACCAGCCCGACCTGCTCATCCTGGACCAGTTGCTCCCCGAAAAGCACGGGCTGGAGGTGTTGAACCGTTTGAGTCAAGGAGGGAAGACCTTCCCCGTGTTGATTCTTTCCGCCCTTGGCGCTCCCAGTGATCGGGTGGCGGGCTTGGAGGCGGGAGCTGGCGATTACCTCCCCAAACCTTTCCTGTTCCGTGAGCTGCAGCTCCGTATCGACCGTTTGCTCCTTTCCTCCCCGGCCGCGGCGGCTCCCGAACCCTCCCCATGGCTCCAGAGCGGCTGCTTTGAGCTGGGATCCCTGCGTTTTGAGGCTGGCCTTCAGCACGCCCTTCTCACCCCTGACGGTGAGCGACATCGACTCAGCCGTGGGGATAGTGCCCTGCTGTTGGCCTTTTGTGGAAACCCCGGGGTGGTGATCAGCCGTTCCCATCTGCTTCGGGCGACCGGTAGTCTGGTCACCCCTGGCCAAAGCCGAACGATTGACGTGCGCCTCTCGCGCCTTCGACGGCTGTTGCGTCAATTGGCGGGATCTGATCTCATTGTCCCCCAAAGGGGACAGGGTTACAAGCTTATGGTGGAAGTAAAAAAGTTGGCCGATGAGCCCTCAGTCCTCACCGAGGTTTGATCGGGCCGACTGGATCCGGTTGCTGTTGTGTTTGCTTGGCGGTTGCGGGGCGTCGTTCACGTTGTTGCTGCTCGCGCTCAACACCTTCCTGAAGCCAATACTCTTGGACGAAACCGCCCTGCGCACCACCCGCAGTGTCCGTTTGGTGGAACTGTCGCTCGAGGTGATCGCTCCCAGCGAGCTGCCCCTGGGGGTGATTGTGGAGGCGTCCTGGACCGGACCGGAAGGACCGGTTCGACCCTTGGATCTCTTTGATCGCAAGGTGCAGGGCCTGATGCTGCGTCGCTATGGCCTCTATCGGCAGCTGCAGCGGGATCAACGGCCCTTTGTGGAATCTTGGGGCGGGACGTGGGTGCGCCTTCGCACACCCCACGAGCCTCCCCTGTGGCTCTATCAACCTGAACGGCTCAGCAGCAGCAGTGTTTGGTTTCTACCCCTCCTGCGCAGTGGAGCCGTGTTGTTCGGGTTGATCTTGGGCACGGTGGTGTTCCTGCGTCGCCTCGTGGAAACTCCCTTCACCAGAGTGTTTCTCCAGTTGCCCGATGGCCTGCCCGCGCCTTTGCCTCTTTTGCCGGAACGGGGAATCGCCCCCCTTCGGGTGTTGAGCCTCCGCATCAACCGCTTGCTGGAACGTCTCAACAACGCCGCGAGCGAGCGCCGGCAGTTGCTGCGTGGCATTGTGCACGATCTGGCGGGTCCGCAAACACGCATTGGTCTGCAGTTGGAACTGCTGAGCGGTACCCGGGATCCCGCCTTGAGCGAGGCCCTCCGAGCGATCACCAGCGACCTGCATCAGATGAGGGCCATCACGGAGCAATTGGGGTTGCTGGCCGAGAGGGATCAACCCACAATCACGGTGGGGCAACTGGCTCTGGATGACCTCTGCGCCCGGGTGGTCGCCAGTTATGTGCGTCAGCCCATCCAGTTACGGGTTCCGAGGATCCTGGTGCGCCTGGATGGCGCTGGCCTGGAGCGAGCCCTGCGCAATCTGATCGACAACGCCCTGGATCACGGACAACCCCCTGTGGAGATCATGGCCTGGGTGGAGAAAACCACCCTGATCCTCCAAGTGAAGGACCAGGGGCAAGGCGTGGCCCCCGCCACCCTGTTGACCATGCCCCAATCGAGCCCCTCCCATGATCGGGAACGGCGTCATCACAGGGGCCTTGGCCTGGCCATCGTGGAGCGCTTCTGTCGTGATCATCAGGGGTCCCTCACCTTCCTCTCGGCCGAAGGGGGGTTCGTCGCGCGGATGCGGCTGGTGGCGACCCAGGAGGGAAGTGTGGTGCTCTAGCCCTCCAGGTAGGTGGTTTGCCCGAGGCTGGTTTCCAGATGCTGCATGAGCCTGCGGGCCGCTTCGATCGAAAGCCCGCCATCCGCGATGGCCTCTTCGCTCGCTTGCCGCAGACGTTCTTTGAGGCGTTGGGGATCGTGCTCCATGGCCCGCAGCACCTCCGCGTTGGTGTCGCCCCTCACCACGTGCTCCACCCGGTAGCCGCCCCCGTCCGTGAGCCGGATATGGGCCGCGTTGGTGCGGCCAAACAGGTTGTGCAAATTGCCCATCACCTCCTGATAGGCCCCGGCGAGGAACAACCCCACCCAGTAGGGCTCTCCGGGCTGGAGGGCATGGAGTTCGAGAAGGGGTTTCTCGGTGCCGGCACCGATGAAGCGAGCCAGTTTTCCATCCGAATCACAGGTGAGATCGGCAAAGCGTCCCAATCGATCGGGCCTTTCCCCCAAACGATGGATCGGCATCACGGGAAAGAGTTGCTGGATGGCCCAGGTGTCGGGGGCGGAGCGAAACACCGAAAGGTTGGCGTAATAGGTGCTCGCCAGGGCGGCCCCCAGGCCCCGCAGGTCGTCCGGGATGGGGGTGCCAGAGGGGATCTCCTCCAAGCGTCTGGCGATCTCCAAGCCGCAGGCCCAGTAAAGGGCTTCCGCTTGGGCGCGGTCCTTGAGGTCCAGATAGCCCAAGCGGAAGGCGTTGAGGGCATCCTCCTTGAATTTGATGGCGTCGTTCCACGCCTCCTGCAGGGGTTCGCAGCTGGCCGGGCGGGTTGGATCGCACCCCTCCACCGCCCCGATCATCGCCAAGGTGTCGCGCAAATTGCGCACGATCAGGGGTTCCTCAGCCGCTGGAGCGGTGAATGAGGCGGGGACCTGACTGCAGCCGAGCACGTCAAACACCAGCACACTGAAGTGGCTGGCGATGGAGCGACCGCTCTCACTCACCAGGGTGGGCAGGGCCACCCCCTTGGGTTCGCAGCACTCCCGCACCGTGGCCACCACATCGTTGGCGTAGTTCTGGAGGGAGTAATTGGTGGAGGCGGTGGTGGCGGTGCGGCTGCCGTCGTAATCAATGCCCAGCCCCCCGCCCACATCGAGAAAGCCCATGGGGGCCCCCAGGCGGCTGAGCTCCACGTAGATCTGGCCGGCCTCTTGGAGCGCGTCCTTGAGCACGGCGATGTCGTTGATCTGGCTGCCGACGTGGAAATGCAGCAGCCGCAGATCTGGCAGGAGCTCCGCTTGGCGCAGGGCTTCCACGGTGGCGAGGAGATCGGGAATGGCCAGGCCAAACTTGGCCCCCTCCCCCACCGAACTTCCCCAGCGGCCTGTGGCGCGGGCGGAGAGCTTGGCCCGTAGGCCGATCAGGGGGGCCGCCCCAAGGTCGTGGCTCGCGGCGATGATCCGCTCCACCTCATCGGCCTGCTCGATCACCACCACCGGTTGGCGGCCAAGCCGGCGAGCCAGGATGGCGGTCTCGATGTAGCGGCGGTCTTTGTAGCCGTTGCAGATCAGCAAGGCTTCCGGATCATCAAGGAGGGCCAGGGCGATCAGGAGTTCGGCCTTGCTCCCCGCCTCCAGGCCGAAATGCCAGCGCCTGCCTGTTTCCACCAGCCGCTCCACCACGTGGCGCTGCTGGTTGCATTTCACGGGGAACACCCCCTGGTAGCGGCCGCTGTAGCCGTATTGGGCGAAGGCTCGGCCGAAGGCGGCGTGGAGCCGCTCAAGCCGGTCGTCAAGGATGTCGTCGAAGCGAATCAGCAGCGGCAAGGCCAGGTCGCGCCCTTGCAACCCTTTCACCAGCTCCACCAGATCCAAGGAGCCCCCCCGCTCGCCCCGGGGCTGCACCATCACATGGCCCAGGGCGTTGGTGGAAAAGTAGGGCTCGCCCCAGCGATCGAGGCCGTAGAGGGAGGCGCTGTCGGAGGCACTCCAGGCGTCAACGCCGCTTTGGGCCATGGAACGGAATGGAGCAGGGGCGAATCTAGACGGCTCTACATCCGCTCCAGCGACGGGATGCCCAGCAGACCCAGCCCCAGTTTGAGGGTGTCGGCGCAGAGTCGGCAGAGGGCCAGCCTGGAGGCCCGCTCCACCCCTTCGGCCTTGAGCACGGGCACCTGGTCGTAGAAGCGGTTGAACACCTGGCTGAGTTCAAAGAGATAGGCACAGAGGCGATTGGGCAGCAGATCCTCCTCCACCTCCACGATCACGGCGTCAAATTTCAGGAGCTCGCGCACCAGGGCCCACTCCAGGGGATCGCTGAACACCAGGGGATCGGGCACCAGCTCCGCGGCGGCGGCCTCCCCCCCCCGGCGCACGATGCCGGCCAGACGCACCACGGCGTAGAGCAGATAGGGGGCGGTGTTGCCCTGGAGGGCGAGCATGCGATCGAAGCTGAACTGGTAGTTGGTGATCCGGTTGGTGGCCAGATCGGCGTACTTCACGGCGCCCAGCCCCACGGTGGTGGCCACCTGGTGGATGAACGCGGGGTCTTCCTGGCGGCCTTCCTCCGCCAGTCGGGCCTTGAGGTCGGCCTCCGCCCGTTGCACCGCCTCATCCAGCAGGTCTTTGAGGCGCACCGTGTCGCCTGAGCGGGTCTTGAGCTTTTTCCCGTCGTCCCCCTGCACCAGACCAAAGGGCACGTGCTCCAGCCGGCCGCCCTCGGGCACCCAGCCCGCCCGGCGAGCCACCGCGAAGACCGCCGCGAAATGGCTGGCCTGGCCGGCGTCGGTGACATAAATGACCCGTCGGGCCCCATCGCCCTTGGGCGGCGCCGCGAAGCGGTAGCGGATGGCGGCCAGGTCGGTGGTGGCGTAGTTGAAGCCGCCGTCGCTCTTTCGCACGATCACCGGGGGTTTGTCGCTCTCGAGAAACACGCATTCGGCGCCAGCGTCCTCCACGAGCAGGCCCGCGCTTCGCAAATCCGCCACCACCGCCGGCAGAAAGGGGTTGTAGAAGGATTCGCCCCGTTCCCGCACCACGATGCCCAGCTGGTCGTAGATCCTCTGAAACTCCCGTCGGGATTGATCGCACAGCAGGGTCCAGGCTTTGAGGCTCAGGGGGTCCCCACCCTGCAGACGCACCACCTCCTCCCGGGAGGCGACCTGAAACCCAGGATCGCCGTCAAACCGCGCCTTGGCCTGGCGGTAGAAGCTCACGAGATCGCCCAGGTTCACGGCGTCGGCCCGCTCGAGCGCTTCCGGCGCCACCTCCTTGAGGTGGGTGATGAGCATGCCGAACTGGGTGCCCCAGTCGCCCACGTGGTTGAGTCGCAGCACGGGGTGGCCGCGAAACTCCAACACCCGCGCCAGGGCATCGCCAATGATGGTGGAGCGCAGGTGGCCCACGTGCATTTCCTTGGCGATGTTGGGGCTCGAGAAATCCACGATCACCGGGGCCAGGGGCCCCTCGGCGGTCGGCACCCCCAAGCGAGGATCCCCCACCCGGCGCCGCGCCTCGGCGGCGAGCACCTCGGGGCGCACCGTGAGGTTGATGAAGCCGGGCCCGGCGATCCGCGGCGGCAGGCAGAGGGCCGCGAAGGCTGGCTCGTCGGCCAGTCGCTCCACCACGGCCGCGGCGATGGCCCGGGGGGCCAGGCCCAAGGGCTTGGCCAGGGGCAGGGCGCCATTGGCTTGAAAATCGCCAAACTCCGGCTTGCTCGCGGCCTCCAGCTGGGGATCGAAGGGCCGGCCCGCGGACCGGGCCGCGGCGGCCGCCGCGGGATAGGCCCTCTCCATGGCCCCCCGCATCAGGTGGCGGAGCGTTCGCGGGACGCTGAGCATCTGGGGCCAAGCACGGGGGAGGAGGCTCTGATCATCCCTCCCGGGGGCTCGGGGGGGGATGCTGAGAAG
>JBKCPG010000187.1:0-5884 GCA_046309395.1 Cyanobacteriota bacterium | reverse complement strand
GTGGATGGGTGAAGTGCTCAGGCTGCTGCAGGCCGCGCTCCAGCCGAGTCCTGGCCAGGTTCAGCACCAGCTCGGGCCAGCGCGGGGCGAGCAGCTTCGTGTCGGCAACGTGACCTCGGCCATCATCCAGGCGATTCCTGCCGCGCCCATCCCGGAGCCAGGAGCCTTCGCCAAGATGCTGTTGGCTCTGGGTGTCCTGGGAGGGGCGGCAAAGCGCAGGAAAAGCCTGCATGCCTGGCACGCCGGCGGTAGTCACGTGAAGGGATTGATAATGAGAACGTTGCCAATCCTTGCCCCTGCCTGCAGATCCTCGCTGTAGAGCACAGTGCAACGGGCTGCGCTCGCCGTCTGCACGATCAGCGCATCCCAGAATGAGAGGCTGTGATTCTGTTGCGGATCCATGGCAGCCAGCAGCATGGCCAGCGTGGGCTGGATCAGTTCAAAGCGTCCGAATTGCGTGACGCGCTGGCGAGCAACGTGCGCCTTCAGACCCAGCTTGCGCGTTGCGGTGACGATGTAGTCCTGAAGCACCTGCGTCGATAGCACGGCCTCCTGGCGGGCGCGCAAATCCACCAGCAGGTCGAGCGCGAGCTGTTGCTTGCGCGGGTCGAAAGCATCATCGGCTTCAACGAGGATGTTGGTGTCGATAAAGCTACGCGCCACGCTGACGCTCCAGGCGGTCGGCGTAGATCTCATCGCGACTGATGCGCTGTTCGCCCGAGTTGCCTCGCCCGGCCAGGCTGCTCAGTGCTTCGACTTCGGCGTCCAGGCCCTCTTCGCCGGCGGCGAAATGCTCAAGGTAGTCGCGCACCGCCTGATTGAGGCTCTTGCCCATGGCTTGCGCTGCCTTGCGGGCGCGTTCGATGATTTTCTCGTCAGCGAAAAGGGTGATGTTCATGAATAATTCATCAAGTTAACACAGCCTATGTGCGCACAGATTTTGTGAAAGGTAGGCGGGCGGCGAAAAGGCCGACTCGCGGTTACCCTTGTTACAAGGGCTTGCACGCGGCTCGCGAAGGCATCGTCGCCCAGGTGGGAGTTGCTGGCGCAAGCTGTCCTCACACAGCGCCACCCCCCGGCCCGGTCACCATGTGCGCACGCACAGGGGTCAGTTCCACATAACGGCAAACCTTCAGAAGGTAGGCATCCCGGTTCACCAGACTGGCCTTGAAGCGTCCCTGGAACAGGTGCTCCACCTTGCGGTGCCGCCGGTTGTACGCCTGCGTGTACACGCCATTGAGATGGCGGATCAGCCGCGACAGGTTGGCCTGCCGCGTGTCCAGCACAAAGTGATCGTGATTGCCCATCAGGCAGTACGCCAGCGCCTGCGCGTCATAGGGCCGCATGCCCTCCTCCACCACACCGAGCAAGGCGGCACGGTCGTTGTCGACCTCGAAAATCGGCTCGCGCCGGTCGCCGCGGGAGGTGACGTGGTAGTTCGCTCCAGGGAACTCGATTCCCATGGGGGCGTGACATGGAGCGAAGGATTGCGGGGGTGGGGGAAAAGGCAAGACCCCGGGTTTCCGCGCAAATGCCCTACCCGCTCGCTTCCATCCCCCCACGCCTGCACCTGCCGCTGCAACGCAGCCTCGGGGCGCTGATCGGCGATTCTCTGCAGCTCGTTCCCGCCCCGCTGGGCCGAGCCCCTGCCTTTGGCCAACGGGGCGCTGTGGCTGTGGCGAAATCTGTCGGCACGGCTGTTCATGGCGAATACCTCAGACTGGAATAAAGCCCCGGAAGGGCAAGAAGAAACCGCAAGGCTCCTCAGCGCGGCGCGCGGGCGCGCTGCAAGGTCTTGGCACCCATCACATCCGCCTCGTGCTCCAGGCCCGGGTTGTCGTTGACCAGCGTGCCGCCCACGTCAAGGGTGGGTTGAACCCGGCCCTGGGGTAGCTGCACCACGTGCCAGGCCTCATGGGGCAGGTACGAGCCCTGACCGGGCGCCAGATGGGGGGCAAAAGGCAAGACCTGACCCCGGGTTTTGCACGCCAGAATGGTCTTGAAGCGGCCCTGGAACAGGTGCCCCACCTTGCCGTGCCGGCGGTTGTACGCCTGCGTGTACACGCCAGTGAGATGGCGCATCAGCCGCGACAGGTTGGCCTGCCGCTTGTGCAGCACGAAGTGATAGTGATTGCCCATCAGGCAGTACGCCAGCGCCTGCGCGTCATAGCGCCCCATGCCCTCCTCCACCACACCAAGCAAGGCGTCGCGGTCGGTGTCGTCCTCGAAGATCGGCTCGCGCCGGTCTCCGTGTGAAGTGACGTGGTAGATGGCTCCGGGGAATTCAATGCGCAGGGGGCGGGACATGGGCGAAGGGTTGCAGGGGGGGGCAAAAGGCAAGAACTGACCCGGAGCTTGTGTGATCAGAAGAAAAGATGGGCGCGCGGTGCGCACCTAAGGTCAACTGTGCGCTTTTGCAACCGGGCGGCTAATGGGTGACCCCGAGCTTGGGATTCGCGGCGGCCATGATCTCCTCGTTCTTCCGCTCGCCGTTCACGAGCACCGAAATATTTTTGCCCAGCAAGCGCAGCAGTGAATTCAGATCGGCTTCCTTCCAGGTGAGAAGTTGTTCGAAGCCCGCCTCGGGGATGCTGTAGCTGAACACGACGTCGGTAATCTTCTTTTCCATGGCTTGCTTGTCTGTGAGGCGATCAACCGGCGTTTGCAAGAGCGAGGTCGACTTGCCCGCGAGGTGCTTGTAGCGCGCCTTCTGGCTGTCCCGGCCGCCGCTGCGCACCTTGTTCCACAGCACGTTGTCGTCATAGGCAGCCTCCACCAGGTGAAGCACGCCCTGGGCGTCGATGTAGGACACGTCGACGTCTTCCTCCACATCGGCGTCTTCGTCCTTGTAGGACGAGCCGCTGAATACGGTTTCGCCGTCCATCAGCGGCTTTTGCGTAGCGTGCAACAAGGCGTCCAGCTCGCCGATCAGACCTTTGACGCTCACGTTGATGCCCACGAGCGGGCCGCCCTTCGATGCGGACGCATCGAAGGCGGCCGTCTCATCGAAGGCCGCATTCACGTCGCCTTGCCCCCAGGGCGAAAACAGCGCAGAAAGCGTCTTCGCCAAGCCCTCCGGGCCGACTTTCCCCTGCCTGGCGTGCGAGGTGACTTTGTTAATCAGAGCCCCGAATGTATTGAGCAGCTCGACTTGCCCGGCGTTGGCCAGCAGGCCCAGCTTGCAGTAGAGCTGGTCTGTGTTTTTGAAGTCGAGATAAACCAAGTCGTTGTGGATTATGTACTTTTTGCCCTCGTTGATCAGCGGCCCTCGGATGACGGCAGGTTTGGCGCTGGGCGCCGGTTGCTGTTTGGCCTCATCGGTTACGGCGGCCACCGCCGCCGGCTTAGGGGGGACCAGACTCTTGGCCACTTTGATGACGCGGTTCTGGAGCTGCCTCCGGTTGTCGAATGTCTGGCTGTCGAGCTTGTTGAAGACTGCACTGACCAGCGCCTCCGCCGTTGTGCAGCCATCTTTGGCATAGCGGACAATATCGACTTGGTTGCGGAAGGCGGCGATGAAGCCGTACATGTCGAGATCTTCTTTGCCTTCTTTGCCTTCGTTGACCGTGATATTGAGCTGTGCAACGAGGCCCGCTGCGGCAGGCTTATGATGCATCATGGTGTTGCCACGACTTAGACGTACGGGCCCGTGGCCGGCCTCGCGCCGAGGCAGGTGCACCTGCCTCGGCAACGCCGCCTCAGGGCACTGATCGGCGATTCTCTGCATCTCGTCCCCCCCCCGCTGGGCAGAGCCCCTGCCATTGGCTAACGGGGCGCTGTCGTTGTTGGCCACGTTCACCCCGAGGCTATTCGTTGCGTCGCGATCAATTGACTGTGCTGTCTCGATGGGCACGGAGATAGAGTGATGAGCATCGACAACACGTTGTCTACCTTCCAGAGCCTTAGAGCCCATCACATCCGCTTCACGCTCCAGCCCAACATCGTCATTCACCGGCACCCCATCCTTCATCTGTGTCGTCGGCCTTACCCTGCCCTGTGCCTGCTGGACGACGTGCCACGCCTCATGCGGCAGATGCCGCTCCTGCCCGGGCGCCAGATGGATATCACTGCCCTGCGCATAGGCCAGGGCGTTGAGCTGGGCCGGCTGCGAGGAGTTGTAGTGCACCCGCACGTCATCCATCGACAGGCCTGACAGCGATTCAATACCGCTCTTGAGCTGGTTGGGCAGGCCGGTGTTGTTGGCACGGGGCGCCTGCTGGAGCGGGGGCTGAAGCTCTGCGCTAGCGAATTGGCCCTGGACGAGTTCCTCTTCCTCTGGGCCGCCCGCAAGCTGGGCCGCCGGGGCGAATTGGCCATCGGCCAGCGCCTGCAGCCGCCGCAACTGCGCCACCCGGGGACTGGCATCGGCCAGCTGTTGGAGGCGGCTCAGGCTGTCCAGTGCGGCGGGCGCATCAGCGGCGGCGAGGGTGGGCCCGCGCAGGCCCCGCTGGGGATCACCGTTGGCGCGCGTCGCACGGGCTCTCTCTGGGCCGGTGCCCTGACGGGCAGCAGCAGCTGACTCATGGGCGGCAGCGGCTCCAGCCATGGCCAAGGCAAACGCTGCGACCATTCTGCCCCCACTGGCTACCAGCCAGGCCAGCAGCGCAATCTCTCCTGGCATCGCCTGATCTCCTCCCAGCGCCGCAGCCTGATGCGGATAAGCAGAATTTCCGATCCAGACCTGGCCCCAATTTGTGACCATGAGAACAATGACTTTTGCAAAGACGGCCAGAACAAGGAACGCCTTCAAGTAGCTTTTTAGAAATATGCCACGCCATCCTTCTTACCCTCGCCACCCGTATCGAGCTTGACGCCCTCATCCAATCCTGTGTTCCGCCCATGGCTCTTGCACGCATTCCATCACTGCACGCTCTGCATCACGGCACACCATGAAAAGTTCCTGTCAGTGGGAAAGGTCGCGGCGGCAGGCGCGCCCATCCCGCAGAAGCCATCGCAGCGGCGGAATTGCGGGCGGGCAGCACAAGGCTGGTGGCTGAAAACACATAAATCAAGGTGTACCGATTCCGCTCCAAGCGATCACCCCCTGGCCATCCATGCAGGGTTCTCTCCTTACCGTAACAACAGCCCCAGAACGCTCTCTAAAGCATCACTCCTCTCCGTAATCCCCCACCCCAACTCTGAGCCATGGCCAGTTACCTCTCTCCCGGTGTTTATGTTGAGGAAGTGGCTCTCCTGCCATCCTCGGTGGCCGAGGTGGCCACAGCCATCCCGGCCTTCATCGGCTATGCGAGCAAATTCGTAGCAACAGCCCGAGAGTTTAAGAGAGCGGTTCTCTGCGAGACTTTGAAAGCCTGTTCGGAACAACGCCTGAAACACCCTACAAAGTCAAGCTGGATAGCAACGGAAATCCCAAACTCTATTTGGACGCTGTAGGGCCGGCACCTGCCACCGATCAGTTAGCTCCCCTGAGCATTCGGCCCTCCTGGCTGCTCTGGTACAGCCTTGATTTCTACTTCCGCAATGGGGGCGGCCGATGCTACGTGGTCTCCGTCGGCAAGGCTGCTGGGTCCTCAACGATCAGCAAAGAGGCATTGATTGGGGGCCTCGCGGTTCTAGAGAGGCAGGATGAGCCCACCTTGATCGTGATCCCAGAAGCCACCCTGCTGGACGCTGCCGACTTCAAAGCAGTGGCTGAAGCAGCCGCGTCTCAAACCCCTGGCGCTCGGCGGAGGCCCTGTGGTTGGCTGACGTGGAACTTGTGTTGTTGCGGGCTTTCGCGACATGGCCTCAGCACCCCTCAGATCCGTCGCGTGTTCCGGTGGACAACTCTGAGCGCCGTCTGAAGCCTTGCTTGCGACCGGAAGGTGGCATCCAGAACTCCCATCTTCCTCATGAAAGAAATATACACACCCGTCTTCCCCTG
>JBKCPG010000186.1:0-4392 GCA_046309395.1 Cyanobacteriota bacterium | reverse complement strand
TGGTGGCGCGCGGCTCCACGCTGAGCGGGGCGGCGTTGGGCACGGGCAGCGACGCGCAGCCGGGCGTCGGCAGCCGGCGATCGCGGGCGGCGATCACATCGCGCCGCGGCTCGCTGTCGCTCGGCTCACCCAGCAACGTGTAAAAGTCCGCCGTCATCTGCCGCCCGCTCACCGTGGAGCCGCGCGCCACCACCTCCACCTGCTCAGGCGTGAGCTCGGTGAAGCCGCGCCCATAGCGCTGCCGGGCCAAGCGATCGAGCGCCTCCAGAGCCGGCGCGGCATTGGCCTCCACGAATTGGTTGACGCGGGCGCAATTGGCCTCCTCCTCCGCCTCGCTGGGGGCGGCGCGCAATGGAGCGGATCCACTGGCCAGCCAGCCGAGCGGCACCGCCAACAAGCAGGCGGCGAGCCCTCGACCCCACAACTGGCTGCGGCTCACAGCATCCCGAACAAGGCGCAAGACACGTTTTAAGCGATCGCGTCCAGCGCTCGTGGCCGGGCAACGCCCGAACTGAGCTGTTCAGGCTGTTGACCGAAGCCAAGGGTGGAGGGAATGTTGAGGCCAGTTCAACCGCTGTTGCCCTGAACAGGCTGCGCCTTGAGGATGTTGCTCAGACGGATCCACTTGTCGACGATCACATGCGGGCTAAACACGCCCCTGGCATTTTCTTTGCCGCACGGCTTGAACTGGCGCATTTCGCTGCGTTCCTGCTCCCTCGGAGAAGCCCGCGGCTCGATCCAACCCAAAAATCTTCTCGATGCCCCGGCGGGAATGGAACGACTTGGCGACGCCCTCGTGGCCGGTGGTGATGCCATCATTGGCTGTCTCCTCCCTCAGCGGTGGTGTCACCTCTGGCGAACCCATCAGCTTCTCGAGGAACGCACCCATCACGTCCTGGAAGAGGAGCCGTTCGCGGTTTTTGGTGTAGACGAAGTCGGCCGGAGGCCTTTGTGGTGAGGTGCCTGAGTTGTCGCGCGGTCGCTCCAACAGCGGCCGCTCCGTTGGCGGCGAGAGTCTGCCCACCCTGGCGTCAAGCACCTCAAAGGTGCCATGGGAGCTCCGCGAGCGCCGGGTCAGCCAGCCCGCGGATCCGCCGCCGAGGATGTACAGGCGGTTTTCGCTCCTCAATGGAGACGTGGGAAAACAGGGAGCCGCCGCGCTCCCTGTCCTAGCCGCAAGGCATGGCCAGCAGGTCTTTGTCGGCCAGCTTGCGATTTGCGGAGGTCATGGGTGGGGATTTTGTGGCGTATCCCCAACGACACAAGCCAGTTTTCGTGACTCTGTAAAGAGATCTCTCTTCTTGAGGGGGCTGCCGCAGACAGCCATCATGAGACCACTCAAACAAGACCAAACTGGCATTGAGCTTGTTGATTTTCCACCTCAAATTTTCACAAGCGAGATTGAGAGCAATGCGGTTGATTTCCGCCAGCTCAGCCGGCTTGAGTTTTGTTGTGGGCACAACATGTTCTTGGTGGATGACCATTTCAGTCCAGGCATCAACCGACTCCCCGGGAACGACATACTCGCGTATGAAGACTTTCTCCATGGCCAATGAAGAGCCTTGGAGCCATTTCCGATTCAGAAAGCGTATCGTCTCCCCCCCCAACTGGCAGCTCCTCCGCTTTCTCGTCAACAGCGCCCCCATCCATGCCTCGAAAGGCCGCCTCGATCTCGGCGGAGGATCTTTCCTCTGGCTCAGGTTTCACAAGGGGGGCGGGTTTCGGAGCGTTGGCGCCCTCGGGCATGTCCAGCAAGTTGTTGGCCGGCGAATCGGCGGGTTGGGGCTCGGGGGTCTTGTCGGCTGGGGTCGAGGGCGCCTCTCCCATCCTGGACAAGGCGAAAAACACCCCTCCCACCACAACCACGGCGCCAAAGGAAACCAGGAGCACCACGGTCGACCAAAACCGCAAAATGGGGTGTTGGGAGGGGCTGGGTTCCATCACAGCGATCAGGTCGTTGGCGATCCACTTCACCAGTGGCTCCCACAAAATAGCCAAAGCTCCGTTGATCACAAGCGGCCACCATCCCGCCCTCCCATCCTTGAGGGGCTGTCATCCCCCATCCCAACCCTCCTCCATCTCCTCCTCCTTCTGGGCACTTGACTGGCCAACGGTGGGAATCTCAGCCGATCCTCGCCACGCACCGATGCTCAACAGGGAGCGGACGCTGAAGCTGGCCAAACGTCTCGCCAAGATCGGCGTTCCTCCCTCTTTCGTCTCGCTGATCACCTTGCCCGGCGACAGCGATGGCGGTGAGATGGGGATCGGCATGGCCGACGACACTCGGGGCACCACCACCGTGCGGCTTTCCAGCCGCCACTGGATGGCTCCCGAATCCCGGTGCGGTAGATCGGCGATCAACCCAGACATGGGTGAACCCCATGCACCTCAATGGCGAGGCGGATGTTTTTGGGTGTTCCGCTCGCCATTCTCCCGATTCACCTCCCCCCATGGAGATCGCGGCGGTTGAGGGTGACACCGGAGCGGCGCACGCCCATCGTCTAGAGGGCGAGGGCCCGCGGAGGGGAGATGTTGCCGGAGTTGCGGAGCCCCCCCACCAGGCCCCCGGGCAGCCCAGGATGGGCTGCCACCTCCACCGCCATGGCCCATCCCCCCGCCGCCTTTCTTGGCCTTGGCGCCCTCGGGGCGCCGATGGCCGCCAATCTGCTCGCCGCCGGCGTGCCCCTCACCGTGCACAACCGCACGCGAGCCAAGGAAGCCCCCCGGGTGGCGGCGGGGGCCATCGGGGCGGCCAGTGCGGCGGAGGCCGCCGCGGGGGCTCGGGTGGTGATGCTCTGCCTGCGGGACGGGCCGGCGGTGGAGGAGGTGCTCTTCGGGCCGGCGGGGGCGGCGCAAGCGTTGGCCGCGGGCGCCCTGGTGATCGACTTTTCCACCATCGAGCCCGCCCGCTCCCGCCGCCTGGCGGAGCGCCTGGCCGCCGACGGCGTCGCCTGGCTCGACGCCCCCGTCACCGGCGGCACCGAGGGCGCCCGGGCCGGCACGCTCTCGGTGCTGGTGGGCGGCGAGGCTCACACCCTGGAGCGGGCCCGGCCCCTGCTGGAGGTGGTGGGGGGCGCCATCACCCACTTCGGAGCGGCCGGGGCCGGCCAGCAGGCCAAAGCCATCAACCAGATCCTGGTGGCGGGCAGCTACGCGGCGGTGGCGGAAGGCATGGCCCTCGGCCAGCGGCTGGGTCTGCCGATGGACGCCCTGCGCGCCGCGCTCCGCCCAGGGGCCGCCGGCTCCTGGGCCCTGGAGCACCGGGCCGCCGGCATGGTGGCGGGCACCTTCCCCCTGGGCTTCCGCCTGGCTCTGCACCGCAAGGACCTGGCCATCGCCCTGGCCGCCGCCGAGGAAACGGGGCTGGAGCTGCCGGTGTGCCGCACGGTGGCCGCCATGGAGGACGCCTTGATGGCGGCGGGCCACGGCGATGAGGATGTCTCCGCCCTGGCGCGCTTTTTCACCGCTGGCGCGGAACCCCTACCGCCGCCGGAGACGCCTTGAGGGGAGCGGCGCTCCTCTCCACGGCGGTTCTCACCGGCTTCTGGAACGGTTGACAATCGTGATCGGAATCACCCTGGCCTTGGTGGCCGGTCCCCGCTCCCCCAATCCCTTGTTGAGCGCCGAGAGAATCTCCTGGCCAGTCACGGCGCCGGAGTTGTCATGGAAGCCCCCATCCATGGTGCGCCGGTCCCGCTGGCTGGGGGAGCCACTGAAACGTCCTGGCGCATGGGCGCGTGGAAGGTGGCGGCACAAGGGGCGCGGGCTGGCGGCGGTGGATCCAGCCAGCTGGCTGCCGTAGAAGGGGGGCTCCAGCGAAATCGGTGGTCGGGGCGGGGCGGGGCGGAGCCATCTTCAAGGGTGGCCATGTCGCGGAAGGACAGCTCCAGTCCCAGCGACCGGTCCCCGACACGCCAAACAGCTTCCCATAGCCAGCCGGCGCCTGGTCCTCCACCCCCCAAGGGACCGTAGGCGGCAAGGGCGATGGAAACGGTGATCAGGGCGAGACTGGCCCTGGCCATTCCCATCAGCGGGAGCTCTGCTTGATGGGAAGGGCGCCGAGATGGGCGGAACTCTTCACGCTTCTCCGTCCAAGCTCACCAGCCAGCGACGCAACAGGGGCAGGCTGAGCCCGATCACGTTGGAAAAACAGCCCTCGATCCGCTCCACCACCAAGCCCCCCCGGCCCTCCAGGGCAAAGCCCCCCGCGCAAGCCAAAGGCTCCCCGGTGGCCACGTAGGCCGCGATCTCCGCCTCGCTCAGCGGCGCGAAACGCACCCGGGTGGTGACGGTGGTGAGCCACTCCCTTGGGGTGGCGCCGGGCCAACTCAGCAGGCAGTGGCCAGTGTGGAGCTCACCCCAGCCCCCCGCCATCCGGCGCCACCCCAAGGG
>JBKCPG010000185.1:0-12397 GCA_046309395.1 Cyanobacteriota bacterium | reverse complement strand
GGCGGCGGCGGTGCTGGCGCGGGCGGCGGCACGACCGATCGCTGCGCCGGATTTGCTGCAGGGCCTGGCGGCTGAGTACGCTAAGTTAGGACAGGTGTTGCCTGTAGCATTGACTTTCTGTCGCTGAGGGGTTAGAGCTATGAACACGATGTTTACCCAGAAATTTCGACCACACAAGCGACAGCATGATAACTCCGAGCAGGACAAGGGTGAGCGTGGGGTTAATGAACGCCTAAAGGGGGCCGCTGCGGGAATGCCGTTGTATTTGCAAGGGGGCCAGGCTCCTCTGGGTGCTGCTTCCATGGCCAGTCTCGCCCCCGTCGTAAAGGCCCCAACCGGAAAGCTCCACAAGTTAGGGTCTCCCCAAGAATCCGAAGGTCGGGTATCCGACGGGGTTGTCGACATTATGACAGCCTCCGAGAAGTCAGCGATGCCTCTGGGCACGGCATGCGCTACTGGGGATGCGGCTTGTGGTGGGGAACTTCGGCGGCAGGTGGGTATAGGAGGAATTCCTGAAGCAACTGCAGTGGGCAATCACAAGAACAAGGAGTCTCCTTCCGAGGGTGGAATGCGTCGCACCTTCTTCAAGCCACTTCAGGCGAAGCTAACGGTCGGACAACTCAACGATGTCTATGAGCAACAGGCGGATCGAGTTGCTGAACACGTGATGAGCATGACTCCACCAGCAACTCCAAACATTCAGCAACATGTTGAGGAAGAAGAAAAAGAGGTTCAGGCAAAACCATTGTTAGCATCGATTACTCCGATCGTTCAGCGTCAGGAAGCATTAGAAGAAGATAAGTCACTTCAGGCAATGTGTGAGAGTTGTGAAGAAGAGGAGCAAGTACAGCGATCTCCGAATGGAGCACCCAAAGTCCAAGCAGATTTGGACAATCAGTTAAATGATTTTTGCACAGAATATTTGCCAAGAAGAGTTATACAGAAAAAATTATCAATAGGTGTTACGAAAGATCCACTTGAGTCTGAAGCTGATTCAATGGCAGATGCTATAATGCACATGCCAGATAAAAATTTCATCCAGCGTAAAATCAGCCAATGCAACGAAGAAGAACTGCAACGAAAACCACTAGCACCTTTAATTCAACGAAATGAATCATTAGCAAGAACTTTAGCATCTGATGCAATTAGTAATCAAATATATTTGAGCAAAGGAAATGGAAGTGGCATGGATAGCAATACACAAACATTTATGCAGAGTAGGTTTGGTGCCGACTTTAGTGATGTGAGAATTCATGCAGGCAACGACTCCATTCAAATGAACCGTGAACTGAATGCAAAAGCTTTTACAGTTGGCAATGATATTTATTTTAATGAAGGGCAGTATAATCCTGATTCAATTGGAGGCTTGCACTTACTGGCGCATGAACTGACGCACACGATACAACAGAATTCTTTTAAAGCCATACAAAGAACTCCATGCATTGAGCAACGAACCGGAAACCTGAATGTATATGTTATAGGGTCTCCAAGTTCTGCAGAAATACAGTCAAACCATCCTTATCAATTCATGAATGCGGCACAGTATCGCGGAGTAGATGCAAATACAGTCTGGATAGTTGAACGCACAGGTTATGAACAAGGTGGTGTAGACTTGTCAATAATTGAATCTTCAGTTTCGAACGGCTGCCTTATCTGGTTAACACCAAGCAACCCGCTTTACACAATATTACAAAGAGAATTTCCTGCAAATAGTATCAGGACAATGAACTTTTACAGTCATGGATTAGCCGGATCGGTAACATTAAGATATGGATGGTCAGCCGCCGGATTACCGAACTATGGATTATCGCTTTCCGAAGTGCATAATATAAATAGTACCAGATTTGCACCCAATGCAACAATACAATTTGATTCATGCAATACAGGGACAGACACAGAAGAAGGTAATTTGGCACAGGAATTTGCATATTACAGTGGTAGACCAGTAAGAGCCTGGACAGGAAGGACTTCTTATTCGGAAGTTAATGATGGATCTGCTGACGGTGATACAGATGTGCATGGATCACAGGTATATAACCATTCACTAGATTTAATAGAAGTTGGATCACGATTACGGGGAAGAACTCCAAATTTAAATACATTTTCAATTTCGGGTGGCACGCTCGTTTTAGATTCATACTTTGAAATTACGACAAGATTACCCGAAAGCTCACATTTTTCTGTTTTCACGGGACAAAATGTTACTGTAGCAATATCAAATGCTTCATATGTAAGACCTAACCGAGCGACTAGTCCATCTGATACAATGGGTGTAAGATTATATAAAAGTGTTGATTATGGTTTTGATGACGAAATAGGATATCAATCACTAAGTGCTGATCATCCGGATATTGCTATATTTCCTAGCATGGATACCTCAGGCGATTATTATTTAGAGATAACATTTGAAAGTTCACCTGTTAACCTTTATGAAACTTTAATGGCAGATATCAGAGTATATACCTCATAGTGTTAACAAGTAAATTCTTCTATGTAAATGCTGCGATTATGAAAGATTATTTGATCATTTAACTGTTGCACAATTCAAATTTAAATCGTACTTCGCAAACCATTTTACCATATCAGCTACATCTCCAACAACCTCTCCTGCTACAGTAAAAGGTGTAATTTATGCGCAAGAACAATTATTAATCGTACCCAACATACTATCATAACATAAAAAGAACAATTCAATTCAAACTTTTCATCAAAAGAGTTGTTGATTCTCTTGAGCATGTAGCCGATGCCACGACCGATACCATCACGTGTATGCCAATACAAAATTTGGAGTTCCCCCGATTTCGTGGACAGGTTTCAGTGCTTCACAGGAATGATTGTAGGGGTTGTCCCAAGGCATTGCTCGTAATTGATTGGACTGAGGAAACCAATCGTTGAATAGCGGCGTTCGCGGTTGTAGTAGCCCTCGATCCATAAGGCCAATGACCTCAGGATCTGAGCAGGATTGAACAGGTTTTGGCATCGTCATCGAGGTCCAGTTCAAATTTGAGGGTAAGAAAGCTCTCCACAACTGCGTTATCCCAGCAACATCCCTTGGCGGACATACTGCACCTGATCCCATGTTACCGGAGCAGCTTGCGGTAGTCGAAGGCCCCATACTGATTGCCCTGGTACGTGTGGATGATCAATTGCTCCGGTACCACCCGGCGGTGGCCCAGGGCTCTGTTGAGGGCTTCCAATACCAGGGCTGTTTCCATGCGGTGAGCCAGCTTCCAGCCAACAACACGGCAGCTGTACAGATCGTGAAGGACGGGCCAGCGCACCTCTCGGTGCGACACCGATAGGTACCGCCAACCAGCGCTGGTGCGGATGTAGGTGATGTCACCCGCCCAGTAGAGGTACGGGGCTGGGGGCTGGAAGTCCTGCTGCAGCAGGTTGTCCACCACTCCATAGGCCGTGCTGCTGGCCTCGATGCAGGGCCGGAACGCCTAGCGGGTCTTGGCCCTCAGCGCGTTGAGGAGCATCAGCCCAGCGAAGCGATGCAGCCCGACATGGCAGCCGGCTGCACGGAGTTCCTGATTGATCCGCGGGGTGCAGTAGAGGCCCCGGTGCTCCTCGAATACCTCCTCGATCTCAGCGGAGAACACAGCGTTGTCCGCCGCCCGCTCCCCCGGCGCCTCCTGCCGCTGCCGCCAGGCGTAGTAGCCACTGCGGTCCACATCCAGCTGTCGGCACAGCCAGGAGATGGAATGCCGACCAGCAAGCTGATCAATCAGGCGAAACCTTTCTGCGACAGCTGCTCTTTGGCAAAGTTCGCTGCCGCCAGCCTGAAAAAATGCTTCTCCCTCCTAAGTTCCCGGTTCTCCTTACGGAGGCGATTGAGCTCAGTGCGCTCCTCGCTGGTAAGGATGCCGTGGTCCCTGGGACCAGCCTGGCCGCTCCCGATACGGGCCTGGCGAACCCAGCGGGCCAGGCTGCTGGAGTGCAGGTCGAGGCGCTGGGCCACCGCATTGCAGGAGAGGCCCTCCTGCATGAATAGGGCAACGGCCTCCTGCTTTTGCTGCTCCGTGAACTGGCGTCTGGTCTTGGTGGGGTTGATCATAGTTGGACAATCTGATGGTCATGGCGTAACCCATAGAGACCTGTCCACGGATTCAGGGGAGGCCCCAACACCAACACAGCAGCGGTCCTAGGATCCCGAGCCTTTGATGCTGGCTGGCTCGAACTGGGGCGGGAGCAGCATGCCCAGCTTGAGCTGCTCGGCGGTCAACTGGTCTGCCACGGCATGGACCGCCCTCGATCAACACCTCATCGGTGACGTAGCAGCCGATCAAGTTGACATGGACATCGACACCCACCAGCAGTGGCGCTCGACAACCCCTTCCAACCAGGATCGTGCCTCCCCCCCGCAGGCTGACTGGCAGCATCAGAGCCAGGCGCAGCCAGCATCCTGCAATCACCCACCGTGCTCACCACACTATTAATTCTGCTGGTGGGGCTGGCCCTGGCCCGGCTCAGTGCCGGCACCATGGCCCGCTGGGCGGTGCCGGCGATCGTGGTGGAGCTGGTGATCGGCTTTGTGCTGGGCAACAGCGTGCTGCCCTTCGCTGCCATCAAACCGCTGAGCGGTCTGACGGAACTGGGGGTGCTGTCGCTGTTCTTCCAGGTGGGCCTGGAGGTGCGCGGCGACCTGCTGGCCTCCCGGCGCGGCACGATCCTGCGGCTGGTGGCCCTGAGCTGCCTGGCGCCGCTGCTGGGGTACTGGCCGCTGACGCTGGGCTTCGGCATGGCACCGGCCACGGCGCTGCTTTGTCTGACCTGCGTGGCCGCCACTGGCACTGGGGTCACCCTGCGGCTCCTGGCCCAACGGGGCGCCCTGCAAACCCCCTCGGGCCGGTTGCTGGTCGGGGTCTCCGTGCTCGACGACCTGCCCGCCATCGGCCTGCTGAGCCTCTCGGTGGCCTTGGGGGGCAGCAACTGGAACAGTGGCCCGGGATGGTCCTTGGTCTGGGGGCTGCGGCGGCGAGTGTGGTGCTGGCGGACCTCTGGCGCCAACGCGGTGGCGCCCCCCCCAGCAGCCCCCTGACGGTGCTGATTCTGATGATCGGATCCGCCTGGGTTGGGGAGGCCAGCGGCCTCACTTCCCTGCTGGGGGCGCTGTGGGGCGGCGTGCTGTTCAATCGCCTCAACCCTGAACCGCAGCGGCTGGAGGGGCTGCTGACGCTGCTCTCGGAGGTGTTCCTGCCCCTTTATTTCATCAGCGTCGGCATGCGGATACAGGCGGGCAGCCTGCTGCAGAGCCAGGCCTGGGTGCTAGCGCTTTTCCTGCTGCTGCTGGCGGTGGTCTCGAAGCTGCTCTGCGGCCTTGGCATCAACGCCAACGACCGGCGCAACGGCATCGACCGCTGGCTGGTGATCTACGGGTTGATGCCACGCGGTCTGCCGGGGTTGGTTTTCGCCAGCACCGCCCTGGCGGCTGGGGTGATCAATGCCGTGCAGTTTTCAGCCCTGGTGCTGATGGTGAGCTTCACCACGGTGGTGGGTCTGATCTTGTTGGAACGGCGGCTGCAGGGGCAACACAAAGCAAGCGGCGCAGCTGCCGGTGAGTGAACGCCTCTGGGACAGGGGGCTTCACTTTGATGATTAAGCGAGCCGACGCAGACGCGAATGGCAAGTTAGCCACGTTTGACGGAACGTTTACACGCATCCGCCACCTGCTCAGCAAGGTCCCCTATGAGGATTTCATACCTAATTACTACCGCTGCGCTGGCCCGATCGGCTGTCCTGAAGTTACCCAGTCCCCATCGAGGAGCAACAGAGCTGCAGCTGGTCGTGCCGGGAGTGGAGGGTGGCGCACCCGGTAGGGTTGAAGTCACCGGGGCGCTGCCATCCGAACTGCGGCCAGGGCCTGCTGCTCGACCTGAGAGAGCGGCTGCCAATTGTTGCGGCTTCGGTTACGGCTCCTGGGGGCCAAGCGGTTGGTGCTGCAGGGGGCTGATACCAGCTGGGGGGCTATGGCAGGTATCCGACTTCAGCCAAAGATGCCAGTGGCTTTCCAGCCGCTTCCATTCGCGGGGTCACTGCTTTTTACAGCCTGATCACGCTAAATCGCTTACAGTTACTTCACCATCCCATCCACACGATCATGCCTAAAATCTTATCCAAGCTCAGCCTTGTTGCCGGTCTTGTGCTCGCCACCTCTGGAGCCGTAGCTGCGCCATCGAACAAGTGCCTGGTTAACAGCAGGGTCACCTATCAGCACGGCACCTGCCCAGCTGATCAAGTTCGGAAACCGCCGACCATTCAAGAATTGATCGCCGAAGAGCAGAGTTTCCGCACGGCAGTGGCTGTCTCAGCCCCAAATAAGGTTGCTCCTGCGGCGCCTAAAATTTCAAGCGGCTTCAGTTGTGACGGTCGACGGTACTGCTCCCAAATGAAGTCTTGCGCCGAAGCACACTACTTTCTAGCCAACTGCCCCGGTACAAAGATGGACGGCGACGGGAATGGAATCCCTTGCGAGAAGCAGTGGTGCGGTCGCTAACACCATGGCATCACCGTGCGTGAATGTGCCTCCCAACCCATCCATCGAGGCGACGGCCTAAAGGCCGCCACAGCAGCTTCTGACCACTGGCGAAGATGTCCAGTCATAAAGGCTGCGCCGGTGTGAGCCGAAGTGTGAGCAGTTCACCGGGCGGGCGACTCTCGTGCGCCTCCATCCGAGTGGCTGCGGGGCGCTTCGTCACGGCAAGGGACGCGCCTGTGGCCTGTGCAAGCTGGAACCCGCCGCCAGAGCCAACGGCCGACCTGTTTGAGGCTTGGCATTTGCATCGCTTGGTCGTGCGCTCCTGCGGCGCTTCCGCTGCGCTGGCCCCTGGGCGACGCGGCTTGACAGCGGCGACCAAGCCCCTAAGGCATTCCATGGAGGGAATGCTGGATGTGGGATGTCTGCTAGACCGCTGTCTTCGAGGACTGGTGGGGCGAGCTCAGCGAGTGGAGGGCTCCAGGCACAGCCACATGCGCGAGCTGCGCACCCAGTCCCATGGTGACCCTTTGCGTGTCTTCTATGCCTTTGATCCCAGCCGCAGCGCCATTCCGCTGATCGGCGGCAACAAGTCCGGCAAGGACAAGCGGTTCTACAAAACGATGATCCCCAAGGCGGACGCGCTCTACGACGAACACCTCATCAATCTGCAATCCCCTCCCAAGCCATGACGCGCTCTTTCTCTGAACTCACCAAGGACCTCAGCCCGGAGCGGCGCGAGCGCATTGTGCAGCGCAAGGAGCAGCTGCGGCAGGAGATGACCCTGGCGGAACTGCGCAGGGCCTTTTCACTCACTCAGGACACACTGGCCAAAAACCTCAACGTCAAGCAGGCCGAGATCTCCAAGATTGAGAATCGGGCCGACATGCTGATGAGCACCCTGCGCAATTTTGTCCAGGCCATGGGTGGTGATCTGGAGGTGAGGGCTGTCTTCCCCGACCGCGCCATTGAGATCAGCACCTTTTCGGTTCTGGCCAGCAAGCCCGGCAAGTCGCGCAATGGCAAAAAGAAACAGCCAATGGTTGAGGCGTAGAGATCACTCTGGGGAGGCCAGGGGCCTGGCGAACGGTTCGGACCTCGACCCGAACGCTTTGGTTGAATAGTGCAGAACGATCCAAGTCCCCCTTCATTCCCCCTTTATTTCTGCCTTCGTGCCATCTCCACTTCTGCAGGCTGCAGACGGTTGAGGCTTAAGAACCAAAGATCTGGTGCATTGGTTGTCACAACTTCACTTCCCTGAGAGACAATAATTGTAACGCTTTGCTGAGTTTTGTCTTCCTTAACAGAAGCGAAACCAGCTCTCCTCTAATTCAGCCATGACCACACGTCCCAAGGCGGGCCATCCATGCGGGGATTGGGCTGAGGACATCCGGGATATCCGTCCCTGCGCCTGGAAAGACCAGCCACCCACCACGAAAGCGGGGATCTGGTCGACACCCGGATCGTCGCCATCACGCTGCCCGCTGACGCCCAGCGATGGCCTGGCAACCGCTGACGCCAGTAAAATGCTTCCAACTTTGGCCCAGCCCATGACCCTGGTGCCCCCACCCGCAACCGCCCAGCCCCCTGAGCTTGAGCCCACGCCGCTGCTGCTGCCCTGGGATGTGCGGCTGACGCCGGATCAGTTCCAGCGGGTGTGCCAGGCCAATCCGGAGGCGGTGTTGGAACTTGCCGCGGATGGAGCGTTGATCGCCATGACGCCGACCGGAGGGGAAACCAGCAACCGCAATGGCCAGCTCCTGTTTCAATTGCAGGTGTTCTGCAGGCGCCACAAGGGCTGGCGACTGTTTGACAGCTCAGGTGGCTTCCACCTGCCGGATGACTCCGTGCTCAGCCCCGATGCGGCGCTTGTGTGGGAAGAGCGCTGGCTGGCCCTCACATCCGAGCAACGCCGCGGCTTCCCGCCCCTCTGCCCCGACCTCGTGGTGGAGCTGGCCAGCCCCAGCGATGAAGGCCCCCGAGGCCTCACCGCCCTGCGCCGCAAGATGGACCTCTACCAGGCCAATGGCGCTCGCCTCGGCTGGCTTCTGCTGCCCCAGGAGCGGGCGGCGGAAATCTGGCGGGGCGGCCAGCGGGGCAGGGGAAACCGGCTGGAGAACGTCAGTCGGCTGGAGGGGAGCGAGCTGGTGGAGGGGCTGGAGTTGGATCTGGAGGAGATCTGGGGGGTGTGAGAGGGACCGCTCAGGCTACGGCTGACCTCTGAACGCGGCATCGACCGCGGTGCCTGGTCGATCTCCACGAAGGCGCTGACGGCACGAGCAACCATCAGCGGCAACAGGCGCAAGGTGTTGGGAGGTTCGCTCCAGGAAAGGGGCCGAACAGCGATGCCGCAGCGGGCTCGTTCATGGCGCAGGATTCGGAGGAGTTTCATGGGATCAAAGTAAAGAAACTTGTATTGCTCTGACCCACCTCCAGGCAACCTCTTTACAGCGTCATTGGAGTAGACCTTTCACCACGCTACACCGAGTCACGATCCAAGACGATGTTGTGCGGCCAGAGACCAATGGCCGCTCGATGGCCGTTCCCGAAGATTCATACATCTGGTGGACCGCAATGTCGGAGAATCCAGAAATTGAAATGGGTGTTGTGTGCAGGCGTGGGACGTGCACTTCTTGTGCCGCACTGGTGATCAGCGGTACATATTTCCAATACAGCGATGACGAAAATCCCAATGGGCTGTGTGACGAAGCGGTGAAAGATGGTTATATCTTGCGTTGCTGTGCCTATCCTCGAAGCGATATGGTCATTCGCCTTGGCGTGGAAGAAGAATACATGATTAGATATGATGACGCATAATCATCGCCGTCAGTCCGCCGCGCGATGGATGGAATCATCAACCAAGCGGTGATCCCAGCCACACTGAGCCGCCAGACGCCCCTGGACGCCTGGCGGTTCCCCATCCTGATGCCGCAGGGCCGCCACACCTTGCCTTGTTGTACCAGGCCTGCGGGACCGATTTTGCGTTGGGGGAGAGGCTCTTCATGCCGCCCGATCTTTGAGGCCCCCCATACAAGCCCTCGATCAAGAATTCGCTTTGGATCAGTCAGATCTTGGAGCATCAGCGCGATCGTGCCGCTCGTTCGCTGAACTTTTTTGGATCATCCCTGTTGTGTTGTGATCAGCCCACCTGGGCAGGCCTGGGCCCCTGAGGCAGCGGCCGCGATGTCTTGGCGTCTTTGCGGATGCTGCAGTTGCTGCGATTATTTTGATTATGGTTCCAGCTTGTGCTTCCAGCAGCTGGGTGTCATCGCGGGCTGCTGGTGGCCCTTCCGCTGTCTTGAGGACCAACGCCGCCATGCGCGGCTTGTAAAGACGATCCCAGGTTGTTTCCTTGATTTCGCCGCTGCGGAGTTTGTGCTGCTGGTAGCGGCGGACCAAGTCAGCCCAGTCGATCGGAATCGATCGGCTGGGAGTTGCGGGAGGTGTAGCGCTGGCCTGAAGGCTTGAGGGCTGGCTGACCAGGGCTTCTGCCTGGCGCCTGGCATCAGCCTCAGCCTTGGCTGCACCCAGCTCCGCGATGGCCAACTCAAGCGGGACTCCGTGCTGGAAGGCCTCATAGACCGCCGCCACGCCATCGCGGATGGCTTCCAGTTGGTCCGACTCCCACGGGTAGGGGAGGAGCAGCTGCTTGCGATGCCCATCGCCGGATCGGGCCGTGATGTGGAGGCGAGCCCGTCCCCTGAAATTCGAGACCGTCCAGCCGCTTCTGCAGCCCCTCTGGCCGAGGGCCCGCAGGACCCCGCCACGGAGCAAAACATCCCATTCCGGGACCGCTGGCATGTGAGAAGGTCCTTCTCACAGCCTGGCACTGGCGAGCAGGGCTCGGCAGTGCCGGTCAGCCTAAAAGCCTGTCGCAGCAAGGCTTCTTGGCTGAAAAATCAAGCCCCTGACTGAAACGCCCCCTGCTGGATTCGAACCAGCGACCGGCTGCTTAGAAGGCAGCTGCTCTATCCAGCTGAGCTAAGGGAGCCCAGGGCCATCTTGCCAGCTCCGGGATCCGACCCCCAGCCACGGAAGCCCTAGGATGGTTAACCGTGCCTCAAAAGCCCGATGGCAGCAGCCCGGCTCACTGACAGCCAAAAACAGGAGCTGGTGCGGCGGTTTCGCCAGGGGGAAAGCACCCAGGCGCTGGCTGAGCATTACGGCTGCAGCACCACCACGGTCACCCGTTTGGCGCGGGCGGAGATCCAACCCAAGGAGTACGCGGCCCTGCTGGAGCGGCGCCAGAAGAAGGGCGGACGCGATCAGCAGATCCCCCTGGCTATCGCCAGCGAGCCCGCCTCTCAAGATGGCCCCGCCCTCGCGTCCCCCTCGGATTCACTTGGGGGGGAGGTCGCCGAGGCCTTCGCTGACGAGCCTCTCGCCCCAGCCACCGAACAGGAAGCCCCACTCCCCACGGATGTTGAAGAGACTGCGGGTGAATCGACCGCCGGGGCCACCGGACCTCTCAAGGCCGAGGTGGACGTTGCGCTGGAGCCGGAGGACGGGCCCGCCACGGTGCTGGCCATCGACGACGCCGATGATTTCGCGGCAGAGGAAGAGAGTGACGATGACCTGCTCACCTCCGACGACGACGGCCCCGACGACGACGACGAGGCCAACCAGGCCATGGGCGACTTCCACGCCGTGGCGGTCTTGCCGATCACGGTGGATGACCAGCGGGAAACCCTTCCCGCCCCCTGGAGCCCGGCCCACCTCCCCTCCTGCGCCTATCTTCTGGTCGACAAGACCGTCGAACTCCAGGCCCTCCCTCTGGCCTCCATCCCCGAACTGGGCCGTCTGCCCACCGAGGAGCAGAACCTGCAGGCCCTCGTGCTCTTCACCAACCCGCGGCAGGCCAAGCGGCAGTGCGGCCGCACCCAGCGCGTGATCAAAGTGCCCGATCCAGGCCTCCTGGGCCGAACCGCCACCTACCTGCGCGCCCAGGGCATCAGCCGGGTAGTGATTGAAGGTGCGCTCTACGCCTTGCCGGGGGGGCATTAGGCGATCGCTCAGACGAGCCCCACCAACGCGCCGGCAGGCCACAGTCCCGTGCCCGGTCGGCGTTTAGCGCCCCGCCTCCTCCCGCTCTTCATCATCGCCGAGCAGAGCGACGGCGGCGCCGCCACTGAACAGGCCCGCCGCCAACGCCATCCCGAGCAGGAAGCCACTGGGCAGGGGAGCCGTGCGCCCCACCCCCAACTGAAGGGAGGGCCGATCGCTCAGATTTTGAGCACCGAGGCAGACGGCGACCAACACCAGAGCCGCCCCCACCAGGCTGCCCACCACCAGGCGCACCCGTAGCAACACCATCGCCCTTCAAGACGGCACAGACCCACCACTCTCGCCCACCTCTGGTCGATGCAGAAGCGCGTAAAGGTCTCGGCGGCGATGGCCGGTGCGTTCCGCCAAGCGCGGGCTGGCCTCCTTGGCGCTGTGGCCCTCGGCCAACAGCGCCGCCAAGGCCTCCCGCAGCGCTTCCTCCTCCCACACGGGCGGGGTCGCGGGGGCGCCACCCAGCACCACCGTGCACTCCCCCAGGGGCGGGTGCACGCGGAAGTGGGCCAGAGCAGCGCTCACCGTCGGCCCCACCTGCTCCTCATGGCGCTTGGTCAGTTCCCGGGCCACCCGCAACGGTCGGTCGCCCAGCACCGCCAACAGATCCTCCAACAGGGCCAGAAGACGGTGGGGCGCCTCGAACAACACCAGGGTTCGCTCCTCTGTCGCCAATGCCGCCAGCCGCTGCCGCCGCTGGGCGCCGCGGGGGGGGAGAAAACCCTCAAAACAGAAGCGATCACAGGGCAATCCGCTGCTCACCAGGGCCGTGGTGATCGCGCAGGGTCCGGGAACGCAGAGCACGGGGTGCCCGTGCTCGCGGGCCGCGGCCACCAACGCTTCTCCGGGATCGGAAATGCCCGG
>JBKCPG010000184.1:0-3147 GCA_046309395.1 Cyanobacteriota bacterium | reverse complement strand
CATCGCCTCCATCGTCAGGCCGACATTGCCAAGGGCATAGCCCAGGAAAGCGATTCCCAGGCCATGATGCCCCTTGATCAATAGGTCCACCGACACCACCAAATACACTAACCCTATGACAGCTATCAGAGGTCCAGCCATGTTATCCCCCAGTCTTCAGTGCCTGTCTTCCTGGGGAATTTCTCGTTCAACATTTTCACTGCAGCTCGTGTGCTGTCTGGGCCGCACCACCTGATCAGCTCTTCCAGCTCTTCGTGCATGTCCTTGTAATCGGAGTATCTCCAGCGCAGCTCAATAATGTCAGCGCACAAATACGCCTCATCGAATTGCATCTCTGCGATGACCTGCTCAAGCTCTGCTACCTTTTCTTCAAGGCGGTCTACTTCCTGATTGTGGGTATCAATATGCACCCAGTCTTCCTGGCCTATATAGCTCATGATTTCAGCTCCTCTAAAGTCTCTTCGATAATCTGCCTAATGTTATCAGCTAGCACTGGCTTAGTCTCTGCCAGCTCTGAGAAAAGCAACCCACGCTGATAAGGCGAGAGCTGCTCCAGTGCCATGATTATTTCTTTTATATACATGAGCATATTAAAACCCCATTGCAGCTACACGCTGCTTTAATTTGAGCTGAGCTGGTGTGTGCTCTACGCTGTGCCATTCGCCAGCTACTAGGACCTTAGAGATGTCATGCGAGTACACGCTGCCCATCTCTGTGAAATCCCCATACACTGTTGCCATGCGAATATCACCACGCATATTGTCTTCGATCATAGCTTTCCAGCCATTGCTTAGCATTACGATACTGCCTTTTTTCAAGTCATTAGTTTTCATGTCAAGCTCCAGTTAAATTGATGACAAAGCGATTGTACCGAAAAAGATAATAACAAACAGTAAAGCCCCTACAATTGAGTCCACTATTTCCCTCATGCTACCCGCCATGCATTGCGGACCCTAGTCCTGGCCCCTATAGGCCCTGCGTCATGCACCACGCCATTAATTACTGCGAATGCGTGATTGTGGCTACACACAACCCAGCGCCCTGCTTTGTGCTGCGCAACAAATTGAGCTAGCGTGGGCGCTTCCCATGATGAGAATCTATATTCTGATATATGGTTCAGTATGCGAGACATAATCGAAGTACAGGTACCTCGCTTGTCTCGCCTGCCTGCTGCCTTGTAGCGTGCATGAATATCCGCATATGGTAAACCCATAGCAATTGAGCTGGCGCGTACTGCGCAGTCCCTGCTCTCCCATTCTATTGACCTGGGATTGTCTGCCTTGAATCCAATCGATCTACTCATTGCTCTCTGCCTCCCAAAGTATAATGCGAAGCTCTGCCAGCTCATCGCATAGGTTACCATACTCCCTAGCATAGTCCCAGGGATCAATGCCAGCCGCATCAGCTTTAAATTCGATTGCAGCTAGGCGCTGGTTTAAATCTTCAGCTCTCTGCCATAGGTTCACTATTTGATCCTCCAGGGTTTCATTATTTGCACGACAGCGCCCAGGGCAAATAGTAGCCCAGCTATTTGAAACGCAAGCCAGTAGTCCATTTTCAAATTCTCCTTCAATGTTGGTGGTACGATACATTCGACACGCTAGCGTCCCAGCAAGCTCTACAGTCTTGGCACTTGTTGCCCTGCTGCTGAGCTGGGCAGCTATACCCCTGAGCTGCTGCCCTGGCGTGTACTGTGCTGGTGTGCTGGAACCCTGCTGGAGCTGCTGAGTCGATCATAGCTGCCGATACTCGGACCACAAGATTAGAGGGAAAGCTGCCAAAGCTGCGTTGATACTGCAGAACAAGTGCCTTTTCCCTGGTAGGCAGCCAAAACGATACATTGGGCAGCTTCTCCGCAATGCTCACAATGTTCAACAAGTGTTGAAAGCTTTGGAGGTCCCCGCTATCGTGCCACCTGAAATAGGTCTCTCCTGAGCTGCCGATCAGGTAGATCATTGCATCAGCCCATTGCGGATGATCCAGTCCTGCAGCTCGCTTGGCATGGGCTGCCTTGACACTAGGGTACTGATAATTCGCTTTCAGGGCATAGCAGCCGCTGCAGGTACTGCCCTCGATTTTCGCTAGAGCTGCGCCCACCTTACACAAGGCAGCGGAAATGCCGTAAGACAGCCCAGGCATTTTAGAGGGTTTACCCAAGCTGCCAGTGATTTTGATTGCTGCTGCTTTGCTGCGGATCGGTCCACCTAGGCCACTGAAAAATTCTCGGCCCTTGCGAGTGATTGCTGCCTGCTTCGTTTCAAAGCTCATGGTTACTGTCTCCAGGTTAGTAAACTGTACATTCTAGGGTTCAGGGTATACCTAAGCCCTAGGTCTACAGTCTAGCCCAGCTTTACTATAGCGTGATCAGTAGCGACTAGGTTTATTCGGTTGTTTCGGACCTTGATCACTGGACCATATGCGAGCTGGACCTTGCTGCTAAGATACCCTGGCTGCAGGACCTTACCATTTTTGCGCTGCCCATTGTCCAGGTAAATAGTCAAGAATCGGCCCTGGCGATTGTCCAGGGTTTTGCGTGAGCTGATAGCTTTTTTGATTGCGTTGAAAAAGTTCATTGTTTTCTCCAGGGTTAATTAAAAAGTACGGATTGTAATTCGATCAGCTAGGCTGCTTGTTTTTCTGACCAAGCTTCGAGCCAGGGCTGCAGCGAGTGATCCATGACTGTCTCGTCAGGCTCAAGACCGAATGCGGAAACTCGAGCCCATCCTACAATCTTGTCCCCGTCTCGGAACCGCAGCTCGGCTTCGTCAACAGACTTCACTGCTTCGGTAATAGCTTTGATGCTTGAGCTGCGTTTGACCTGCCATTCCTCACCATCCCAAACTGAGATGGTATAACCAAGCCCTAGAGCATGGCGTACTAGTGCTAGGTAGGCTGTTTGCATGACTGCTCCTTTTTGTTGTTGAGTCTTCGATTATCCAGGTCTGCTGCCTGGACGCAGGGGCTTTTGTTTCACGATATGAAAATATACTTAAGTTTTGCTTAAGTCTGACTGTGGTGGTGTAATAGGGACCTACACTGTCTCTTCCACCTTGTCAAGCTAAATCGCACTGCACAACTGCATAATTTCACACTGTGAAACACTTTGTTGTATTTATGCAACACTGGGGGAGGGGGTGACGCAATCAC
>JBKCPG010000183.1:0-15710 GCA_046309395.1 Cyanobacteriota bacterium | reverse complement strand
TCCCCGGCGAAACCGATGCCCAGTACCGCCGCACCCTCGATCTGATCGAGGAGATCGGCTTCGATCAGGTGAACACCGCGGCCTACTCGCCCCGCCCCAATACTCCCGCCGCCGACTGGCCCGATCAGCTGAGCGAGGAGGTGAAGGTGGAGCGGCTCCGGGAACTCAACGCCCTGGTGGAGCGCAAGGCCAAGGAGCGCAACGCTCGCTATTTCGGCCGGGTTGAAGAGATTCTCGTGGAAGGCCTCAATCCAAAGGACACCGACCAGGTGATGGGCCGCACCCGCACCAATCGCCTCACCTTCTTCCCCGCCAGCGATGGACGGGGCGGCCACCACCGCCCAGGAGATCTGGTGCGGGTGCGCATCGACGCGGTGCGCGCCTTCTCCCTTGGCGCGCAACCGCTCGCCCCAGAAGAGAGCCCTTAAGCTTTCGCGAATCTTGCCTCTCCCAGGCGTTGCATGGGCCCTCCGCGCAATCTCCACCAGGAGCTACTGGTCATGCCTGACGATGGCGCGGGCGCGGTGATCGAGCTGATCAATCGCGCCAACCGGGAGCTGCTCCTCAAGCAATTCAAGCTGCAGTCGGAGCTGGTGATGGAAGCCCTGCGGCGCGCCAAGGAGCGGGGAGTGGAGGTGCGGGTGATGCTCAACCCTCACACCTCCGGGGGGGATCGATGGAACGATGAGCCCTTTGCCCGCTTGCGGGATTGGGGCATCACCACCGCTTGGACCAGTGAGTCGTTTCCGGTCACCCATGAGAAATCCATGCTGATCGACGGGGAGGCCGTGTTGATTTCCACCTTCAATTTTGCCGATAAATACTTCAACGAAACCCGCGACTACGGCGTGATCAGCCGCAATCGGGATGTTGTCACCCAGGTGCGCGCAGGCTTTGAGGCCGATTGGCGGCGCACGTTTTTTTCACCCGATCTCAGCGTTGGTCTGGTGTGGAGCAGCGCCCACAGCCGGGGCCAGATGGCCCGCCTGATCGACTCGGCCCAGCGCACCCTCTGGATTCAGCACCCCAAATTTGTGGACGCGGTGATCCTGGAGCGCATCGTTTGCGCCCGGGAACGGGGGGTGAAGGTGCGCGTGCTCTGCGGCGGCAAGCATGGCATCAGCGACTGGGACATCTACGACACCTTCTCCTCCCTGAGGGTGATGCGGCGTTTCGGGGTGAAGGTGCGGCGCCAGAAGCATCTCAAGTTGAACGCCAAGCTCATCCTCATGGATGGCGCCTATGCCCAGACCGGCTCGATGAACATCGACCGCAGCGCCTTTGATCTGCGTCGCGAACTGGGCATCGAGAGTGACGCGCCGGAGGTGGTTGAGCGGTTGAAAGCCACATTCAAGGCCGACTGGAACGCCGCCGAGGCTTACGCGGCCCCCGATCCCCTCGACCCCACCTTCCATGAGGAGGGGGAATTGCCCCCCGATCCCCACTTCGTGCATGACTGATCGAGCGGCGGCCCCGGCGCCCACCCTGCCCCAGCTGTTCGCGGGGTTGTTGTCGGTAGCCCTCTCCTCCTTTGGCGGAGGGCTCTCGGTGTGGAGTCAGCGCATCCTCGTGGAGCGACGAGGCTGGATGAGCAACGACGCCTTCCTCACCGGCCTCACCTTGGCTCGCCTGCTCCCGGGGCCCAATCAGATCAACCTGGCGGTGTATGTGGGGGCCTACCTCCGCGGTCCGCGGGGGGCGCTGGTGGCCCTCGCCGGCATGCTCCTGGTGCCTTTCAGCCTGTTGATGGGGGTGGGGGCGCTGTACTTCCAGCTTCATGGCATGCCCCTGGTGGATCGGGTGCTGGCCGGGATGGTGGCCGTGGCCGCCGGGCTGGCCCTGTCGATGGGATTCAAGATCCTGCCCACCTACCGCGCCGACCCCGTGGGACTGGCCCTCGCCGCCGGGATGTTCATCGCGATGGAGCTCTTCCGCGTCCGGCTTGTGCCCCTGCTGCTGGTGGTGTCCCCCTTGGCCATGCTCTGGTACTGGCCCGGGGAGGAGGAGGAGGAGGAGGAGAGCCGGCCGTGACGCTCGCTGGAGGTTTGGGGCTGGGACTGGAGGTGGTCTTCGGGGCGGCGGGCTCCTGCGAGCCGGCCCCGCTCACCCACCTGGGCCAGCTGCTCCAGGTGATGGGCACGTTTCTGGGGTTGTCCCTCTTCTCCATCGGAGGCGGCAACACCCTGCTCACGGAATATCACCACCTCAGCGTCGAGCGGTTCTGCTGGCTCACCACCCAGCAGTTCAATGATCTCTACGCCCTGGCGGAGGCGGCCCCAGGCCCGAGCTCCATGTTGGTGGGTCTTTTGGGGATGGGCGCGGCCTGGCGGGATGGCCCGCTCTGGGCTCTGCTGACGGGTGTGCTGGCCGAAGTGGCCCTCTTGCTGCCCTCCACCCTGCTGGTGGTGACCGTGTGCCTCAGTTGGAATCGGTTTCGCCAGTCGCCCTGGCGGTTGGCCTTTGAGCGGGCCATGGGCCCCATCACCCTGGGGGTGCTCTTCGCGGTTGGGGTGCGCATCCTTCGACTCTCCGACACCAATCCGGCCGGAGCGGCGGTGTCGTTGATCGTCTGCGTCCTGGTGCTCACCACCCGCCTGTCTCCCCTGTGGATGATGGCCGCGGCCGGACTGCTGGGGGGGCTTGGCGTGATTCAGCGCTGAACCTTGCCCGGGGCCCCTGGTGCTCCTTCCCATCACTGATACCGTTTGCGCACCGCCCCTCGCCAGCCGCCATGCCCGATGCTCCTTCCTCCACCCTGGTTGGCCTGGTGTTCGGGGGAGCCTCCGGTGAACACGCGGTCTCCATCCGCTCAGCGCAAACGGTGTTGGCGGGGCTGCGCGACGAGGCGAATGCCCAGCGCTACAAGACGCTGTGCTTCTACATCGATCGTTTGGGACGCTGGTGGCCACCGGACATCGCCGAAGCGGTGCTGGCGCGGGGGGCCGCCCCAGAGACGGGGGATCCGCCCTCGTCCTCAGCCCGCCCCGGCTTCCAGGGATTTCCGGAAGGAGCCCTGGAGGTGGACGTGTGGTTCCCGGTGCTTCATGGCCCCAACGGGGAGGACGGCACGATCCAGGGACTCTTCACCCTGATGGGGGTTCCCTTTGTGGGCTCCGGCGTGCTGGGGTCGGCCGTGGGGATGGACAAACAGGCCATGAAGGCGGCCTTCGCCTCCGCCGGCCTGCCCCAGGTGCCCTACCTCAACCTTTCGCGGGGCGAGCTGACCCTGGCCGATGGTCAGGGCCCCCCGGAAGCGTTGCTCGAGCGCATTGAGGGGACGTTGGGCTACCCGTGCTTTGTCAAACCGGCCAACCTTGGCTCTTCGGTGGGCATCAGCAAGGCCATCGACCGGCCCACCCTTCTGGAGGGACTGCGCACGGCCGCGGCGTTGGACCCGAGGCTGGTGGTGGAACGGGGAGTGGTCGCCCGCGAACTGGAATGTGCCGTTCTCGGGCCTCCGGGGTCGTTGCGGGCCTCGGTGCTCGGGGAAATCCGCTTTGACGCGGATTGGTACGACTACGAGGCCAAGTACAGCGAGGGTCGCAGCCACACCCTGATTCCCGCCCCCGTGTCCGAGGAGACGCAAACCAGGGCTCGCGCCATGGCGGTGGCCGCCTGCGAGGCGGTGGGAGCCTCAGGCCTGGCCCGGGTGGATTTCTTTTTCAGCGAGGCGGATCAAGACCTCTGGCTCAATGAGATCAACACCCTGCCCGGGTTCACCAGTCAGAGCATGTATCCCATGCTCTGGGCCGCCAGTGGGGTCCCCCTGACAGAGCTTCTCCACCATTTGCTGGAGAACGCGAGAGAATCCGCGAAGTTTGCGCGGAACGCGGCATAAGGCGATGGGTCAAGGACTCCTTTGGTTGCCCCTGTTACTGATCTTCGTTCTGCTGACCGGTCTTGGCTGGCTGGAGCGCCGACGCCAGCGTCTCTTTCGAGACTGGGCCAAAGACGCCGAGCTGGCCAAGCTCGACGCCGCGGGGGCGGCGCGCCTGGTGGATGGCGTGCTGAGCTGGGCCACCTTTGAGGCCGGCAATTTCCGCGAGCTGGATTCTTTTGAGATCAAACAGCTGGAACTCACCGAACTGCTCTCCCTGGGCTCCGGGGAGGCTCCCCTGACGGACGAGAGCCAGGGCGCTTGCCGACTGCGGCTGGTGGGAGCGGGCTTGCGGAAGGATCTTCCTTTCAGTGACGCCGAGCGCGCCCGGCGTTGGATGAACGAACTGATGGCCCGCGCCCGATGCGAACTGTGACGCGCCGATCCTCCCCCCCCACCCCGTCCACCCTTCCTGGAGTCGAACGGCGCCGCCAGCTGCGCCAGCAACGCCGCTTCGAGCGCCTGCGGGATGTCTGGCGGTTGCTGGTGTACGCCGGGCTCGCCACGGGACTCGGCTATGTCCTCCTGCGACAGGGCTGGATGCTCCAGGGGCCAGCTCAGGTGGAGGTGAGCGGCAGCCAGTTGGTGAGCCGGGACCAGGTGATCGAGGCGGCTCGCTTGCGCTTCCCCCAACCTCTGCTCGCCCTCCAACCTCGCCTGGTGAGCAACGCCCTGGCCAATTCCCTCCCGGTGGAGCGGGTGCGGGTGACCCGACTCATGCTGCCGCCGCGCCTGCGGGTGGAGCTGGTTGATCGGGAGGCGGTGGCCCGTGCCCAACGCCGGGGGACCAACGGGCTGGAGTCGGGATTTGTGGATCGCACAGGTCGGTGGATCAACGCCGACGGCCGGTCGCGGGTGCGGCTGGTGGGGCGGACATCGATCCAGGTGATCGGTTGGAACGAGCGGCACCGCCCAGTCCTGGGCAAGGTGTTGGCGAGCCGGGAGCTGATCGGTTCGGGGTTGCGGGAGATTCGCTTCGAGCCTGATGGCACCCTGTGGCTCACCACCAAGGAACTCGGTCCATTACGCCTGGGTCCCGAGGACTCCCAACTGGATCGGCGGCTGGAGGTGGTGGCCCACCTCAACCGCAACCTCCCCGGGCGCCTCCAAGGTCAGCGTCCCTTCAGCATCGACTTGACCGACCCCGAACAGCCGGAACTTAATCTTCAGGGCACGAGCGCGACCACCGCCAATGGTCCTTCTTCTTGGGCCCGCCCCCCCTCCAGACCCCACCCCTAGGCTCTGCAAGCCATTCCACACAAGGGATTGCGTGGGAAGACGATCCGGGTGAAGGTGTTTTCTCCCGTGACAGACGGGTACCTCTTCTGAAGACATAATGCAGCCACCCAGCAACGGCACCACCCCTCCCGAGGCCACTCCCGCGCCATCGCGGCCAGCGATGATGCCAGCGGCCGGTGGTGTCTTGCCACGCGACCTCCGCTCACCGACATCGTTTCCGCAAGCTTCCCTTCAGATGAGCCAGACCCCGTCGACCGCCAGTGGGATCATTCCGAGCCAAACGGCACGCATCGAGGTGATCGGCGTGGGAGGAGGGGGCAGCAACGCGGTGAATCGCATGATTGCCTCAGATCTGCTGGGGGTGGGCTACTGGGTGTTGAACACCGACGCCCAGGCTCTGCTGCAATCCGCCGCACCCCAACGCATTCAGCTGGGCCAAGCCCTCACCAGTGGTCTGGGGGCGGGAGGCAACCCCCTCATTGGTCAAAAGGCGGCGGAGGAATCCCGGGCGGACTTGCAAAAATCTGTGGAAGGGGCGGACATGGTGTTCATCGCCGCGGGCATGGGCGGTGGCACTGGCACCGGCGCGGCGCCGATCCTGGCGGAGGTGGCCAAGGATTGCGGAGCTCTCACGGTGGGCATCGTCACCAAGCCCTTCGGGTTTGAGGGGAGGAAGCGCCTGCGCCAGGCCGAGCAGGGCATCGCCCAGCTGGCGGAGCATGTGGACACGCTCATCGTGATTCCCAACGATCGTCTGCGCGACGCCATCGCCGGCGCTCCCCTGCAGGAAGCCTTCCGCACCGCGGATGATGTGCTGCGGATGGCGGTGAAAGGCATCACCGAAATCATCACCAAGGCGGGCCTGGTGAATGTCGATTTCGCGGATGTGCGCTCGGTGATGGCCGACGCGGGCACGGCTCTGCTCGGCATTGGCGTGGGCTCGGGTCGCTCCCGGGCCAGTGAGGCGGCCCAAGCCGCCATGAGCAGCCCCTTGCTGGAGTCGGCCCGGATTGATGGGGCCAAGGGCTGCATCATCAACATTTCCGGTGGTCGTGACATGACCCTGGAAGACATGACCACCGCCTCAGAGGTGATCTACGACGTGGTGGATCCAGACGCCAACATCATTGTTGGGGCGGTGGTGGATGAGCAGCTGGAAGGGGAGATCCACGTCACCGTGATCGCCACGGGCTTTGAAAGCGGTGGAACCTACCGTCCGCAGAAAGCGGTCACCACGTTCAGTCCCGCCTACGAAAGTCCCGCCCAACCGGAACGGGGCGCCAAAATTCCTCCCTTCCTGATCAACCGACAGGCCCGTCTCGACGGGGAGGGGTGACCCGGAGACCACGCCTGCCAAGAGCATCCCGTGTGGCTGCTACCTTCCGGTCCTGACCAGATTTGGGCGTCTGGGCCGCGTAGGTCCGGGCCAGCCAAATCATACCCTTCTCCCCAATAGGCTTGGCCCTGTGCTTGTTTCCCCACTTGCCCCAACGCCCTAGCGACCTTCTCCTTCGTAAACAGGCGGGTCTGCCCATCACGATCCTCACGGCCTGGGATGCCCTCTCGGCGGCCATCGTGAGCGAGGCGGGCGCCGACGCGGTGCTGGTCGGGGATTCGCTCGCCATGACCGCCCTCGGCCATGCCACCACCCTGCCGGTGACCCTCGACGAGATGCTCCATCACTGCCGTGCGGTGGGCCGGGGATTGCGTCGGGTCGGCGGGGAGGAGCCCCTGGTGATCTGCGATTTGCCGTTCCTCAGCTACCAATGCGGCCTGGATGACGCCATGGCGGCGGCGGGCAAGGTGTTGAAAGACAGTCCGGCGGCGGCGGTGAAACTGGAGGGAGCGGAGCCGGAAACCCTCGCCGCCATCGACCGCATGGTGCGCATGGGAATCCCGGTGATGGGCCATCTGGGCCTGACGCCCCAATCGGTCCATCGCCTTGGCCTCCGCAGGCAAGCCACCGATCCGGTTGCCCAGAAGCGGTTGCGAGAACAGGCCCTGGCCCTGGAGGCCAGGGGTTGTTTCGCCCTGGTGGTGGAGCACATTCCCGACCCGCTCGCCGCGGAGATCACGGACCGCCTCACCATTCCCGTGATTGGCATCGGCGCCGGAGACCGTTGTGACGGGCAGGTGCGGGTCACGGCGGATTTGCTGGGATTCACGGATCGACAGCCACCGTTTGCCCCGCCCCTGCTGGATGGGAGGGGATTGGCGGTGGAGGCCCTGCGGACATGGATGCGTCAGCGGCCCACACCCGCGCCGCGGGTTGCCGCTCCCACCAGGCCAGAACGTCCCGCAACACCGAGTTGCTAAGGGCCAGCCCCCCCGGATCGGTGAGGCGCCAGCGCCCGCCCTCAACGCGCAACCAGCCCCCTTCCAGCCAGGACGAGAGGCTGGCCTTAAGGCTGGCCAGCTCGCCAGGGCCCAGGCCATGTTCCGCCAGCAGCCGTTCCATCGCCACCCCCTCCCGACGCCGCAGCCCCACCATCACCCGTTCATCGAGGGGGAAGGGACAGGGGCTCTCGGGGGGGGCTGGCACCTCCTCTTCCAGCCAGCGGAGATAGGCCTCCCGGGTTCGTGGCCTGGCGATCCGACGGCCAAAGGGGGCCGCCGTGGCCCCCATCCCAAAGCCCCACCAACGGGCTCCACTCCAATACACCCGGTTGTGGCGGCTGGCGTGGCCTGGAAGGGCGTAGTTGGAGATCTCATAGCGGCCATAGCCGGCGGCCTCCAAGCGAGCGGCTGTGAGATCCATCAGGTCGGCGGCCAGATCGTTGTCTGGCAGCTCCAGCTGTCCCCGCTCCAGCCTTCGGGCAAAGACGGTTCCGGGTTCCACGCTCAGGTCGTACACCGACAGGTGGGGAGGCCTCAGCTGGAGGGCCCCCTCCAGCTGCCGCCGCCAGTGGGAGAGCGCGGCCTCCCGGGAAGCCAACCCGGGGCGCCCGGGCAGGGCGGGCGTGCCTTGCAGCAGATCCAGGCTCCAGCTCCGCAACTCCCTCCTCCGGCGGGCCTGACTGAGCCAGCCCGCCGCCTCCAGCAGATGGTGGCGGCGATGGTGACGCCCCAGCCCCTCCAGCACGGCGTCATCCAAGCTCTGCCCCCCCAGGCTCACCCGGTTGACGCCGCCTCGCAGGAGAGCCCGGAGACGGGCTTCATCAAAGGTGGCCGGATCCATCTCCAAGGTGATCTCCGCCCCCTGGGCGATGCCGTAGCGCCGCCCCAACGCCTCCAGGAGATCCTCCACCTGCTGGGCGGTGAGCAAGGAGGGAGTGCCCCCCCCGAAATACACCGTGGAGAGAGGGGGGCCATCGGGGCTGGCGGCGATTTCGCGATGGAGCCACTCCAAATAGCGGGCGATCCCGGCGCTGTGGCCGCCATCGGCCTTGTCGCCCAGGGGAACGATGGTGAAATCACAATAAAAACACCGCCGCAAACAGAAAGGGATGTGCAAATAGGCGGCCCTGGGGGGAGCAAGCGTCACGAGCGGTAACCCCTTCCTCGCAAAACGACAAAGATCAGGCATGCTTCGGGGCTGATGCGAAAGGCGGCCACGCATCGTCGCCATGGTGGACGTTCTCATCCTGCTGCTGTTTCTTCTTTCCGGGGCCGCCACCGGCTGGCTCGGGGTGGATCTGTTGCCCGAGCGCCTGCTGACGCAGGTCACCAACATGGAAGGCCTGCGGTGGGTGCTGGGGGGCTTCGGGGCCTTCTTTGGCTTGCTGGCGGGGTTTTTCTTTCAGCAACTGCGGCGGCGGCTCATGCGGCAGGTGCGGAGCATGCCCACCGATCTGCTCATCAGCCGGGCCGTGGGGTTGATCCTGGGCCTGCTGGTGGCCAATCTCCTGCTGGCTCCCATCCTGCTGCTGCCCCTCCCCTGGGAGGTGGTGCTGGTCAAGCCCCTGGCCGCGGTGCTGAGCAATGTGTTTTTCGGGGTGCTTGGGTACAACCTGGCCGAGGTGCACGGACGGACCCTGCTGCGCCTCTTCAATCCCTCCAGCACCGAAGCCCTGCTCGTGGCTGAGGGGGTGCTCCAGCCCGCCTCGGCCAAGATCCTCGACACCAGCGTGATCATCGACGGGCGAATCGAGGGTCTGCTGGGATCCGGCCTGATGGAGGGTCAGGTGATCGTGGCCCAGGTGGTGATCGATGAGCTGCAGGCTCTGGCGGATTCCAGCAACGCTGAAAAGCGTGGAAAGGGCAGGCGCGGGCTGAAGTTGCTGGGCAGCTTGCGGGAGAAGTATGGCCGGAGGATGGTGATCAACAGCACCCGATACGACGGCAACGGAGTGGATGAGAAGCTCCTCAAGCTCACGGGCGACACGGGCGGCACCCTGCTCACGGCGGATTTCAACCTCGCCCAAGTGGCTCGGGTGCGGGAGCAACGGGTGGTGAATCTCAGCGAACTGGTGATCGCCCTTCGACCGGAGGTTCAGCCGGGCGACTCGCTGCGGTTGAAGATCGTGCGCGAGGGAAAGGAAGCCGACCAGGGGGTCGGGTATCTGGAGGACGGCACCATGGTGGTGGTGGAGGAGGCCCGCAAGCGCATCGGGGAACGGCTTCTGGTCACCGTCACGGGGGCGCTGCAAACCCCCACCGGCAGGATGGTGTTCGCCCGGCAGGATCGCGGCGGGGATTCGGCGGAGCGGGCCGGGGTCAAGGGTGGTGGAAAACCCGTCGCGTCCCAGGAGCAACCCCCAGCTAGCCCCAGCTAGGGTGCTGATCACTCGCGCATGGTTTGCGGATGACGGTGTCAGCCCCCTACTACGGTGATTCCGCGGTGCTGCGCACGCCCCCACCCGACTTACCCTCCCTGTTGCTGAAGGAGCGCATCGTCTATCTGGGCCTGCCCCTGTTTTCCTCCGACGACGCCAAGCGACAACTGGGAATTGATGTGACGGAGCTGGTCATTGCCCAGTTGCTCTACCTGGAGTTTGACAATCCCGAGAAGCCCATTTATTTCTACATCAACTCCACAGGCACCAGCTGGTATTCAGGGGACGCGATCGGATTTGAAACCGAGGCTTTCGCCATCTGCGACACACTCCGCTATGTGAAACCGCCCGTCCACACGATCTGCATTGGCCAGGCCATGGGCACCGCCGCGATGATTCTCAGCGCGGGCACAAAGGGGCAGCGCGCCGCCCTTCCCCACGCCTCGATCGTGTTGCACCAACCCCGTTCCGGGGCCCGGGGCCAAGCCAGTGACCTGCAAATCAGGGCCAAAGAGGTGTTGCACAACAAGCACACCATGCTGGAAATCCTTGCCGAGAATACGGGCAAATCTGTGGAACAGCTGTCCAAGGATTCGGATCGCATGACCTACCTCACCGCCGAACAGGCCTTGGAGTATGGCCTGATTGATCGGGTGCTCAACAGCCGCAAACAACTGCCTCTTCCCGAGGCCGTCGCCCCGGGGATTGGCTGACCCGCCAGCGCCCCGGGCGGCCCTCCACCTCGCCTGTTCCCATCCACTCTCTCCTGAACACCCATGCCCATCGGCACCCCGAGCGTCCCTTACCGTCTGCCTGGCAGCCAATATGAGCGTTGGGTGGACATTTACACCCGCCTAGGCGTTGAGCGCATTCTCTTTCTGGGGCAGGAAGTGAGTGACGCGGTGGCCAACAGTCTGGTCGCCCAGATGCTGTATCTGGATTCAGACGATAATTCCAAACCGATTTATCTCTACATCAATTCCCCTGGCGGCTCGGTGACGGCGGGCCTGGCGATCTACGACACGATGCAATATGTGAAGTCGGATGTGGTCACCATCTGCGTGGGACTGGCGGCAAGCATGGGGGCTTTCTTGCTGGCGGCGGGCACCAAAGGCAAGCGACTGGCCCTGCCCCACAGTCGCATCATGATCCACCAGCCCCTGGGCGGCACCAGCCAGCGCCAAGCCAGCGACATCGAAATCGAGGCCAGAGAGATCCTGCGGATCAAGGACATGCTCAACCAGTCCATGGCGGACATGACCGGCCAGAGCCTGGAAAAGGTGTCCAAGGATACAGATCGTGACTATTTCCTGAGCGCCGCCGAGGCTGTGGAGTACGGGCTGATCGATCGGGTGATCGCCCATCCGAGCGAGGCCTGACGCGCCCGTAACATGGCTGTTTGCCCCGTCTCCCGTCTGAATGGCCCAGCTTTTTTACGATTCCGACGCTGATCTCAGTCTGCTGAACGGCAAAACGGTGGCCATCATTGGCTATGGCTCCCAGGGCCATGCCCATGCCCTCAACCTCAAAGACAGCGGCATCTCTGTGGTTGTGGGTCTGTACGAGGGGAGCCGCTCCGCCGACAAGGCCCGGGCCGATGGCTTGGAGGTGTTGCCGGTGGCCGAGGCCTGCGCCAAGGCGGATTGGATCATGATCCTGCTCCCGGATGAGGCCCAGAAGGCCGTGTATGAGAAGGAGATCGCCCCTCACCTGGGCCAGGGAAAAGTTTTGAGCTTCGCCCACGGATTCAACATCCGCTTTGGATTGATTGTGCCCCCGGAGGAGGTGGACGTGGTGATGATCGCCCCGAAGGGCCCGGGTCACACCGTGCGCTGGGAATACCAAAACGGCCAGGGCGTCCCCTGCCTCTTCGCCGTGCACCAAGACGCCAGCGGCCAGGCCCGCGCCCTGGCCATGGCCTACGCCAAAGCCATCGGCGGCACCCGGGCCGGCATTTTGGAAACCAACTTCAAAGAGGAAGCTGAAACCGATCTCTTCGGCGAGCAGGCCGTGCTCTGCGGAGGCCTGAGTGAACTGGTGAAGGCCGGATTTGAAACGCTGGTGGAGGCGGGCTATCAGCCGGAACTCGCCTATTTCGAGTGCCTGCACGAAGTGAAATTGATCGTGGACCTCATGGTCAAAGGCGGTTTGACGGCCATGCGCGATTCCATCTCCAACACGGCGGAGTATGGCGATTACGTCAGTGGCCCCCGCCTGATCACCGCCGAAACCAAAGCGGAAATGAAGCGCATCCTCGCCGACATTCAAGATGGCACCTTCGCTCGCAAGTTTGTCGCCGAATGTGAGGCGGGCAAACCCGAGATGACCCGCATCCGCGAGCGCGACAGCCACCATCCCATCGAGGAAGTGGGCAAGGGCCTGCGGTCCATGTTCAGCTGGCTCAAGGCCGGCTGATCCGCCAGACCAACGGATCGAGGCTCCCGGTGCCCACTCCAGCCCTGATGGTGGTGCTGGCCTGCGGGTTGGATCGCGTCGTTGGCGATCCAACCAGCTTTCCCCATCCGGTGCGGGTGATGGGATGGACCATTCAGGCTCTGCGAAACCTCTGCGAGGCCTGGGCGGGGGACATCCCTTGGAAGTTGCGGTTGGGAGGCGGGGCGCTCACCCTTGTGCTGACCCTGGGATCGGGCCTGGCGGGGTGGCTCATCGAGGAGCTAGCCAGAACCTGGCCCGGGCCGGGATCGATCCTGTTGGTGGTGGGGATGGCCAGCGCCCTGGCGGGGCGCTCCTTGGAGCGAGCCGTGCGGGACGTGTCGCGTGCCCTGCCCGACCTCCCGTTGGCCCGCGCCCGCTTGGCCTGGATTGTGGGGCGGGAGGTGGAAGGTCTACCCGAGGCGGAAATTCTCCGCGCCGCCGCGGAAACCACGGCGGAAAATGCCGTGGATGGCCTCTTCGCCCCGTTGTTCTGGATGATGGTGGGCGCGGTTGTGGCGGGTCGCTGGCCGGGCGCACCCGGCCCCCTCGCCCTGGCCTGGATCTTCAAAGCCAGCAGCACCCTGGATTCGATGTTGGGCTATCGCCGGGGGCGACTGCGCTGGCTGGGCACGGCGGGAGCCCGCCTGGATGACGTCTTGACCTGGATTCCGACCCGCCTGGTGGCCCTGACCCTGCCGCTGCTCACCCCCACGCCCTGGAACGCCCTCTCGATGTGGAGGGAGGCGACGCGGCAGGGGGCTTCCGACCCGTCCCCCAACGCGGGGGTGTCCCAGGCGGCCTATGCCCTGGCGGCGCGGGTGCGGTTGGGTGGGGCGAACCGCTACGCCGACGGCTGGCGTGAGAAACCGGTGCTCTGCCCGGAGTTCAGCCCTCCCACGCAAAGAGAGGTGGACACCATGCTTTCACTCACCTGGAAACTCGAGGGAGTTTGGCTGTTGGTCTTTGTGGCGCTCAACCTGCCCTTGGGGGCTGGACTTCAGTAGGCGCCCCTGTCGCGAGGGTTGAGCACCACCATGACCGTGCGGAGAACGATTTTGAGATCCATGGCGAAATTGCGGGTGCGGGCGTAGCGAAGATCCAGACGCACCCTTTGTCGATACGACAGGTTGTTGCGGCCAGACACTTGCCAGAGCCCCGTCATGCCGGGGCGTACCGCCAACACCTCATTCATGTGGTGCCCATAGCGATTGAGTTCAGCTTTCACGATCGGCCTAGGACCAACCACGCTCATCTCTCCGCGGAGAACATTCAAAAATTGAGGAAGCTCATCCAGACTTGAACGACGAAGGAACCGGCCGATCAAGGTGATACGGGGATCATTTTTTAGCTTAAAATCCTTGGAAAATTCATGGTTTAGTTCTGGTGAATTTGCCAGAATAAACGCTAAGATTTTATCGGAATCTTTGCGCATCGTGCGGAATTTGATGCAGCCAAACTTTTTATAGTCGCGACCAATTCTTTGTTGAACATAAAACACCGGTCCCCGTGAGGAGGCTTTCACCAGACAGGCCAGGGCGATGAACACCGGAGCACCCAGCGTGAGAATGGACAACGCAAACACCACATCTCCAGCGCGCTTCACCATCCTGGAGCGCTTCGACTGGAGATCAATCAGCTCAGCGGGAGCCAGAATGCTCGGCCGCGGCGCGACAAGCGTCGCCGCCCGTGTCTGAGCGGGATGGAGGGCCGCGGGGCGGAGGCGAGTTGGACGCGGGCGTGGAGATCGGTTCGAAGATGCCGTCCCTACACTCAGCATCTGACGGGCCCGCGATCAACAAAAAAAATCTACGGAGGCCATCCGCGGAATCCCTCCTCAGGAGGCCACTCATGGCAGAGGCACAGCTCCAGGCAGGGGTGCCCTGAGCTGAAAAGTGCGCCGTTGATGGTTGTGCCAAAGCCCCTCAAGGTGAGCCGTCATCCGCTCACGGAAACGGTCAGGGGAAAACCTTTCGGCCCACTGACGCTGGCCCGCGGCCGGCAGCCGCGCCCAGAGGCGCCGGGATTCGAAGTGCTCCAGCGCCGCCGCGAAGGCTTCGGTGGTTTGGCGCGGAACCAACACACCGGTGGGATGGGTGGTGTCTCCATCCAACGGGCGGACGCTGTCGCAAAATCCCCCCGCCCCGTAGGCGATCACGGGGGCTCCAGCCGCCATGGCCTCCACCGGAGCGATGCCGAAATCCTCCAACCCCGCGTTCACATAGGCCCGGCACCGCTCCAGCCAATCGGTCACCTCGCTCTCGGGGCGACGTCCCAGAAAGCGGATGGTGGGCCCCGCCATGGCCTCCAGGCGGCGGCGTTCGGGCCCGTCTCCGATCACCACCAGGGGCAGTCGGGCCCGATCGCAGGCCCGTACCACCAGGTCGACCCGTTTGTTGGGCACCAGTCGACAGACACTGAGGTAGAAGTCTTCCCGCGGCCGGTGCCAGCGAAAGCGTTCCACCGCCACCGGGGGATGCACCACCGTCGCCCGTCGCCCCCAGTAGCGCCGTATGCGGCTGGCGGTGAAGCGCGAATTGGCGATCAGGGCGTTGGGCCGCTGGGCGCTGAGCGTGTCCCACTGCCTCAACCAGTGCAATTGGAGTCGAACCAGGGGGGCCAGCGGCCCCCGTGCCAGGTGGGAGGTGGCCAGATAGGGATGCATTTGATCCCAGGCGTAGCGCACGGGGGTGTGCACATAACTCACATGGAGCTGCTCTGGACTGGTGAGCACCCCTTTGGCCACCAGATGGCTGCTGCTCACCACCAGGGGATAGGCGCTCAGATCGAGCTGCTCGATCGCCAGGGGAAGCAAGGGAAGGTATTGCTGCACATGGCTCACCCCCCAGGGAAGGCGCTGGATGAAGGAGGTGTGAACGTCACGGCCGGCCAACCAGCTCCCCGGCCTGGAGCTTTCCCCATCCACCAGGGCGAAGAGATCGGGAGCGACAGCCCCCCGATGGAGCAAGGCCTCCAGCTCCCTGGCCACCAGCTCCGCTCCGCCCACCGACCGCGGGGTGAACCACTCATGCACCAGGGCGATGGGTTGGGGCAGGGCGGAGGGGGCGCCGCCGGATGGGCGTGTCACGAATACTCTCAGGCGATTGCCCTTCGGGAGGGAGATGCCGAAGCTAGGGCCTGTTGCTGATTGAGCCGACGCACGCGATGGCAATCCGCGAGCTCTTGGAAGATGCCCTCAAAGAGCCCTCCATCGGGATCACCCCTTGCTTTCGCTGGCATGCCACCCCCGTGGGGATCGCGGCGCTGTGGTCGGAAGGGCAGCCTCCCTCCTCCCCTCCCTTTGATGTGGCGTTGAGGGAGGGGTTGCAAGTGGGGCTGGATTTGAGTCGGGAGGAGCGGGAGTTTCACCAGGTGAAATCGGGCCTGGTGCTGCTGTTCCATTCCTGAACCCCCGGCCCCCGCCGGCCCCTCCCCACTCCCTAGGC
>JBKCPG010000182.1:0-3590 GCA_046309395.1 Cyanobacteriota bacterium | reverse complement strand
CCCCCTGCCCGCCGGCGCCTCCGCCCCCGGGGCCCCTCAGGAGGGTGGCGAGTGGGAGCTGTTGCTCGGGAAGGTGAAGGCCTGGTGGGAGCGGGCGGATGTGCCCGGCCAGTGGGATCGGCTGGGTGGGCCCCTGCGGAGGGTGGGTCTGCTGCTGGGGGCCCTGCTGGTGCTCAAGCTCTACATCGCCCTGCTCGACACCCTTGATGATGTGCCCTTGCTGCCAAGGCTCCTGCAGCTGGTGGGGTTGTTCGCCCTGTTGAGCTTCAGCGTCACCCGCCTCACCCGCAGCGACGACCGGAAGGTGATCCTCACGGATTGGAAGCGCCGCTGGGACGCGTTCCGGGGCTCTTGAGTCTGGAGGGGTTCCCCCCCGTGCGGGCGATGGCCCCTTGGTAGCTTGGCGCCAATGCCCCTGGATCCCTTGACCCTTTCGCTCGGCCGCTTCCGCACCGTCCGTCGCGCGTACGGCATCGATGAAATCGCCCTGGTGCCCGGCGGTCGCACGGTGGACCCGGAGGTGACCGACAGCCATTGGACCCTCGCCGGCATCGACCGGGAGATCCCCATCATCGCCAGCGCCATGGATGGCGTGGTGGATGTGGCCATGGCGGTGGAGCTCTCTCGCCTTGGGGCCATGGGGGTGCTCAACCTGGAGGGCGTGCAATGCCGTTATGAGGATCCCTCTCCCGTTTTGGACCGGATCGCGTCGGTGGGGAAGGCGGAGTTTGTGCCTTTGATGCAGGAGCTGTACAGCGAGCCCGTGCGGGAAGCCTTGGTGCGCCAGCGCATCGCGGAGATTCGCGAGCGGGGCGGGATCGCGGCGGTGAGCGCCACCCCAGCGGCCGCCCTGCGCTTCGGCGCCGCCGTGGCCGAGGCCGGAGCGGATCTGTTGTTCGTGCAGGCCACCGTGGTGTCCACCGAGCATGTGGGTCCCGCCCAACGCCAGAGCCTGGATCTGGAGGCCCTTTGCCGCGATCTGGGGGTGCCGGTGGTGATCGGCAACTGCGTCACCTATGAGGTGGCCCTCCAGCTGATGCGGGCGGGCGCCGCCGGGGTGATGGTGGGGATTGGACCAGGGGCGGCCTGCACCTCCCGGGGGGTGCTGGGCATTGGCATTCCCCAAGCCACCGCGGTGGCCGATTGCGCCGCGGCGCGGGAGCACTACCTGCAAGAGAGCGGCCGCGCCGTGCCGGTGATCGCCGACGGTGGCATCGTCACGGGGGGCGACATCTGCAAATGCCTGGCCTGTGGGGCCGACGCGGTGATGATCGGCTCCCCGATCGCCCGGGCGGCGGAGGCGCCAGGGCGGGGCTTTCACTGGGGGATGGCCACCCCGAGCCCGGTGCTGCCCAGGGGCACCCGCATCCAGGTGGGCACCACGGGCAGCCTGGAGAAGATTCTGCGGGGTCCGGCCAGCCTGGACGATGGCACGCAGAATCTGCTGGGCTGCATTCGCACCTCCATGGGCACCCTGGGGGCGCGCACCTTGAGGGAGATGCAACAGGTGGAGGTGGTGGTGGCGCCCTCCCTGCTTACTGAGGGCAAGGTGTATCAGAAGGCGCAACAACTGGGGATGGGCAAATAAGCCGCTACTGTGTGCCTGTGGGGGCTCCGGCTCGCACACTCCTCACACCGTTCGGCCCGGCGCGTCCGGGCTTTTTGTCTTCCTTCCACCGGAACGGCCATCAGTGCTACGGCCTGCAACGCTTGATGTTGAGTGACGGGTGCCCCCGATCGCCGTTGCTAGATTGAACCAATCACCAGCTGCCAATTCACATGTCCAGCGCCCCGGCTGTTACCGACGCTACCTTTGAGCAGGATGTGCTCAAAAGCAACGCCCCCGTGCTGGTGGATTTTTGGGCTCCTTGGTGTGGTCCCTGCCGGATGGTCGCGCCCATCGTGGATGAGATCGCCAAGGATTTCGAGGGCCGCATCAAGGTGTTCAAGTTGAACACCGACGAAAACCCCAACGTGGCTAGTCAATACGGCATTCGCAGCATCCCCACCTTGATGCTCTTCAAGGGCGGCCAAAAGGTGGAAACCGTGGTGGGCGCCGTGCCGAAAACCACCCTGAGCGGCACGATCTCCAAATATCTCTAAGTCTGGCTTCCTCCACCTCGCCCTCCAGCCCCCTGTCCTCCACGGCCTGCTCCCTTTCCTTCCGCGCCAAGGGCCGTGGCCCCTTGGAGGCCCTCGCCGAAGAGCTGGAAGGCCATCCCCAGCGCCGTCAAATTGAGCGGGCCGTGCTCTCCTTGCTGGAGGTGGCCCGCTCTGAGAAGGACGATGAGGAGGTGTGGCGGCTGATCAGTGGCTGTCTGGCGGACATCAGCGAGGCCCTGCGGGTGTTTCGCCCCTATCGGGGCGTGCGAAAAATCAGTGTGTTCGGCTCCGCCCGCATCCAGCCCCACGACCCCTCCTACGGCCTGGCGGAAGAGGTGGCCCGGCTGGCGGTGGAGGCGGGTTTCGACGTGATGACCGGAGCGGGCGGCGGGGTGATGGAAGCCGCCAACAGTGGCGCCGGCACGGCCCACAGCATCGGGCTGAACGTGGATTTGCCCTACGAACAGCATCCCAATCCGTTCGTGAGCGCCAGCTCGGGCCGTTTGCTCTACTTTCGCTATTTCTTTACCCGCAAGCTGTTTTTTCTCCGCGAGAGCGATGCCTTGGTGGTGCTCCCTGGTGGCTTTGGCACCCTCGATGAGCTGTTTGAATCCCTCACGTTGATTCAAACCGGCCGCACCTCTCCGATTCCCCTGGTGGTGCTGGCTCCGGAAGGGGATGATTTTTGGGCGATGTGGCAAGCGAATGTCACCGATGTGCTCGCCAGTCGCGGGCTGATCCTCCCGGAAGACCGGGCCTTGGTGGTGGAGGCCCGTTGCGCCGATGAGGCGGTGGCCCGCATCTGCCATTTTTATCGGATGTATCACAGCGCCCGCCTGCAGCAAGATCGGGTGGAGTTGCTGCTCAACGCACCCGTTCCTGAGGAGCGGTTGCCGGAGCTCAATCAGCACTTTGGGGATCTGCTGGAGGATGGCGCCATCGCCGCCGGAGAGAGCGTGGATGACAACGGCATCCTGCGCCCCTGTTTGCGGCTGCGTTTTGATAAGCGGCGGGTGGGCCGGCTCTACCAGTTTTTGGACCATCTCAACGGCTTGGATGTGCCCACCGCCCCGGCCTTGAGCCATCCGGGCGAGCGTTTGTGCTCACCGGTTTGAGGGGCGGATGACGCGGTTGGGCCTGGTGGACTACGGCATGGGAAACCTCCATTCCGTGCGGCGAGCCTTCGAACGGTTGGGGGCCGAGGTGGTGGCCGTGGAGGGCGCCGGGGCGATGGAGGGGTGCGCGGCCCTGGTGTTGCCCGGGGTGGGTGCTTTTGATCCCGCGATGGAGCGCTTGGCGGCGGCGGGTCTGGTGGACCCCCTTCGTCGCTCCTGCGCCGCGGGGCGTCCCCTGTTGGGCATTTGCCTGGGGTTGCAGCTGCTGTTCGAGGGAAGCGCGGAGGGCCAGGGGGAGGGCCTGGGATTGATCGAGGGTCGGGTGGAGGCCCTGCCGCGGTGGCCGGGCCATCCCATTCCCCATATGGGTTG
>JBKCPG010000181.1:0-8875 GCA_046309395.1 Cyanobacteriota bacterium | reverse complement strand
GGGGCATGACCACCAAGCTCACGGCGGCTCGGATCGCCACCGCCAGTGGCATCCGGGTGCAACTCGCCGATGGACGGGACCCCGCCATCCTTGACGCCCTCCTGGCCGGCAAGCAAGTGGGCACGGTCTTCCAGCCGAGCGCCAGCCCCCTGTCCGACCGCAAAGGCTGGCTGGCCCATGCCCTCATCCCCAGTGGAACCCTGGTGGTGGACGCGGGGGCCGAGCATGCCCTGCGCCACCAGGGGGCGTCCCTGCTGGCGGTGGGCATCAAATCCGTGGAGGGCCAGTTTGACCGTTGTGCCCCGGTCCGCTTGCTCGACCTGAAGGGCGTGGAGATTGGCCGCGGCTTGAGCGGTTTGAGCAGCGACGAGGTGCGCGCCATCTTGGGCCTGGGCCGGGAGGAGATTCGTGAGCGGCTAGGAGAGGCTGGAGGGGCGGTGGTGCATCGCGATCACCTGGTGCTCACGGTCAGGGGTTAGCGCTTACGATCCGGCCCACAGGGTTTGGCGGGGCTTTCACTCCCATGCGCTTCAGCCGCTTACTGAGCCAGCTCCCCGCGGTGGGCGAGGCCATGGCCCGCGATCTGGCGGAGGATCCCGACATCGTTGGCGCCGAGTCTCTCGAACGGGCCGGGCTCGGCCAGCTGAGTTTTCTCGAGCCGGGCCACGCGCCGGCGGCCACCCTGGAGGCCACGGGTGCCGCGGCGGTGGTGCTGTTCCCTGATGGGCCCCTCCAGGAGCTGGCGAGCCAGCGGGGGTTGGCCTGGGTGGCGGTACCCCAGCCCCGTTTGGCGTTTGCCGAGGCCCTCGACGCCCTCTTCCCCCGACGGCGGCCCAACCCAGGCCTGCATCCCACCGCCGTGGTGAGCGCCGAAGCCGAGGTGGCTCCCGACGTCCATGTGGGGGCCCACGCCGTGATTGGTCCGGGTTGCGTCGTGGCCGGGGGCTGTGTGGTGCACCCCGGGGTGGTGCTCGTGGAGAACGTCCATCTGGGCCTGGGCTGTGAGATCCATCCCAACGCGGTGCTCCATCCCGGCTCCCGTCTTGGCGACAACTGTGTCGTGCACTCCGGCGCGGTGATTGGTTCCGAGGGGTTTGGCTTCGTGCCCACCCCCGGGGGGTGGCGGAAAATGCCCCAGACCGGCCTGGTCGTCTTGGAAGAGGGGGTGGAGGTGGGCTGCGGCTCGATGATCGATCGGCCCTCCGTGGGCGAGACCCGGGTGGGGGCGGGCACCAAGATCGACAACCTCGTGCATGTGGGCCATGGGGTGACGATTGGCCGGGGCTGTGCCCTCGCGGCCCAGGTGGGCATCGCGGGAGGCGCCCGGCTGGGCAACGGGGTGATTCTCGCCGGACAGGTGGGCGTGGCCAATCGGGCCACCCTCGGCGATGGAGCCATCGCGTCCTCCAAGTCGGGGATCCATGGAGATGTGCCTGCCGGGGAGGTGGTGAGCGGCTACCCCGCGATTCCCAACCGGCTCTGGTTGCGCTGCTCCGCGGCCTTCAACAAATTGCCGGAGATGGCTCGCACCCTCCGCCAAGTGAAACGTCCAGGGCCCACCGAGGGTTGAGGGGTCGGGCGGGGACGGATGGTTAGCCTCCCCAAGGGCCCGCGCTTGTTCGCGCCCGCTCCTCGCCCATTGCCCCGCCCCAGCCGATGACCACCTACCGGATCACCTTGCTTCCTGGCGATGGGATTGGGCCGGAGATCATGGCCGTGGCCCGCCGGTTGCTGGAGGTGGTGAGCCGCCGCCATGGATTCAGCTTGGTGATGGAGGAGCACCCTTTTGGTGGGGCGGGGATTGAGGCCAGTGGCGAGCCCCTGCCCCCAAGCACCCTGGAAGCCGCCAAATCGGCCGACGCGGTGCTCCTCGCCGCCATCGGCAGCCCCCGGTACGACCAGCTGCCCCGGGAGTCGCGACCCGAAACCGGTTTGCTGGCCCTGCGCTCCGCCCTTGGGCTCTTCGCCAACCTCCGACCGGTGCGGATCCTGCCGGCCCTGCTGGAGGCCAGCACCCTGAAGCGATCGGTGATTGAGGGGGTCGACTTGCTGGTGGTGCGGGAACTCACCGGCGGGGTGTACTTCGGCACGCCGAAGGGGCGGGTGGAGGCGGAAGGCAGGGTGCGCGCCTTCAACACCATGGCCTATTTCGCCGATGAGGTGGATCGCATCGCCCGCGTGGGCTTTGCCTTGGCGGCCCAGCGTCGCGGGGCGCTGTGTTCGGTCGACAAGGCCAATGTGCTGGAGGTCAGCCAGCTCTGGAGGGAGCGGGTGGAGGCCATCCATGGGGAATTCCCCGCGGTGAGCCTCAGCCACATGTATGTGGACAACGCCGCCATGCAGCTGGTGAGAGAGCCCCGCCAGTTTGACGTGTTGCTCACGAGCAATCTTTTCGGAGACATCCTCAGCGATGAGGCCGCCATGCTCAGTGGATCCATCGGCATGTTGCCCTCGGCCTCCCTGGGGGAGAGCGGACCGGGGGTGTTTGAGCCCATCCACGGCTCGGCGCCGGATCTGGCCGGGCGGGATGTGGCCAACCCCTTGGCCATGGTGCTCTCGGCGGCCATGATGCTTCGCCTGGGACTGAAGCTGGAGGCGCCCGCCGCGGCGATCGAAGGGGCGGTGGATCAGGTGCTGGAGGCCGGGTTCCGCACGGGTGATCTCTGGACGGAAGGCACCACCCGCCTGGGATGCCAGGCCATGGGAGAGCGGCTGGAGGAGGAGCTCACCGCGTCGGCGGGTTTGGTCTGATCCCCGTTTTTCCAGGGGCGAGGAGGGGGAGGGCCGACGACCTGCCAAACTCTCTGACGTCTCCCCAATCTGTGTCTGATGTCGAAGCGTCATCCGGTCGTGTCCGTCACCGGTTCCTCAGGCGCGGGCACGAGCACCGTCAAGCGCGCCTTTGAGCACATCTTCGCCAGGGAGGGCATTGTGCCCGCGGTGGTGGAGGGCGATAGCTACCACCGCTATGAGCGGGGACCCATGAAAGAGGCCATGGCCGAGGCGGTGGCACGGGGGGATAACTTCTCCCACTTCGGTCCAGAGTCCAACCTGTTTGACAAGCTGGAGGAACTCTTCCGGGTGTATGGCGAGACCGGCGAAGGGGTTCGCCGGTATTACCTTCACTCTCCTGAGGAGGCCGCGGAGCACAACGGCCGCCTCGGCACCCAGTTGGAGCCCGGGCAATTCACCCCCTGGGAGCCCATGCCCGAGCAAACCGACCTGCTCTTCTATGAGGGGCTCCATGGTGGAGTGAAAGGCGATGGGTACGACGTGGCCGCCTACGCGGATCTGCTGGTGGGGGTGGTGCCGATTGCCAACTTGGAATGGATCCAGAAAATTCACCGCGACAACGCGGAGCGGGGCTATACCGCTGAAACGATTGTGGATACAATTCTCCGCAGGATGCCGGATTACATCAATCACATTTGTCCCCAGTTCAGCCGCACGGATATCAACTTCCAGCGGGTGCCCACCGTGGACACCTCCAACCCATTCATTTGCCGCAATATTCCCACGGCGGACGAAAGCTTTGTGATCATCCACTTCCGCAAGGGAGCCAGGGAAAAGTGGGGCATCGACTTCCCCTACCTCCTCGACATGATCCATGATTCATTCATGTCAAGTCCCACCAGTATTGTTGTGAATGGAGGGAAAATGGGGTTTGCGATGGAGTTGATCTTGACACCCATCATCCATCGCATGATTGAAGAGAAAAAGCACCTCGCTTGAGCCCTGAGCGCCACGTCCACCTCCTCGTTCTTTCCCTCCTTGGTGTTCACCCCGCGGTCGCTGGCTGACGCTCTGCCGACTCCCGGGCCGATCCTTGAGGTTGTGCTTCTCGCGGCTGTTCTCGGCGCCTGCGTGGGAAGCTTCCTCAATGTGGTGGCCTGGCGTTTTCCCCGGGACGAATCGGTGCTTTGGCCCTCCAGTCACTGCCCCCGCTGTGGCACTTCCCTGGCCTGGTTTGAAAACATTCCCGTGCTCGCCTGGATCGTCCTGCGGGGGCGATGTCGCTACTGCGGAGCGCCGATACCCCTCCGCTACCCGGCGGTGGAGGCCCTGTGCGCTGGTTTATGGGTGTTGGTGACGCTTGCCCGGCCCGCTGGCATGGGGCCGGCCCCTGCCCCGCCCCTTCTCTGGCTCGCGGGCTGGGCCCTGGTGAGCCTGTTATTGAGTTTGGCCTTGATCGATTTGGATCAACTGTGGATCCCAGAGCCGATCTGTCGCTGGGGGGTGGTCGCCGGATGGCTCCTGACAGCGGTGATTGGTTGGCAACAGTCCCCCACCCTCGCCCGTCAGCTGCTGGGGAGCCATCTGTTGGCCTCAGCCCTGGGCCTCATTGGCTTTGAGCTGGTCAGCGCCCTGGCGGCCCGCTGGATGGGGCGCGAGGCCCTGGGGGAAGGCGACGGCAAGGTGGGTGCCTTGCTCGGGGCCTGGCTTGGGCCGACGGGATTGGGCCTGGCGGTGTCGTTGGCGGTGCTGTTGGCCGGCCTTCTCGGGGGCCTGGGCCTGCTGATCGGGGCCTTGAAACGGCACCGGCCCATCCCCTTCGTTCCTTTCCTGGCCGTCGGTGGCGTCGTCCTCTGGCTCACGGGCACGTCCCCTTGGCAACAGCTGCTTTGGGGGCAGAGCTGAGCCGCCCGACTGGGCAGCCCAACCCGGAACGTTTTTAATGGGTCCAAAGTTGTCGACACGCCTTCTTTCTCTCCCCATCCCCCGTTCAGCCCCGCCCCATGTCGCTGTTTGACTGGTTCGCCGACCGCCGCAAAAACCTTCCCGCCGCCCGCAGCCTTCAGGTGCAGGAGCTCGACGACGGCGATGGTCTGTGGAGCAAATGTCCGCGCTGTTCCCTGGTCATGTACCGCAAAGACCTGCTGGCCAACGCGAGTGTTTGCAAGGGCTGCGGCCACCATCACCGCATCGACAGCGACGAACGGGTGAGGCTGCTGGTCGACCCTGGCACCTTTGAGCCCCTCGATAGCGATCTGTCGCCCATGGATCCCCTGGCGTTCAAGGATCGTCGGGGCTACGCGGATCGCCTTCGCGACGCCCAGCAGGCCACGGGGCTCAAAGATGCCGTGGTGACTGGTCTCTGTCGGCTGGAGGGACAACCCCTGGCCCTGGGGGTGATGGATTTTCGGTTCATGGGGGGGTCGATGGGATCGGTGGTGGGCGAAAAGCTCACCCGTTTGACCGAGGAGGCCACAGCCCGCCGCGTCCCCCTTGTGGTGGTGTGCGCCTCGGGGGGGGCCCGCATGCAGGAAGGGATGCTCAGCTTGATGCAGATGGCCAAGATTTCCGGCGCTCTGGATCGGCACCGGCGGGCGGGTCTGCTCTATGTCCCCTTGCTCACCCACCCCACCACCGGAGGGGTGACCGCCAGTTTTGCCATGTTGGGCGATCTGATTTTGGCGGAGCCCAAGGCCCTCATCGGCTTCGCGGGGCGACGCGTGATCGAGCAGACCCTGAGAGAGAAGCTGCCGGAAGGGTTTCAAACGGCGGAATACCTTCAAGACCACGGCTTTGTCGATCTGATCGTGCCCCGTCCCGAGTTGCGCGCCACCCTGGCCAACCTGCTTCGCCTGCACAGCCGGGTTCCCGTGCCCCAGTTGGTGGGCCCATGAGTCCGCGACGCGCTCTGCTGAGGATCCTGGCGGCCCTCTGGTGCCTGCCCATGGCTCTTGGGCTGGGGCTGCCACCGGCCGCCTGGGCCGGGCCGGTGGAGTGGAAGGAGGTGCCCGCCACCGCGGAAGGGCGCCAATGGTGGGACGCGGGAAGCTTGCGGCTCTCCAGGGATGGTCGGCTCACGGTTCTCAGCCGGTTCACGCCCGCGGCCCCGGCGCCGGAAGCCGAGGGCCCCTCCCCCCAACGGGTGGTGTCGGATCTCTACGTGATGGAACTCGACTGCGACCAGGAGCTCTACCGCGACATCTCCGTCAACGGTTTGCCCCGTTTTCGTCCCGAATGGCAGGCGGCCGCCGGGGACGCCCTCAGCACCGAAACCCTGAGGGCGGCCTGCCGGGCTGGCTCCGAGCTGTCGCGGTCGGCCTCGGCGCGGGAACGGGGAGTGGCCAAGGATGGCTGAGGAGTCCAGCCGCCCCCTGAGGGTGGCGGTGGTGGGGTTGGGATTTGGCGTTCAGGTGCACCTGCCCGCCCTGCGGGCCTGCCCCGGGCTCGACGCCGCGGCCCTCTGGCACCCCAACGCCAGCCGTCTCCAGGAGGCTTGCGCGGCGGTGGATCTGCCAGGGGCCTCCTCCTACGAGTCCCTCCTGGCTGATCCCACCATTGACGCCCTGGTGTTGGCCACACCGCCAGCGCCAAGACTGGAGCTCGCCCGTGCGGCCCTGCTGGCGGGCAAGCATCTGCTGCTCGAAAAACCGGTCACCCTTCACGCCGAAGACGCCCAGGAGTTGCGACGGCTGGCGTTGCGTCACCGGCTCACCGTGGCTGTCGACTTCGAATACCGGGCCGTGCCCCTGTTTCAGCAGGCGGCCCACCTGCTCAGCCAGGGGGCGGTCGGCACTCCCTGGCTGGTGAAACTCGACTGGCTGATGAGCAGCCGAGCTGATCCCTCTCGCCCCTGGAGCTGGTATTCCCAGGCGGCGGCGGGCGGGGGCGTCCTTGGGGCGTTGGGGACCCACGCCTTTGACATGCTCCACTGGCTTGTGGGGCCGAGCCTCCGGGCGCGGGCGTCGCTGAGCACCGCGATCCGGGAACGGCCCCTACCGGGGGATGGCCGGATGGCCTCCGTGGATGCCGATGACATTGCCCTGGTGAACCTTGAACTGGAGGCCCAGGGGGGTGTCGCCGTGCCCGCCCAGGTCACCTTGGCCTCCGTGGCTCGCCATGGCCGGGGCTGTTGGTTGGAGGTGTACGGCAGCGAGGCCACCTTGGTGCTGGGCTCCAGTCGGCAGTCGGATTACGTCCATGGCTTCCAGCTCTGGCTTGGAGAGCGTGGGGATCCCGCCCCGCGCCAGCTCACCCCCGATCCCGCCCTGGCCTTCGCCCGCACCTGGGAGGACGGGCGCGTCGCCCCGGTGGCCCGGCTCATGGGGTGGTGGGAGCGGGCGATGCGGGAAGGGCGTCCCATGGTGCCTGGCTTGGCGGAGGCGGTGGCGAGCCAGCGGGTCTGCGACGCGGCCCGGGTTCCAGAGCCATGGGCCGGCACATGGGGTGACCCAAACGACGGGGAACCGTCCTCCAGGACACTTGGCTGATTCAGTAGCGGTTGCTACCATTTTGTGATCGTTGACCGAGGGTGCCGCGAATTCCGCGGCCCCGTTCGGCGGAAGTAAGGGGGGTCGCCCCCCTGAAGCAACGCGCCATCCACACCTGTTGAACCATCAGCAGACTCCCAAGGAGGCACTTCCATGTCCATCACCACCGCCCGCCAAATGGCCCGCCAGGCTGAAGAGGCCCGCCGTGCCGCCCGGCAACACGACTATCTCGTTTCGGCCCTGCGCCGTGAACATCTGGTCGACTGATCGTCCGATCCCCATCCACCGTCCCTGATGGGGTGAGGGGATGGGGCGCCCGACGAGCTGGCGCCGACGGCCCCGCGCAAGCGGGGCCTTTTGTGTGGCCCGTTCGGGATTGGAGAGCCGGGAGGAGCATCCCCTAGACTCCCGCCCAGACCCGGCGGTCCACTCTGCCGCCGACGCTCTCCATCACACGAGGTTTTTCCCCATGGCGCTCGTCCCGCTTCGGTTGCTCCTAGATCACGCCGCTGAAAACGGCTATGGCATACCGGCCTTCAATGTGAACAACCTGGAGCAGGTGCAATCGATCATGGAGGCGGCCCACGAGACCGATAGTCCCGTCATCCTTCAGGCTTCCCGAGGCGCCCGCCAATACGCCGGCGAAAGTTTCCTCCGCCATTTGATCCTGGCCGCCGTGGAAACCTATCCCGACATCCCCGTTGTGATGCATCAGGACCATGGCAATAGCCCCGCCACCTGCTTTGGTGCCATCACCAATGGCTTCACATCCGTGATGATGGATGGCTCTCTGGAAGCGGACGCCAAAACTCCCGCCTCCTATGAGTACAACGTGCGCGTCACCAAAGAGGTGGTGGATGTGGCCCACTCCGTGGGTGTGAGTGTGGAGGGTGAATTGGGGTGTCTGGGCTCTCTGGAGACCGGCATGGGCGATGCCGAGGATGGCCACGGGTTTGAGGGCAAGCTCGATCACAGCCAGCTCCTCACCGATCCCAATGAGGCGGCCGACTTTGTGGCCAAAACCAAAGTGGACGCCCTGGCCATCGCCATCGGCACCAGTCACGGGGCCTACAAGTTCACCCGCAAGCCCACGGGCGAGGTGCTCGCCATCAGCCGCATCGCCGAGATCCACAAGGCGATCCCCAACACCCACCTGGTGATGCACGGCTCCTCCTCCGTACCCCAGGAGTGGTTGGACATGATCAACCAATACGGTGGCGCGATCCCCGAAACCTACGGGGTGCCCGTCGAGGAAATCCAAGAAGGCATTCGCAACGGCGTGCGGAAGGTGAACATTGACACCGACAACCGCCTGGCGTTCACCGCCGCTGTGCGGGAAGCCGCCTTTAAGGATCCGGCCAACTTTGACCCCCGTCATTTCAACAAGCCAGCCCGCTCTTACATGAAGAAGGTCTGTCTGGATCGCTACCAGCAATTCTGGTGCGCTGGCCACGCCAGCAAGATCAAGCAGCGGGACATCAATTTCTACGCCGGTCTCTACGCCAAAGGCGCCCTGGAGCCCAAAACAGCCGTGGCCGCTTGAACCGACGAGCCCAAGCTGCGTCGTCAAATCAGAGAAAGGGTTCCCCAGCGGGAGCCCTTTTTTCTTGCCAGCGGGTTCCCTGTTCGTGGAGGGGGGAGCGGGGGCTCAGGGC
>JBKCPG010000180.1:0-20322 GCA_046309395.1 Cyanobacteriota bacterium | reverse complement strand
CGCCTGGGCGATCTGAAACGATGGGCCCTCTTTAAAGGCCGGCGGCTCGTCGGTGGGGGCCGCGGGCGCCTGGGGCGAGGCCGCCGGCACGAGAACCACCGTGCGATCAGCCCGTGGCACGGGCCCCGTGCTCTCGGGCATGGGAAGGGCCTGAAGGGCGGAAAGCGCCTGGGCCGCGCCCCCAAAGCGTTGATGGGGTTCGGGGTCAACCAATCGCGCCAACTGTTGGCGAAGGGCCGGTTCGCCATCCAGGGCGGAGGGCCAGCGCCAGTCCAGCGCCTGGGGATCCAGGAGTCGCTCCGGGCCATCGCCACTGAGCAGCACCAGCGCCATCACCCCCAGGGAGTGGAGGTCCATCCAGGGCTGGGGTGGCGCCCCCCGAAGCAGGTCTGGCGGGGCGTAGCCGGGAGTCGCCCCCACCAACCCGCCCTCTGGACCTTGCAGCAGGCCGAAATCCAGGAGCACGGGCAGGCCGTCGCTGTCCCGCCGCAGCACATTGGCGGGGGTCAGATCGCCATGAAGCAAGTCTTGGCTGTGGAGCGCCACCAGCACGGGAAGAAGCTGGCGGAGCAGCAGCAGCACTTCCCCGGCGCCAAACACCAGTTGGCGCTCGTGCCGGGCCTCCAACAACCGCTGGTAGGTGCGGCCCGCCTGCCACTCCCGCACCAGCCACAGGTCTTCCCCTTCGCTGATCGCCGCCCCCACCCGGGGCACCTGGGGATGCAACACCCCTTGAAGCCGTGCCCAGAGCTGGCGGGCCCGGGGTTGATCGCGATCGGGGCCCAGCCGTCGGAGGGCCGCTGGAGCGTCGGAGGCCAGGGTGTCCCTGGCGAGCCAGAGGTCCCCCTGGGCGCCAGAGGACCCACTCAGGATCCGTTCCAGCCGATACCGGCCGCCAATCAACTGGCCCGTGGCGGGCGCGGAGCTCGTCACGGGGCCACCGGCTGGGGGTCGCGCCGGGGTTGGCTCAGACCGCGGGAGCGGAGCCAATCGGCGTCATAGAGCCGGGAGCGATAGCGATCCCCACTGTCACAAAGCACGGTGACAATGCGGTGGCCAGGTCCCAGCCGACGGGCGGTTTCCACCGCCGCGGCCACATTGATGCCCACCGACCCCCCCATGAACAGCCCTTCCGCCCAGAGGAGTCGGTAGATGGTCTCCAAGGCGTCCTGATCCACCACGCGCACGGCGTCGTCGATGGGGGCCCCGCTCAAATTGGCGGTGACGCGGCTGTTGCCAATGCCCTCGGTGATCGAATTGCCCTCAACGCGCAGCTCCCCCGAGGTAGCCCAGTGGTAGAGCGCGCTGCCGTAGGGATCGGCCAACACACAGCGCACCGCCGGATCGCGCTCCTTCAAAAACATGGCCACTCCCGCGTAGGTGCCGCCGGTGCCGGTGGCGGCCACCCAGGCATCCACTCGCCCCTGGCACTGCTCCCAAATCTCAGGACCGGTGGTGGCGTAATGGGCCCGGCGGTTGGCGAGATTGTCGAATTGATTGGCCCAGAGGGCTCCTGGAATCTCCTCCGCCAGCCGACCGGAGAGCCTCACGTAATTGTCAGGGTTGGCGTAGGGGACGGCGGGGACGGTGCGCACCTCCGCCCCCAGGCTGCGCAACAGGCCGATCTTCTCCGCCGACTGGGTGTCAGGAATCACGATCAAGGCCCGGTAGCCCAGGGCGTTGCACAGATGGGTGAGCCCGATTCCGGTGTTGCCCGCGGTGCCCTCCACCACCGTGCCTCCAGGTCGCAAAAGGCCGCTGGCCTCAGCCTCCCGCAGGATGCCCAGGGCCGCCCGGTCTTTCACCGATCCGCCCGGGTTCATGAATTCGGCTTTGCCGAGGATCTCGCAGCCGGTGAGGTCGCTGAGGGTCCTCAGACGGATGAGGGGCGTCTGGCCGACCGCGCCGGAAAAACCTTCGGTGATCCCCCCCATGCCGTTGGCCTTGTCCCGCGAGTGCATGCCCAGGATCGTAGGCACGGCCCCTAAGCTCTCCGGCAATCATGGTGCCAGCGATCGGCCCTGCCTCCCCGTCTACGGCCCCCTCCCCCCCGCGGCGGGGAGCCCCCCCTCAGGAAGGGACGCGCGCGCTTCTCCGCCGCCTGCTCGCCGTTCGCCAGCGCGGCCTCGCCCAGATCGCCCCCCTTTCCCCGGAGGACCTCTGCCTCCAGGGCATGCCCGACGCCAGCCCAGCCAAATGGCATCTGGGACACACCACCTGGTTTTTCGACACCTTCGCGCTCTCCCCCCATCTGGCGGACTGGCCCCCCCTGGATCCGCGGTGGCGTGTCCTGTTCAATTCGTATTACGAGGCCGTCGGCGCCCGCCATCCGCGCCCCCAGCGGGGTCTGCTCACCCGCCCCCCCATCGACGCCGTGCTGGCTTGGCGCGAGCGGGTGGATCAGGGGCTGGAGCGGTTGCTCGCCCAACTGGAGTCCCTGCCCCCGGAGGACGCCGCCAGGCCGCTCCAGCTGCTGGAGCTGGGCCTGCAGCATGAGCAACAGCACCAGGAGCTCCTGTTGATGGATCTGCTGGATGGCTTCAGCCGCAACCCCCTGGAGCCGGCCTACCGGAACAACGGAGACGAGGGCCCCGCGGATCCCCCCCTCGTCAGCGCCGATGGCCCCCGCTGGCTCGAGCATCCCGGCGGCCTGGTGGAGATCGGCCATGGCGACCCCCGCGCCTTCGCGTTCGACAACGAGGGCCCGCGCCATCGGGTGTGGCTGGAACCTTTTGCCCTGGCGCGCCAGCTGGTGAGCAATGGGGAGTACGCCGCCTTCATCGCCGACGGGGGCTACATCCGGCCGGAGCTGTGGATGAGTGAGGGCTGGGGGATCCTGGCGGAACGGGGCTGGAGCGCCCCGCGTTACTGGCGCGATGGGGAATGGGAGTTCACCCTGGCGGGGCGGCAGCCCCTGCGGCCTGAGGCTCCAGTGCGCCACCTGAGCTGGTTTGAGGCCGACGCCTATGCCCGCTGGGCCGGGGCGAGGCTGCCCACGGAGGCCGAATGGGAGGTGGGCGCGGGCGGCGGGGCGATGCCAGGGGTGTTTGGAAGCCTCTGGCAGTGGACCGGCAGCCCCTACCGGCCCTACCCCGGCTTCCTGCCGGCCCCTGGAGCGGTCGGGGAATATAACGGCAAGTTCATGAGTTCCCAATTCGTGCTCCGCGGTGGCGCCTATCTCACCCCGCCGGGACACCAGCGACTCACCTATCGCAACTTCTTCCCCCCCGCCAGCCGCTGGATGGCCAGCGGCCTGCGCCTCGCCAAGGACGCCCCATGAGCCAGCCGTTTCCGAGCACGCCGGCGCTCCGGCAACCCGATCCCCTCGATCTGCACCCGGAGCCGGCGGATATGACCCGGCTGGCGCGAGAGGCCATGGCAAGGGTCCCGAGGCAACTTCCCGCCTGGTTTCTCTATGACGAAGCGGGATCGCGATTGTTTGAACGGATCTGCGAGCAGCCGGAGTACACCCTCACCCGCACCGAGACCCAGCTCCTGCGCCGACTCGGCCCCGCCTTGGCCGACGCCCTGGGACCAGGCACGTTGGTGGAATTCGGGGCGGGCAACGCGCGGAAGGTGAGTCCGCTGTTGGAGGCTCGGCGGCAGAGCGCCTATGTGGCCCTCGACATCAGTTCCGCGCACCTGGCCGAGGCCTGCAGGCAACTGCGGCGGCGCCATCCCTGGCTGCCCGTCCTGGGAATCTGCTGCGACTACAGCACCCTCACCACCTTGCCCGCCCATCCCCTGCTGGAGGGCCCGCGGATCGGGTTCTACCCGGGCGGTTCCCTCGGCAATTTCGAGCCGGAGGCGGCCCGCCAACTGCTGGGGCAATTCGCCCACTTGCTCGGGGAAGGCAGTCGGCTGCTGATCGGCATCGACCAACCGAAGGCCGTGGAACGGCTGGAGGCGGCCTACAACGACGCGGCTGGCTGGTCGGCGGCCTTTGCGTTCAATCTCCTCGAGCGGCTGAATCGGGAGCTGGGGGGCACCTTCGATCCAGCGGGCTTCGCCTACCGGGCCGAGTGGGAGGAGGAGCAAAGCCGTGTCGCCATGGCCCTGGTGAGCCGGCACGCCCAAACCGTCAACCTGGCGGGAGAGCGCTACACCTTCGCCGCCGGAGAACCCCTGGTGACGGAATACAGCGTGAAATACACGCCTGAGCGGTTTCTTGCCCTGGCCGGGAGCGCGGGATGGCGGGCGTTGGCCCGGTGGAGCGACGGGGCGGAGGATCTCTCCCTTCACCTGCTGGAGCGGGCAGACTGAGGAGCGTCAAGGCCGCGTGATCACCCAGGATCCACCCATGAGTCGCGAGGAACAACGACAGGCCATGCGCCTGGCGCGTGAAGGTTTGATCGGCGAGTTGGAAACGCTCTATCGCGAGGCGTTCGAACGCATCAGCGAACTCGATCTCGGAGAAGGGGCCATCGCCCGGCTCACCCAGCTGGTGCTGCGCTCCAGGGAGGCGGCCATCACGCCGCTGCGGGAGGAGATTGAGGCCCCGCTCATCACCTCGGCCCCCGGCACCGTGAAGGAGGAGGCATGACAGGGACAGGCAACTGGATGGATCATCTGGAGGCCCGACTGGCCCAAACCCTGGAGGCCTTTTTGCGCGCCAATCCCCAACAGGAGACCCTGCTGGCGGAACAGGAGGCCCGCGACCGCCAGCGGCGGCTGCGGGGCGAGCGGTTGGCGCTCAAAACGGAAGCCGAGCTGCAGCGCCAGGGACTGATGCGTCTGGCGGAGGACATCCGCCGCTGGCAAGGGCGGGTGGACCGGGCCAAGGGAGCCGGGGCCCTCGATCTGGCGGGCCGCGCCGAATCCCACATCGCCGCGTTGATGGAGCAGGGCCGGGCCCGGTGGCAAACCTTGGAAGAGCTGGGGGGACGGTTCGCGGCGGTGGAACGGGAGCTGCGAGACCTGGGCGCGGCGAGCCGCCCGGCGGGGGCCGCCTCGGGGGCCCAGAGCCCGGAGAGCCCTCCAAGGAGCGACGGCTCCCGGGGTGTGGGCCTGGAGGCGGATTGGGCGGCGTTCGAGACCCAACAGGAGCTGGAGGAGCTGCGACGCAAGATTCAGGGCTGAGGATTCCCCGCCAGCACGGACCCAGCAGAGGAGGAGCGAATCCTCGCTGAGGAGAGGCCTAGCCCTTGGGAGCGGGGGGCACCAGGCTGACGCCCTCAGGGGGCGGGGTGGGGTCGGGATCGGCGATCAGCATGTGTTGCAGCACAATCTCTGGCCGCTCACTGTCCCGCCATCGAATCCGATAGGCGGGCATTTTGGTGCCCCGGCTTGTGGTCTGCTCGACAGGCTCCATGACCCAGCCGCGACGGGATCGCCCCTGGGGGTTGCGCTTCACAACCGCGTCAGCATGTTTAAAGCGAAAACCGACCCGCTCACCGCTCATCCTGGGGGGAAGAACTTACTACAGCCATTATCCCATTGCGTCGGTCGCCTCCAGCCGGGGCGGTTCCGGCCGGAGGAGGGGGAAGGCGATCACATCACGAATCGAGGGGCTGTCGGTGAGGAGCATGGCCAACCGATCGATGCCGATGCCCAAACCGCCCGTCGGCGGCATGCCCACCTCCAGGGCATCGAGAAAGTCCTCATCCACGGTCTGGGCCTCCGGATCCCCGGCGCGGCGCCGCTCCCGCTGCCCGTCCAGGCGGCGCCGCTGATCCACGGGGTCGATGAGCTCGGAGAAGGCGTTGGCGGTCTCGCGGCCGGCGATGAAGAGTTCGAACCGCTCCACCAGGCCGGGCTTGGAGCGATGGGCCCGGGCCAGGGGGGAGGTTTCCACCGGGTAATCCATCACGAACGTGGGCTGGATCAGGGAGGTCTCCACGGTCTGCTCGAAGGCCTCCACCAGCAAACGGCCCACGCTGTCGGCGGCCTCGGGGGCCTCCAAACCGGCCGCGACCAGGGCCTCAGCCGCCTCCTGGCGGGTGGTGAAGGCCAGGAAATCCAGCCCTGTGGCCTCCCGCACCAGCGTGTGCATGGTCTCCCTTCGCCAGGGGGGGGTGAGATCGATCTCGCCACCCTGGTAGGGGATGATCGTCGCGCCACAGACGGCCATCGCCCCGGCGACGATGAGCCGCTCGGTGAGCTCCATCATCGTGTGGTAATCGGCATAGGCCTGGTAGATCTCCACGGAGGTGAATTCCGGGTTGTGGCGGGTGCTCACCCCCTCGTTGCGGAAGATGCGGCCCAGCTCGTACACCCGCTCAAACCCCCCCACCAGCAAACGCTTGAGATGGAGTTCGGTGGCGATGCGCAGGGTGAGCGGCAGATCCAGGGCGTTGTGATGGGTTTCGAAGGGACGGGCGTCCGCCCCCCCGGCCTGGGTCTGCAGCACGGGGGTCTCGATCTCCAGGAAGCCACGCTCGTCGAGCCAGCGGCGCAGGCCGCTCACCAACATCGCCCGCTTGCGGAAGGTGTCGCGGGTGTGGGGGGAAACGATCAGATCCAGATGGCGCTGGCGATACCGCTTCTCCACGTCCGCCAGGCCATGCCACTTGTCGGGAAGGGGCTGGAGGGCCTTGCAAAGCATGCGCCAATCGCTCACCTTCGCCGAGAGCTCCCCCCGCTCAGTGCGCCGCGGGACGCCTTCCACCCCGATCCAGTCGCCGATGTCGGTGAGGGTGGTGAGATGGAGAAAGGCGTCGGGCTGATCCGGAAGGGTGGCCGCCAGATGGGCCTTGTCGATGTAGAGCTGGATCGTGCCGCTCTCGTCGGCCAGGGTGAAAAAAGCGAGCTTGCCCATCACCCGCCGGGCCAGGAGCCTGCCCGCCAAGCACACCCGCTCGTCGCGCTCCTCGCCATTGGGCAGATCGGCGTGGGCCTCCCGGAGCTCCGCGGCGCGGTGGCTTGGGGCATAGGAGAAGGCGTAAGGAAGATGGCCATGGGCCTCGAGGGCTCTGGCCTTTTCCAGGCGGGTCGCGCGCAGATCCGACAAGGCTTGCTGGTTGGTTCAGGAGATGGCAGCCATCCTGAAGGACCGCCGGGCCAAGGTGGGGGTCAACCCGCCGCGGCCAGGGGCCCTTCGGCCACCCGCTGGGAGGCGTAGCCCGTGCCCCTGACCGTGAGAATCAACTCCGGGTTGCGGGGATCGGGCTCGAGTTTGCCCCGCAGGCGGGCCACATACACATCCACCACCCGCAGGTCGGCGGCGCGGCGGGGGGGGTAGCCCCAGAGTTGCTCGAGAATCTCCGCCCGGGGCACCACGCGGCCGGGATCGCGGAACAGCAACTCCAGGAGACTGAACTCGGTGTAGGTGAGGGCGATGCGCTGGCCGTCCCGGCTCACTTGGCGCCGATTGGTGTCCACCACCAGATCACCCAGTCGGAGCACCCCGTTGCCAGCCGGCACATCCCGCGGTTCGGCGGTGGCGGAGCCCCGGCCGACCCGGCGCAGGATGGTGGCGATGCGCACCTCCAACTCCTTGGGACTGAAAGGCTTCGGCAGATAGTCATCGGCCCCCAGATCGAGGCCGGCCACCCGCTCCGCGATGGCGTCCAGGGCCGACAGGAAGATGATGGGCACGCAGGATTCCGCCCGTAACCGCCGGCAGACCGCGAAGCCATCGAGCTTGGGGAGCATCACGTCCAGCACCACCAGATCGGGCTGCTCCTGGTGAAAGAGCTCCAGGGCCCGCTCCCCGTCTTCGGCGCAGATCACCCGGTAGCCCGCCAGCTGAAGCCGCATCACGAGCACCCGTCGGACGGCGGGCTCGTCGTCCACCACGAGCAGGGTGGGCTTGGGGTTCGGCCCCGAATCCTCCATGGGGAGATCCGCCGGCCACGACCCCTCAAGCGGATCTTGGGAGTCCTGTCGGGAGGGAGCCCGGTGGGGAGAGGACGGCGGGGAACAATCCTCCAGACTCATGGGCGGGACGCCTGATGAAGAATCGCAACCATACCCTTGGGCCGCTCCCGGGGTCATCCCCTGAATCGAAGGCCCCCACAAGCCAGGGGAGATTTTTAAGCATTTCTACGGAAACAGACGCCACGGGAAAGCGCTGCTAGCGGAGCGGCCAGCGGGCCGCCGCGTAGCGATTCCATTCGCGGGCCGCCTCCTCCAGGGCCCGCTCACTGGAGGTCTGCCCCAGCATGGCCCGCTGCAAATGGGAGTAGAGGATGGTCTGAAGGCGCTTCAGGCCCGGGGTGGGGGGCACCAGCACCCGCGCCGTCGCCAGCGACTGAATCGCGAGCAAGCGGGCCTCCAGCACCAGCCGCTCCGCGGGGGCCTCAGGCTTCTGGGCGCGCAGCGAGCGGGCGAGCCGCGCCAGGGCGGCGGTGGACGAGGGGAGCACCCGCGCCGCTTCCGCGAACCGCAGCTGGTTGTCCGCGTTGGTGAGAAACAGAGCCAGGTCCACCGCCGCCTCGGGCTTGTCGCCGCTCGCGGGCACGACGAGATTCATCACCGCCACATTGGTGTGGCCGGAAGGGCCCCGCGTGGGGGGGTGGGGCGCCGTGACCGCGGCGACGCCGGGGGCGTTGGTTTGCAAATTGCGCAAGAAATCAGGACCGCTGGCCACCTGGGCCAAGTCGCCCGCCTGATAGAGCTCGATCGCGCGCCGATAGCCCTGGCTCACCACCTCCTTGGGGAGCAACCCTTGGCGATAGAGGTCGGTCCAGAACGCGAAGGCACGCCGGCCCTCCGGGCTCAGGAACCCCGCTTGGCGCCGCTCGTCGAACAGGCGAACACCCATCTGCACCAAGGATTCCAGCAGTTCCCCCGAGTCTTCCGGCACGACCGTGACAAACAGGGCATAGCGGCCGGTGTGACGGCGGATGGCCTCGGCGTAGGCCGGCACCTCCCGCCAGGTTTGAGGAGGGGCGTGGACGCCCGCCTGGCGAAGGAGCCGCTGGTTGGCCATCGTGAGGCGGGTGGTGAGATACCAGGGAATGGCGAACTGCTGGCCGTCCAGCCGCCCCGAGGCCCAGACCCCCGGGAGGTAGGCCCGGGACGCCCCGGGAGGCAGCACGGTCTGGAGATCCAGCAGGCCGCCCTTGCTGGCCAAACCGGTGGCGAACAGGGGGTTGAGATTCACCAGATCGGGGGCCGTGCGGGCGTAGACCGAGGCCAGAAGCTTGCGCTCCACCGAGCTCCAGGGCACGTCGGTCCAGCGCACGTCCATCGGCTTGCCGGCGGGTCGGCGCCCTTCCCAGCTGGCGATCACCTCCCGCAGATAAGCGTTGAATTTGGGGGCCAGATCCAGCGTCCACAGCTGGAGGGTGGAGGACGGCAGGGGGGCCCGCGAGGACCGCCAGCCCGGCCCGCAGGCGGTGGCGCCGAACGCCAGGCCGCCCAGGGCGAAGTGGCGCAAGAGCGCGCGGCGGCTCAGGGGAAGGCTGGACTCAGGCACGCCAATCGGGATGGGCCCGTCGCCAGAGCCTCAGCAGGGGGGGACAGATCAGGGGGGCCAACAGGGCGGTGAGCAAGGTCTGGGCCAGCGCCCCATGGAGGCCGGCGGTGGATAGATCTTGCCAGGTCCACCCGGGTTGGGCGAGCTGGGCTGGATCCGCCTCCCCTGTGGACCCACCCAGGGGGACGCGCCAGCTCCAGGCAAGCCACTGGAGCATCAGGAGAAGGTTGAGCAGGGCGGTGCCCGCCAGGGCGAGCACCCCCAGGCTGAAGGGCCGCGCGACGGGGGGACGGCGAGCACTGAGCGGTCCCCACCACCAGGCCAGCGCCACAAGGCCTGGAAGCCAGCTGACGGGGCCTGGAGAGAGGGAATCCATGAGGATGCCGAGTGCCGCGGCCAGCACCAGGGCCGACCGGCGCCCATCCACCAGCGCCCAGGGCAACAGCCACAGCACGGGCCAGCAGGGTGGCACCCCGGCCAAGGCCAGCCAGGAGGGAGACGCCAACGCCAGGAGCGGCACCAGCAGGGCGGTGGCGGCCCACAGGGGATGGCGGTTCAACAGCGCCATCAAGGCCGGGGCAGGAGCACCCAATCCACCGCCTGCACCGGGGCGATCAAGCGCACCACAGCGGTGGGGGCGGGATCGGCGGTGGCGTCGACGGAGTCGATCACGCCAACGGGGATGTTGGGGGGCACCAAGGTGCTGGCCGGGGAGGTCACCACCACATCCCCGGGACGGGCCTCGGGATCCTTGTCCAGAAAGCGCACCACCGGCCGGGCGGTGCCCACGCCGGAGAGCAGCCCGTGATGGCTGGTGCGGCTCAGCCAGACCCCCACCCGGCTGGAGGGATCGGTGAGCAGGGTGATGGTGGCCGTGGCGGGGGTGACGCTGGCCACCAGGCCAATGAGCCCCCCGGGGCCGAGCACCGGTTGGCCGACGCGCACACCCGCCAGGGAGCCCTTGCCAATGACCAGCCGCTGCCACCAACCGCCGCTCTGGCGCGAGATCACCGGAGCGGAGAGGGTTTGGGCCCCAGCCGCCAGCCGCAGACCCAGCAACTGGCGGAGGCGGTCATTGTCGCGGGCGAGGGCCTCCAGGCGCGCCCGATCCCCGGCGGATTGGGCCGACCGCAACCACTCAGACTGGGCTGGACCGGGCCAAAACGGGAGGCTCAGCAGGGCATAGGCGTCCTGGAGGCCCACTCCCTTGCTGAGGCGGATGCCCAGCAGGGACAGGATCAATCCGAGGATCCAGACCCAACGTTTCCGCCTTCCCCGGGACGCGGCGGGGCCTCGCGGATGGGTGAGGGGCATGGATCAGGCGGCGGGCCTGGCGTAATCAGGACTCTCCAACACCCCTTCGTAGCGATTGAAATCGTCGAGGATCATGCCGCAACCGCGCACGACACACAGCAGGGGATCTTCCGCCACATGGCTGAGGATGCCCGTCTCCTGACTCATCAAATCGCAGATTCCCTTCACCAAGGCCCCTCCCCCGGCGATCATGATGCCTCGATCGACGATGTCGGCCGCCAGCTCGGGCGGGGTGCGCTCCAGGGTGCGACGAACGGCCTCCACGATCACGTTGATGGGCTCAGCGATGGCCTCGCGAATCTCTTCCGCCCGCACATTCACCGTGCGGGGGAGGCCAGAAAGGAGATGGAGCCCTCGCACATCCATGGCCAGGGAGTCGTGGTCCTCATCGGGGAAGACGGAACCGAGGCGAATCTTGATGTCTTCCGCCGTCTGTTCCCCCACCACGAGGTTGTGCACTTTTTTCAGATGCATGCTGATGGCCTCGGTGAGTTCATCCCCCGCCACCCGCACCGATTCGCTGAGCACCGTGCGTCCAAGGCTGATCACCGCCACTTCGGTGGTGCCGCCACCGATGTCCACGATCATGGTGCCCACGGGGTCGAGCACGGGCATCCCGGCCCCGAGGGCCGCGGCCAAGGATTCATCCAGCAGGAACACTTGCCGGGCATGAGCTTCACCAGCGGCCCGGATTTCCCTGCGTTCACTGGCCGTCACCCCGCCGGGCACGGCGATCACCATCCTGGGCGCCATCACATCGCGTCCCTCATGCACCTTCTGGAGGAACGCCTTGAGCATGCGGGCGGCGGCGTCGGAATCAGAAATCACCCCATCGCTGAGGGGGCGGACGGCGGAGATGTCAGCAGGAGTGCGGCCGAGCATGGGCTTGGCCTTGTCACCCACCTCCAGGGTGATGCCATTGCGCTTGAAATCCACCGCCACCACTGAGGGCTCCTGAAGCACAATCCCTTTTCCAGAAATCCAGATCAGGGTGTTGGCCGTCCCCAGATCAATACCGATATCCCGTGAAAAAGGGAGGCGATTGAAAAACACGCGTCAGAATGGAGTCCCGGCGGATCATAGGGTTGCGTCAGGAGAACGCCAGCGCCGATCCGCTCCAGTGTGTGACAACCGGGATCAGCGGTGGAACTGTTGGAGCGGGGCCCCCATCGGGGTGTTCCATCATTGATCACACTTCTTCAGGAGACTCCGCCATGGGCGTCAACTCCATCACCCTTGTGGGCCGGGCCGGCCGCGACCCAGAGGTGCGCTATTTCGAATCCGGCAGCGTGGTGGCCAACCTCACGCTGGCCGTGAACCGTCGCAGCCGGGACGACGAGCCCGACTGGTTCAACCTGGAGATCTGGGGCAAACAGGCCCAGGTGGCTGCGGATTACGTCCGCAAGGGATCGCTGCTGGGGATCATTGGCTCCTTCAAGCTCGACCGCTGGACGGACCGGACCACAGGTGAGGAACGCAGCAAGCCGGTGATTCGGGTGGATCGTCTTGAACTCCTCGGGAGCCGGCGCGACGGGGAAGCCGCTGGCGGAAACTTTGGCGGCGGCTTTGGTGGGGGTGAGCCCAGCGACGAGGAAGTGCCCTTCTGAGGCGGGAGACGCGGTGGGCGTGGGATCAGTGGGTCCCCGCCCGCTTTTTCCAGACCCGCAAGCCCACCCAGGCCAGGGCGGCGAAGAAGACCACCACCAGCAACACCTTCACCACCTTGGCCACCGGGTCGATCCAAAGCTCCACCCGGCTGTAGCTCTCACCCAGAAGCAGGCCCGCCACGGTGAGCAGCAGGGTCCAAATGAGGCTGCCGGCGGGCATCGAGATGATGCCTCTGGCCCCTTTCCTGGTCTGGACCACCGCCGGCACGGAGATCAGGGTGCGAATGCCAGGGATGAGACGGCCCCAAAACACGAGGGCGGTGCCGTGACGGTTGAACCACTGGCGACTGCGGTGAAGCTCCTGGGGGCTGATGCCAATCCACCGGCCGTGGCGGGAGAGCCAGTGCTCAATCCGTTGCTCGTTCACCAAACGGCCGATGCCATACCAGGGCAGAGCGCCCAGAACGGTGCCCAGCAGCCCGGCCAGAACCACGGGGATCAGGGCCAGTTTTCCCTGCTGCACATAAAAGCCGCCCAGGGGCATGATCACCTCTGAGGGAATGGGGGGAAAGAGATTTTCCAAGAACATGGCGGCGAAGATGGCCCCATACCCCGCCACTGGATTGGCCTGAACCGCGTCGCCGATCAGGCTGGGGAGCTTTTGAACCAGTTCGATGGCCACGGAACAGGAAGAAGAGGCCGTGATTCTTTCACGCGCGCCCGGAGGCGGCCTCCCCTGGTCAACCAGCCAAACATCTGGAGAACTTCCAGGGGGGGTCTCGCTGGCGCCCCACCGCGCGAGCCGCGAGCAGAGGCGGCGCTAGACGTCAAAAGCGAGGCAAGCTACAATTATCCACGGACAAAATAGTCAGGCTGGGCAATCACGCGGGCTAAAATGAAACAAAGCCAGAACAAATCGGTCCTAACAGGTCGGTTGAACCATTTGCCGCCGCGTCACCGCTCCATGGCCGCGCGATGACTGGAATGCCTTCCCGGGGCCAGGTCTCTTTTGGCGACAGCCCAGACACCTTGCCACCCTTCGCCTCCATCGTCATCTGCACCCGCAACCGGCTGGAGGCGCTGAAAAAATACGCTCTGCCCTCATTGCACGCACTCGACTACCCCAGATTTGAGGTGGTGATTGTTGACGATTCCTCAACCGATGGCACCCGTGAATTTCTGTCCGAGTACTGCCAGAAATTCCACCACATCAAAGCAATCCACAACGCGGAGTCCAAAGGGCTGTGCAACGCCAGGAATGTGGGGGTCAACAACAGCAAAGGGGAAATCATTGCGTTTATCGATGACGACTGTGCCGTCTCCAGCAACTGGATGGCAGAAATTGTCAATGCGTACACGGACAAGGAGATCGCGGTTGTTGGCGGCGTGAGCTACAAAGGAGACACCGCAGATATCTACATCAATGACAAGCACGTCTGGGGATGCAACATGTCATTCAGGGCCTCGATTTTCCAGCGGTTCCGATTTGACACAGGCCTGAAGTATTCTCACTACTGCGATGAAACCGACTTGATTGGTCGGATCATCGCGCATGGGTACAAACGGGTGGTGGCCCGGAAGGCGACGGCGAGGCACTACGTGGAAGAAGCGTCCTACCGGAAGCAGCTACCTTTAACGGCTTATTTGAACTATCACTATCTCAACGCCAAGAAGGGCAGCCTCTGGGGGTATTACAAGTATGTGGCCACCCATTCGTTGAAGCATGCGGCGATCGTTGAATATGGTTTGAATTTCAAAGGCAAAAGGAGATCACCACTGTCAACTGGAGCGCAGGTGATCAGAAAGACCATGTACTATCTGTATGTTTTTTTACTAGAAATCCCCATTTCCGCCAAGATCAAACATGCACAGGAGGAGAAATTGTTTCAACAAAATGCTCCCACGATGTAGGAGGCTGGAAGGGCTTTTCAGCCCGTGGGAAAACTTAGATAACGGAGATAGCGACTTTCGTAGCGGTTGTTCGTAATTTCTTTCAACAGCAGTCCGATGGCCAAACAGGAGAAGGAGATCGCAAACATCGCCGCACCCACAATCAAGGTTGGAAACCTTGGTACCAAACCAGTCAGCAGATAGGTGTACAACAGAGGGGCCAACAGGATGATCGCTCCAGCCATGATGACCGCCGCCAATGTGGCATAGAGACGGAGGGGATATTCGCGGTGAAACATCCGCAGCGCGAGCCAGAGAATCTTCGTCCCATCTCGCCAGGTATTGAGCTTACTGACACTACCCTTCCTGCTACGGATCTGGACGGGCAACGATGCCGTAGGCAGATGCATACGCGCACAATAGATTTCTAATTCCGCTTCAATTTCAAACTCAAGACTGATGCAAGGAAATGTTTTGACTAGGCGTTTAGAGAGAACACGCAGGCCACTGAAAACATCATCTGATTTCACGCCAAAAGCGATCTTAAAGAAACGGGTAAAAAGCTGATTGCCAAAGTTATGGCCCCGCCTTTGGCTGATCTCATGCAAGCGTCGGCTGCCAACAACCATGTCACAGCCTTGATATTGGACGAGCTTAATGGCCTCTGGGATGATTTCAGTTCCATAGGTGTTATCGCCGTCAATCATAATGTAAACATCAGCATCGACATCACGAAAGAGGCGACGCATGGCATTGCCTTTGCCTTTTTGCAATTCCTCAATAACTTCCGCACCCGCCGCCTTCGCTTGTTCAGCGGTACGGTCGGTGCTGGCGTTATCACAAACAACAATGCGAGCGGCAGGCAGCATCTCCCCAATATTTTGAATCACAGTATAAATAGACGTTTCTTCGTTGTGGCACGGGATAAGAACTGCGACGGTCACCTGTTGCCCAACTTGCTGAAATGAAGTTTAGGCTGAGATGGCTGTTGAGTCAAATGCAAACCAACAAAGCATGTGGATGGACGTCCACTGGAGTTCGATCGTTTCCGAATCAAAATGATTGTGAATGATCAATGTGGTCGGGACAACCTGAAGGCACAACCCAGGGCCATGCGCGCATCGTCACCACCCCGAATCGGTGTTTGGACAAAATTCTTCCCCCAGGTGCTCTTTTGTTGCAAGCAGAGCTTGGCGGGTGGCAGATCGCGATACACATCAGGAGTGAGGAGGCCATTGGCATTGATCCAGGCACCAGTCCTGAGCCAGAAGTAGACGGGAACGAGAAAAGGAGCAAACAATGAAAACCAAACTCCCACCACAACCAAATAACGACTTGGTTGGCGCCAGGGATTATCTTGGCCACTCACGGCAACGAGAGCGGGCGTGAAAAGCGTAATCATATAATAACGCAATTCCATGGATTGGGGCAGAAAAGCAAAGAGTACGCTGACGATCATGAGCCTCAGCCGCAATTGGAGCAGCCCATCCTCCATGGCGTCTCTGGCTTTCATTGAGGTGGCGAGGGAGAGGCAGGCCATGACAAAAAGAGCAACGAACAACAAACCATTTGAACCACCCGTCAGGATGTAGGACTGGTAATCCCCCTGGCCAGGAAGAAACTGGGGTTTCGGGAGATTGTGGTTATGCCAACTGCGCTGAAAGTTAAACCCTGCCGTGGAGCGGATGATCGGGTCGATTTCCGTGACGGAAACAAGATAAGACGCCGCGTTGGACAACAGAGGGAGCTTAGGAATGTATTGAATCGGAGAGGAAGTGGGTCGTTCAGTTCCAGGCAGGCCCACAATTCGAACAGGATAAACTGGGTTACCAAATTGAACAACGTTGCTGATCGGCTGGGCCCAGATCAACACCACCAGGAAGAAGGAAACCACAAGCTTGAAGCCATCCAAAATCCAGCGCTCGCGAGTGCGGCGTTGATCAAGCAGGCGGAAAACAATCCAGGCGGCAAAAATGATGCAGGCCCCAAAGAGGCCCTGATATTTCACATTCGCCGCCAAACCAAGGCAGAACAAGGCCAGGATTTCTCCCCAGCGAAGAAGCGGCACCAACGGTCTGCCCCCCCCCTGAAGAGGAGCGGAACGGGGGGCAAAGAGAATGATCGCCGCCGCGAGCAACAGGGTGTTCAGGAAGAAATCCTGCAGTGAGGAACGAAAACCAAACAGCACCACCGGGAAGGCGAAACAGCAACAGATCGTGCGTGGAGCTGAAAGTCGGAGGTAGCGGCGACAGACTGCGATCAGGAAGGCAAAAGAAACGAGATTCGGAAGAATGAACAGACGTGGCCTCATCGTGAGCAAGCCAGGCCCGAGCAAGAGGCGCCAAAGTCTTGGAAAGCCCTCAAAGCGGCCATTGTGGTAACCGCTGAAGTCGGGCCAATGGGGTAATTGTAAAAAGCGAACCGCGAATGGCAGATGGTAGTGCATCGAGTCGCCAGGGAAGGCATCAAACAGGAGGAGACTCAACAAGAGGGCAGCCAGAGCCGCGGGGACTGGGCTTAACAGAACATCCAGGCCACGACGAAGGCTGGCAAACACCATCTCTGAACACCCTAGACAAGAGAGAATAGCGGTTAATTTTAACTTGCGATTGTGTCTGGGCCATTGCGCATTTGGGGCCATCCCGGCGTAACACGTTCAGCCGGCTCAAAACAAAAAGGATGAGACCAGGCTGCCTCACCCTGAATGCATCCAGCACGGCTCCTCATCACTCGCCTTCTCTTGATCCAACGCGATCAAGCAAGGGGCGCGCGTGGATCAACGCCGTGAGTGCGGGCGTCAGGTCCTTGCCCACAGAGGTTCATGATCCGAGTGTGCCAACGGGATGGTTGACGAACTAAAAGCCACAGAGCAAGGAGGCCAACACATTCTCCCCATAGAGACGTCCATCAAAGCGGCGAGGATCGGTCTTCAGTTCACGAAATCGTTCCAAGACCTCCGCGCAGCGCGCCTCCGATGGTCGGTTGTGCAGGGTGTTCCAGGACAACACCTGACTGGGCCAAGTTTTTGTGCGCAACCAAAAATAAGTGGGAGAAGCGACCGTAAAGAACAGGTTGTAGATGAGGGCAAAAACGACCGCCGCCCGCGCCAATTCCCTCAAGCGCTCAAAAGGAAGGGTAACGGCAACCACGGAGGGAGCCATCAAGGCATATAAGTAGTAGCGAAGCTCAAGGGTTTGGGGAAAGAAGATGACCAGACAAACAGAGATGAGCAGCCGCCGTTGCAAGGCGGAAAGGGAGGCCCCCATTGGAGGATGGCCTGAAAGGGGGCGAGATTTCCAAACCGCAACAGCCAGGATCAGGAGGAGGAAAGAATAAAGGAGACCAAAGGTCCCACCAGTGATGATCCAGCGGTTGCCAAAATCATCGGTAGGCAAATCATTGGAAACGGGCCGATTTTGCATATGCACCGAACGCTGAAAGAAAATCCCAGGCTTGGAACGAAGAATCGGATCGATCTCAAGCGAAGAACTCAGGAAAGCAAAGCCATTATAAAGAATAGGAACGCGCGGCAAATAGTGAATCTTGGTTATATTAGAACCCTCACTACCCTTCAACCCGAGAACCCTCACCGGAAAGAAGGGACTTTGAAAACGATAGATATTGGCGATCGGCTGAAAAAAAACCAGGACCAACAGGAGCAAGCTGAGGATCGCTGTTCGGCGGGAGGAGGCGAACAGACGGCGAGTATTGAACAAAAACTCTTGAAACGCGGAAGAGAGTTTGCCTGGCTTCCACAAAGGAAGGCGAAAGAGCACTGCCAAGGTGAGCACCAGAAGTGCTTGTAGAAACCCTTGAAACTTGACGTTAGCGACGATGGCAAGCATCAAGAGTCCGACCAACAGCGACTGTCTAGACTGTTGATCTTGGACGCCTGTTTTAGTCGAAAACAGGGCCAATGCTCCTGAAAGCAAACAAGCCCCCACAAAGAAGTCCTGCATGGACGAGGCAAAGGCAAACAGGGCAACCGGAAAACAAAGAGTGGCGACGATGGTGGTTGCCCAGTTGAGCCGCAGATGCCGACGAGTGCTCCAACACAGAACAGCAAGCGCGAAGAGATTCGGGAGTAAAAATAAGCGGGGTAATTTCGTGAACAACCCTGGCAGGAGTGCAAACCGCCAGGCCAGGGGAAATCCTTGATAGCGATCCTCAAGAAAACCCCGATAATCAGGCCAACCGCTTAAGTTCCAGAATCGAATGGTGAAGTTGAGCTGATAGAGGTCGGCCGGGAAGGCATTGAAGGCGATTACAGCAAACAGAAGAGCCGCGGTCGCGGACATCATGATGACAGGCTTGGACACCAGAAGGCGAAGAAGCTTCATCAAGACCAGACCATGCGGTTAGATAGAGAAGAGCTTAGACCAGTGAAGAGGGATGGGGATGAGCATGGTTGTGCAAAAAGTGAAGCCTGGAAGCATTCATAAAGAATGCTTCCAGGCTTCACCCCACTTAAACTGTCCATCCCGAATCAGGATGGACAGGCACAGTCAGTGGACCTCAATAACGATAGTGCTCAAGCTTATAAGGTCCCTCCACTGGCACATTGATGTACGCCGCCTGTTCCGGAGTCAGTTCCGTCAGCTTCGCTCCGATCTTCTCCAGATGCAGGCGGGCCACCATCTCATCGAGGTGTTTCGGCAGCACATACACCTCCTTGCCGTAGGCCGCACCCTTGCAATACAGCTCGATCTGGGCGAGCACCTGGTTGGTGAAGGAGTTGCTCATCACGAAGCTGGGGTGGCCGGTGGCGCAACCCAGGTTCACCAGCCGACCCTCGGCGAGCAGCAAGATCCGGTTGCCGCTGGGGAGGATCACATGATCCACTTGGGGCTTGATGTTTTCCCAGGTGTACTGCTTGAGGGAAGCGACATCGATTTCGTTGTCGAAGTGGCCGATGTTGCACACAATGGCCTGATCCTTCATCTGGATCAGGTGCTCATGGCGGATCACCTGGAAGTTGCCGGTGGCGGTGACGAAGATGTCCACATCCTTCACCACGTCGTCCAGACGCACGACGCGGTAGCCCTCCATGGCCGCCTGCAGGGCACAGATCGGATCAATCTCAGCGATCATGACGGTGGCGCCGAGGCCGCGCAGGGACTGGGCCGAACCCTTGCCCACATCGCCGTAGCCCATCACGAGGGCCACTTTGCCCGCCACCATCACGTCGGTGGCGCGCTTGATGCTGTCCACCAGCGATTCCCGGCAGCCGTAGAGGTTGTCGAACTTGCTCTTGGTGACCGAGTCGTTGACGTTGATGGCGGGGAAGGGCAGCTCACCGCTCTTCTGCAGTTGATAGAGACGGGCCACGCCGGTGGTGGTTTCTTCCGTCACGCCCTGAATGTTGGCGCGAATGCGGGAGTAGAAGCCGGAATCCACAGCCAACTTGGCGCGGATGGATTTGAAGAGGGCGATCTCCTCTTCGCTGCCCGGGTTGTCGAGAACGGAGAGATCTTTCTCAGCCTTGCTGCCCAGGATCACCAGGCCGGTGGCGTCACCGCCGTCGTCAAGGATCATGTTGGGCGTGCCGCCGTCGCCCCACTCCAGGATGCGATGGGTGAAGGCCCAGTACTCATCGAGATTTTCACCCTTGTAGGCAAACACGGGGATGCCAGCGGCGGCGATGGCGGCGGCGGCGTGGTCCTGGGTGGAAAAGATGTTGCAGCTCGCCCAGCGCACTTCAGCGCCGAGGGCCACGAGGGTTTCAATGAGCACGGCGGTCTGCACGGTCATGTGCAGAGAACCGGCGATGCGAGCGCCCTTGAGGGGCCGCTCAGCGCCGTACTTGGCCCGCAGGGCCATCAGACCGGGCATCTCGGTCTCGGCGATGGCCAGCTCCTTGCGGCCGAAGTCGGCCAAGCCGATGTCGGCGATCACATAGGAACTGGTGGCCTGCAAATGGGGGAAGGCCTGGGTGGGCGCCACGGGCGTCGCAACCATGGAAAAACTCCTTACGAGTGAGATGGCAATATCCGCGGAGACGCCGAGGCTTCGGGCTCGCTGGACAGGGAATCTACAGGCATGGGCCAGGCTGACGCGATGGAGGTGTGCCAACTGGCGGATGCGGACGCCACCCACGCCCTGGGGCGGCGGCTGGCGGAGCGGCTGCTGGCGCGGTGGCTGGGGGGAAAG
>JBKCPG010000179.1:0-6710 GCA_046309395.1 Cyanobacteriota bacterium | reverse complement strand
CCCTCAGCCACCCTTCCCCCTCCCCATCGGCCAACCCACGTGTTCTACCAGCTCCGGGAAGGGCAGTCGCCGCGTTGCGGCGGGCTCGGGGGGACGTCGCAGCAGCAGAAGGCGCAGGTGGGCCTCGGACGCGATCCGCAGCCAAAGGGCCTCGGTGTGCCCTCCAGATTGTCGGCACAGGATGGTCTCGATCCCCCAGCGATGGCAGAGGGCCCGTTCCACGGCTCCATCGGCCGTGGGGTGGCAGCAGGCGATGTGGTGGGGGGGAAGCCCTGCCCGGAGAGCTTGGTTCAGCGCCTGGGGATGGGGGAGCACCCGCCCGTGGGGATGGGCCTCCGCGCACTGAAGGGAGGCTTCGCGCAGGTGGCGGGCGCCAATGGCCAAAAGGATGCGCTCGCCGGGGCGCACATGGGGGCCCAGGTCGCTGAGTTGGCGCAGGGGGATGGCCATGGGAGCCGGCAGGATGGGCCTCTCCAGGCGCAGGAGTCGTGCCGGCCAGTCTCGGGTGGCGGCCACGGCCGTGGCCGTCACCTGGGCGGCGAAGGGATGGCTCGCGTCGATCAGCCATTGAAAAGGATCCCCTTCCAGGTCGGCCTCCTCCAGGGCGGTTCGCAGGGCCGCCGCTCCGGCCAGGGCTCCCACCCGCACCTCCAGCCGGGGATCCTCTGGATAGCTCCGGCTGGCCGAGGGGGTGACGACGCTCACCCGCAAACGCCATCCCCGATCCAGAAACACTCTCGCCAGAAGCGGCCCTTCACCGGTGCCGGCGATCAACCAGAGCCGGTCAGTCCTCGGGAATGCGAGGGGGGGCGCCCCGTCGAGCGCCGCCTGGGGTGGTGGAGCGTGCATCAGGATGGGAGCAGATCCCAGGGGAACAGGGTGTGAATCACTGCTTGATCGAGGCGGAGGTGCTGGAGGCGCCCCAAGTCCGGTACACCCAAGACAACCAGACTCCGGTGGCGGAGATGGTGGCGCGTTTTGACGGCCTGAGACCGGAGGATCCTCCAGGCCAGGTCAAGGTGGTGGGGTGGGGCAACCTGGCGCTCGATTTGCAGAACAAGGTCCAGGTGGGACAGCGTTGGGTGCTGGAGGGACGGCTGCGGATGAACACGGTGACGCGCCAGGATGGGGTGAAGGAGAAGAGGGCTGAACTCACCCTCGCCCGTCTCCACCCCCTCGGGGCCGCCGCGGGGTCCGCCGCCTCGGGGCCCCCCCCCGCCGCCCTCAGCCCGAGTTCTCCCGTCGCTAGTACCGGGCGGAAGGCGGGTGGCAAGCCAGATCCGGCTCCGGCGCCACCAACCCGGGAAACCGCCGCCCAAAGCGCCGCACCGGTGTGGAACACCTCCCCCTTGGTGCCCGATGATCTTGGAGAGGGAGACGACGAGATTCCCTTTTGAGCGGCGCCGCTTGAGAGCCGCGGGGTCCATCAGCGGGCGGCTGGTGTGCTCTCCCCGCGGCGGCTAGTCGAGCCGTTCACTGGCGCGATCGAGGAGTTGCCCCAGCTCCCGTTCCAAGGCCGCCAGATCCAGTCGCCAGGCGGGCCATCGGCCGCTATCCAGTTGCCGCAGCAGCCAGAGCCGGTCGTCCTGCAGGCTCTCCAGGAGCGCGCGCAGATCCTCCCGGGAGGCGCCTCCATGCCCGGACGCCTCTCCTGGAGAGTGGGGTGGGGTCGGGGAGGAGGACGCTGGATCGGTCATGGGCCGGGGGTACTGTCGCTCCCCATCCTGGCCTCTCCCGCGGGAAGATGGCCTGATGCAAAGTCTCCGTTCTCCCGGCACCTTGGTGACCCTCACCGGTGCCACCCTCACCGTCATCGGTTCGCTGGCGTACGTGAGCGACCACCCCAATCTCAGCCTGCCGACGATTTTTTACGGCATCCCCATCTTGCTTGGCGGCTTGGCCCTGAAGTCATCTGAACTGCCCCCCCCGGCCCGGCTCACCGCCCCGGCCCAGATGCGCGACCTTCGCGAGGCCCCCGCCAGCGAACCCCTGCGCAAGCTCCTGGCGGATGTGTGCCGCTGGCGCTACGGGCAGAAAGTGCACCTGGAGAGCTCCTTGGAATCCCTCAAGCTTTGGGATGAGGACGATCCTCCCGTGCTGGAATCCGTGGAGGAGCTGGCCCTGCCTGAGGGCTATGGATTGTGTCTCACCTTCGCCCCCGGGGGGGTGCCGTTCCCCCGATGGGAGGCGTGCCAGGAGCGGTTGGGACGGTTTTTTGGTCCGGGTTTGCGGGCGGAACTGGCTGAGCGCCCTGGCGAGCGGATTGCCCTCACCCTGCGCCCCCTCGTCCCCGCCGGTGACGCGGCTCAGACCGATCCCTCCCCCACCGTTCCTGCCCCGTGACCTCTGATCCCATGATCCAGCCGGCGGATTCCTCCCGGGTCTCGGTGTTGAGTGAGGCCCTGCCCTACATCCAGCGCTTTGCCGGCCGGCAGGTGGTGGTGAAGTACGGCGGCGCGGCCATGGTGGAGGAGGGCCTGCGGGAGGCCGTGTTTCGCGACTTGGCCCTGTTGGCCTGCGTGGGTGTGCGACCGATCGTCGTACACGGCGGCGGGCCTGAGATCAACCAATGGCTCAAGCGAATGCAAATTCAACCCCAGTTTCGAGATGGGTTGCGCGTCACCGACGCTGACACCATGGATGTGGTGGAAATGGTGTTGGTGGGGCGGGTCAACAAGCAAATCGTCAATGGCCTCAACACGGTGGGGGGCCGGGCCGTGGGCTTGAGCGGCTGCGATGGCTCCCTGGTGGCCGCCCGGCGCCTGGGGGAGAGCCACGGGTTTGTGGGAGAGGTGGCGTCGGTCAACCCGGCGGTGTTGACTCCCCTTCTGGAGGCGGGTTACATCCCGGTGATTTCGAGTGTGGCCCCGGATCAGGCGGGCCAGATGCACAACATCAACGCCGACACGGTCGCTGGCGAGCTGGCGGCGGCCCTGCAGGCCGAAAAACTGATTCTGCTCACCGATACGGCCGGCATCCTCCGCGATCGAGCCGACCCCCTCAGCCTCATCCGGCAGATCACCTTGAGCGAGGCCCGCTCCCTGATCGCCGATGGCGTCGTCCAGGGCGGCATGACGCCCAAAACCGAGTGCTGCATCCGCGCCCTGGCCCAGGGCGTGGCCGCCGCCCACATCGTGGATGGTCGGGTTCCCCACTCCCTCCTGCTGGAAGTGTTCACCGACGCCGGGATCGGAACCATGGTGGTGGGAAGTCCGCGCCGATTGCAGTCTTGAGGACGCCATGGGCAAGGATTCCGATTCTCTCGCGTCCGTTTTGGCCGACGCCAAGGTGGCCATTGAACGGGGCGAGTACGCCAGGGCCGTGGCTCTGTTGGAGCCCCTTTGCGCCTCCATCTCCCCGCTACAGCCTCAGGGAGACAGTCTGCGCCTGCTGCTGGCCACGGCGTTGATGGGCCAGGGCGAGGGGGAGCGGGCCGCGGTCTGCTGCCGAAGCCTCCAGACCTGCGCGGATCCCCAACGTCGGGCCCAGGCCCGGGGTTTGCTCCAGATCCTGGAGGCCCCCAGCCTCAAGCGGCCCCGGGAGTGGTCACTCACCCTGCCAAGACTGGATGAGGCGCCTCCCCTGGAGGGCGTCGCGGGCGGCCGCCGAGCTCGGTCCGCTCCCCCCTCCCCAGCGCCGGAGCGCCCCCCGGTTGGGCCCACCCAAAGCCCTCGGGGCTTTGTCGCCCTGGTGGTGGTGGTGCTCCTGGCCCTGCTGATGAGCTCCCTGCTGTCCGGGTGCATGCGCGTGGAAACCCGGCTGGCGTTTCGGGGCCCAGGCCGCCTCCAGCTCCAGCACCGGCTGGAGCCCATCGCGGGCACCCCGTTGCCCTTTCAACGGCGGCTGGCCTCGGCCTTCGCCTCTGGCGAACCGGCCTATGAGGTGAGCCAGGACGGAGCGACCACCATTTTAGAGAGTCCCCCGCTCACCCCGATCAACGCCGCGCCAAGCCTCAGCAGTCTGGTGGAGCGGGCGAGTTCCTTGGCGGGGCTGAGTCTGCCCGCGCCAGATCTGGATTGGCGGGAGACCAACTGGTTGCTCGGCGTGGATCAGCGGATCCGGATTCGGGTCGATCTGAGCCCCATGCCCCCGTTGCCGGGGTTGGAGATGCGCCTGCGGCTCACACCCCTATCGGGGAAGGCCATTCGCGGCGCTTCCCCCTTGGCCGCCCAACCCGCCGGCGAGTCTGGCGCCGTGATTTGGCCTTTGCGCCTTGGCCAGGGCAACACGCTCGAGATCCGTTGCTGGCGATGGAATCCCCTGGGCCTTGGTGGGTTGGCGATCGCGGTGGCCTTCCTGGTGGTGGTGCTGGTGCAGCGGACGCGCGTGCGCATGGGGATGGGGCTGCCGGAATTGCCGGCCTGAGCCTTTGGCTCAGAGCTGAAGGGGATCGGGATCGATCGACAGGGAGACTTCGCGATGCAGCATCTCCCGCAGCTCCCGCTCCGTTGGCAGGGGCAACGGACTGTTGGCGGGGCCATGGAGCAACAGTTGCCATCGACTCCGCCCGGCCACCCTGGCCACTGGCGCCGGGGCGGGGCCGATGAGGCACCATTGCTCGGCCTCCACCCCAGGCCGGATCCGTTCCGCCAGGGCGGCGGCCGAGGTGGCGGTGGCGGTGGCGGAAGCGCCGGCCAACCGCAGCAAGCAGGCCCGACTGAAGGGCACCAGTCCGGCCTGTCGCCGGAGGTTGGCCTCTTCCACCAGAAACCGCCCGTAGCGGCCGTCCACGAGATGGCGGATCACCGGATGGTCCGGGGTGTAGGTCTGCACGAGCACCTCCCCAGGTTGTTTGCCCCGGCCGGCCCGGCCCGCCAACTGAAACAGCAGTTGCAGGCAGTGTTCCGCCGAACGCAGGTCGGGCCGGTGCAGCAAGCCGTCGGCCGCCAGAACCGCGGCCAGGGTGACGCTGGGCAAATCCATGCCTTTGGCCAGCATTTGGGTGCCCACCAGCACATCCGCCTGACCAGCGCCAAAGGCGTCCAGCACCCGGCGGTGGCCATCTCGTCCCCGGGTGCTGTCGGCGTCGAAGCGAAGCACCCGCAGACCCTCCACTTCGGTGGCCAGCCGCTCCATCACCCGCTGGGTTCCCGCTCCGAAGGGCTTGAAGGCGGTGGATCCGCACTGGGGGCAGTGATCGGCCACCTCCTGGCGATGGTCGCACCAGTGGCAGCGGAGCCACTCTTGGCCCGTCTGCCGCCGATGCACCGTGAGGGCCACGTCACAGTGGGGGCACTGCACCACGGTCCCGCAACCGCGGCAGCTGAGGAAGCTCCGATAGCCCCGCCGGGGCACCAGGATCACCGCTTGCTCCTCTCGCTGGCGAAGGGCGTCCAGACGGTCGAGCAGCGCACGACTGAGCAGGCCGCGGTGGCCTTCGGCCAGCTCGTGACGCATGTCGATCACCCTCACGGCGGGCAGGGGTCTCGCCCCGACGCGCTCGGGAAGGCTCAGCAAATTGGCCCCTTGTCCAGGCCCGCGGGTGCGTAGCCAGCTCTCCAGGGAGGGGGTGGCGCTTCCCAGCACCAGGCTGGAGCCCTCGAGCTGGCAGCGCAGCCGCGCCACCTCCCGGGCGTGATAGCAGGGCATGGGGCTCTCCTGCTTCCAAGAGGAATCGTGTTCCTCATCCAGCACGATCAGTCCCAGGGGGGAGAGGGGAAGGAAGATGGCGGAGCGGGTTCCCACCACCAGCAGGGGCTCGTTGGTTCGGGCGGCGGCCAGGCAGACCCGCCAGCAGGCCATCCGGTCGCGATCGGCCATGCCGCTGTGGTATTCGAGCACTCCTGGGCCAAAGCGCTCTCGGGCTCGGTCGAGGAGCTGGGGCACCAGGCCGATCTCCGGCGTGAGCAGCAACACCCCCCGGCCCTTGGTGAGATGCTCGGCCGCGGCTTGCAGATACACCTCCGTCTTGCCCGAGCCGGTCACGCCCCAGAGCAGCCACTCGGAATGGGAGGGGCCGCCCAGGAGGCTGTGAAGGGTCTGTTCCTGGGCTCCGGTCAGCGCTTTGCCCCGGCCGCTGAGTTGGAGCGGGGGCCAAGGGTGGGTGTCTCCAGGAGGTTGGCTGACCTTGGCGCCGCGGAGCAGGCCCCGCTCCTCTAGGGCCCGCACCACCCCGCGGCCAAAACCATCCGCTCCGATCAACTCCCGCAGCGGACGCTCTCCACCATGGGCCTCGACGTGCGCGAGCAAGGCCCGTTGTCGGGGAGACAGATCAGGGGCGTCGGAGAGCGGGAGCGCCGTGCGTCGCAAGACCACAAGTTGGCGGCCCTTGCCGGAGCTCCGTCGGCGCGGGCCAAGCCATCCTGGAGGAAGGACGCCGCGCAGGGTGGGGAAGAGGCTGGTGTGGCACTGTCGCGCCACCTCCGCGATCAGCTCTTGCCAGCGTGGATTCACGGCCGCTCGCTCCAGGACGGCCAACACCGGGCGCAGGGCCGTCGCGGCGAGATCGGCTGGGCACTCGCTTGGGCACCCCACCACCAAACCGGAGTGGAGCCTCCCTTGGAGCTGAACCTGGACCAGATCCCCAGGAGCCACGGGCAGATTCAGGGGGTTGGCGTAGCTGAACACCCGCCCCTCTTTCCCCGCCTCCAGCCAAACCTCCAGGCAGGGGGGCGGGCTGGAGGCGGGCGGCGGGTCCCGGGATTGGCGCGGCCGGCCGGGCTCCCCCCTCGCCCGGCTCCACAACGGGCACCCCCCCCCGCCCGCCGCCG
>JBKCPG010000178.1:0-24419 GCA_046309395.1 Cyanobacteriota bacterium | reverse complement strand
GTTGGTGTCTCGTCCTTCCTCCAGGGCTTGGGAGGGCTGGGACGGGCCGCCAGCGTCCGCCGCCTGTCGGTCCTGGGTCCAGCTGGAGTAGCTGCCCCGGGCCCAGCCCGTGTGGAGGGGGTTCGGCGGCACGGGGCCCAGGGTGAGGGGAGACTCCCCCGGTCCTCCAGCGACACGCTCCTCCAGCTTCCGCGGGGCGGGGGGCTCCCGCAGGCGCAGGGACAACCCTCGCCGGCTGATCTCCTCGATGAGCCGCTCCCGCCACCGCTCCGGAGGATCCCCGGGGTGGGGCCAGCCGTCCTCCGGAGTCGGCACGGCCTCCCTGTCGAACAACCAGGGGAACAGCGGATTGCAGTGCCGTCCCTTCGCGGGCACCCAGGCCAACACCAGCCGATGCATGGCCCGGGTGAGGGCCACATAGGCCAGCCGCTCCCGCTCCGCCTCCAGGTCCAGTCGGTTGTCGCGATCCGCCCTGTAGCCCACCCCCCAGCGCCTGTCGCGATGGAGATCCAGCCGGGGGGCGGCCCCCGGCCTCGGGTGCCACCGCTGGCCCTCCCCCTTGCTCTGGCCCCCATCCAGCCCGAGGTAGGGGCAGATCACCAGCGGATACTCCAGCCCCTTGCTGCGATGCACCGTCACCACGGCCACCGCCCGGCGCACCTTGTCGCTGTGGCTCTGCTCGGCCTCGGGCACCGGGTCGAGCTCTTGCCGCCGTCGGCGCCGCAGCCAGCGGGCGGCGGCATGGGGACCGAGCTGGTGGCTGTGGAGTCGGCGCTGCACCAGCTCAGCCACCTGCTGAAGATCCGCCAGGAAGCGTCCACCTTGAGCGAGGAGCGCCATTTGCTCCGCTCCCAACACTCCGGCCAGGGGGCCGAGCGGACCCTGCCACGGCCACAGCTCCACCATCCGTCGCAAGCGAGCGGCCAGCTCGCTCCAACGCCGGGGCGGGGCCTCCGCGATGGTTTCCGCGCTCCAGCCCAAGAGGGGAGAGGCGGCGAGGAGTCGCAGTCGCCTCGGGTCGGCGGGATCGGCCAAGGCATCCAGCAGCCGTTGCAGCGCCATCGCCGCCGGCGTGGCGAAGGCGTCGGCCTGGCTCACCAGGCGGGAGGCGATGCCCAGCTCGCGCAGGGCCTGGCGAAGGCGTTCGGCCTGGCCATGGGTGCTCACCAACAGACAGACGTCATCGGGCTCCAGGGGCCGGGCCCCCTCCGGCTCCCGCAACACAGGGGGGCGCCGCAGGACGTCGGCCACATAGGCCGCCACCTGAACAGGAAGGAGGGCCTCCACCTCGGTGGCGCTGGGCAAGGCGGAGGAGCGCTCCCGGGAGGACGATCCAGCCGAGGGCGCCTGATCCGATCCCAGCCAGAGCAGCTCCACAGGCGCCCCCCCATCTCCCATGCGCCCGGCCTTCGCCTCCAGGACCGGCATGTCCAACCCCGAGCGCGGCAGCCCCCGCTCGCAGAGTTGATTGAGGGCCTGGATCAAGTCGGGGGTGGAGCGGCGGTTGTCGCGCATCGCGTAGCGGCTTTCCGCGGCGGAGCGGGCCGCCAGATAGGTGGCCAGGTCGCCGCCGCGAAACCGGTAAATCGCCTGCTTGGGATCCCCCACCATCACCAACAGATGGTCGCCCCCGCCGAAGGCCAGCTTGAGGATGCGCCATTGGATGGGATCGGTGTCCTGAAATTCGTCGATCAGGGCGGCGCTGTAGCGCTCGGCCACCACCCGGAGCAGCCGGGTGGGCCCGGTGGCCTCCGGGCCGGGATCCAGATCGCTCAGCAGATCGCCGAAGGAGCAGAGCCCCAGCCGTTGGCGCCGGCGGGCCAGCTCAACCCGGCCCCAGTGGCAGGCGTGGAGCAAGGCCAGCTCGGCGGGCCCATCCACCAGCTCGGCCACGGCCTCCATCAGGGGCCGCTGGGGAAGAGCGATCGCGAGGGAAGGCTCCCCCTCCGCGGCGCGGACGGCTTGGTGGAACGTGCCCGGGTGGAGAAAGCCCGTCAACATCTCCTCCGCCAACACCGCGTCGTAGGGGGCCCCGTCCTCGGTCTGCCCATGGGCGGCGACGAAAGCGTCGATCACCCCCCGATTCCACTTCTTGGTTTCTTGGAGGGTGTAGGGCTTGTAAGGGAGCTTGGCCCCGTTCCACTGGCGGGCTTGGGCGAACAGGTCGTCCATCAGATCCTGGCCCCGCCGCCGCCATTCCTCCCCGAAGCGTCGCCACCTCCCGCGCCACTCCTCCGGGAGCTCCGCGGCGAGGGAGGTGTGGACCCCCCAACCCTCCGGCAAGGGATCCAGCTCCAGGCCAGGATCGCCATCGAGGGTGCGCAGCAAGGACAGCAGGGTGGCGGGCTTGAGGCCCTTGCGGCTCAGGCCTTTGATCAACGACGTGGGCAGGGGCAACACCTGCTCTTGCCAATAGGTGTGCACCACCTGCTCCAGCAGGGTTTCTCCCTCCTTGTCGACGGTGAGATCCGGAGGCCGCCGGGCTTCGAGAGCGTGGCGCCGCAGGCTGCGTTGGCAAAAGCCGTGGATGGTGGTGATGTCGGCCCCATCCAGCTCCTCCAAGGCCAGCAGCAGGCGCACCTCCAGCTCCTCCGCCTGGTCGCGCCACCCCTCCAGCCACTCGGCGAGCACCGCGTCGGGCGGGTCGCGGGCGGGATCTCGCAACCCACTGAGGGCCTGCTGCAGCCGCCGCCCGATCCGCTCCCGCAGTTCAGCGGCCGCGGCCTCGGTGAAGGTGACCACCAGGAGCCGCCGCGGGGACATGGCCCTCTCGGTCACCAGCCGCAGGGCGAGATGGGCCAGGGCGAAGGTCTTGCCGGTGCCCGCGCTGGCCTCCAGCAAGCGCACCCCCGGCTCCAACGGGAAGGTGTTGGGCTGGAAATCGGCGTGGACCTCAGGGCCGGCCCGCGGGGTGGAGGGGGCGCCCATCAGCGGCCACCACCCTTTTGGGAGCGGGCGGGGATCATCGCTGAGACGATGGGAGCCAGCAGGGTGCTGGCCCACTCCTCAAAGGGGAGCTCCGCCCGCAGGGACGCCAGGGTGCGCTCGCTTCCGAAGCACACTTGCATCTCCTCCCTCTTTGCTTCCCCCCCGCCGAAAAAACTGTGGCCCTCCCAGGTGTCAACCACCTTGGCGAAAGCCGCCGTTCCAGGGGTGGGGCGGCCCTGTTCCACCCAGCTCCAGCCGGTTTCGGGGGGCACGGGCCAGCAGGCCTGGCGCCAGGCTTGCCGCAGGCTCCAAAGCCTGAGGAGTTCGCGGCGCCCGTCCTCGGGGTCGGGCCCCTGGAAACTCGCCTGGATGGAAAAAGTGTCCTTCTCTTTGTCCGCTCCACGGGCGATGAGAACGCCCCGCTGAGGGGCCGCCTCCCCCAGGGCCGCCGCCGCCAGTTGCAGTCGCAACCAGAGGTCGAGCCGATGGGCCGCCCGATCCCGGCCGGGATGGACGAGCACCACCGCCTCCCCCCGCATGGAGACGGCCCCGCTCCAGGAGTCCCACGTGAGCGCCATCGGGCGCTCCTCCCCCAGGGGCTCCAAGGCGGCCCGCAAGCTGCTCCAGCGCCGCTCCAGCGTTTCGGCCTCCAGCGCCGCCCCCCGCGCTGGGGGAAAGCGCCCCTCCCCCCGATGGCGTCGCAGCCAGTCGCCCTCGGGCTCCTCGGGCCGGAGGGCAAGGGCCTCCCGCAACAGCGCCCCCCGCTCCCGCTCATCCAGCTCCAGGGCCTCCAGGTCGTCCACGTCGTCCCACCGTTCCCCGGGCGCCATCCCCAAACTCCGCAACCATTCCTTTTGGGGTGCCATCAACCAGGCCCGCAGATCGTCGTAGGGATCAACCGGCTCGGGGAGAGGCTCATCCAGGGGACCCTGGCCGGGCGCCGCCAGCCCTTGGGGAGGGGCGGGGTGGCCCTCCTCCAGGCGGCGGCAGGCCTCCAGCAGCCGGCGATCGCAGCTGGGCGCGGGCCGCGACCCCCGGGGGAGAAAGTTGTCCCTGGCCAGGGGGTTGGGATCATGCCGCACCAGAAGGGCCTGGGCTTCCTCAGGAGACAAGGTGGACTCCAGCCACCGCAGCCACTGCCGCACCGGCGCCGCGGGCGGCCGTTCCACCCCGGTGCGATCGTCCCTGCAGTTCCAGGTGATCAGAAGGTGATCTCTGGCGGAGAGCAGGGCCTCCAACAGGCTGTAGCGATCTTGATCGGCGGGATCGGGATCCCCCAGCTGGCGGCCGGTTTCCATCAGGTGAAACCCCGGGCGCTGGCGTTGGCGGGGAAACACCCCGTCGTCGAGCCCCATGAGGATCAGCACCCGATGGGGGATGGCGCGCATGGGTTCAAGGGCGCTGATGGTGAGCGCGCCGCTGCGATGGCCGAATCGGCCGCTCTCCAGCGAGAGCCGCTCGTTCAAGATCAGAAGGACCACGGCGGGCTCCAGCAGAAGGTCGCTCTCCCCGGCGCTCAGCCGCCAGTCCTCCAAGGCGGCGTGCAGGGAGGCGAGTTCGGATTCCGTCTGGGGCCCGCTCTCAAACAGGTCGGCCAGGGCCTCCGCGAGCCGTCGCGCCCATTCGGAGCAGGGGGCCGGCTCGGCCAACACCACCAGCCAGTGCCGCAGCCGGAGCAACAGGTGCAGGGCGCGGCCGGCCAGCTCCAGGGGAGCGGGGGGACGGGCGGGGGCCGTGTCGGTGTCCCATTCGCCGTCGGGTTCCGGCAGCACCAGGCCCAGCAGGAGCCGATCAATGGCCCAGCTGAGGCTGTGGGTGGGGTCGCCTCGCCGTTCCCCCGCCCCCAAGCCCCAGCGAAACCCGAGACGTTGCAGCAGGTCGGTCACGCTCCCGGCCTCATCTTCGCTCAGGCCAAAGCGCTCCCGCAGGGGGGCGCATTCCAGCACCCGCTCCAGACCGCTCGCCGTGAGCCGATCCCCCGCCAGGGCGAGGAGGTCCAGCAGGGCCCGTCCCACGCCGCCCTCCCGTTCCTGGCTGCGGTCGGTGAGCCGCCAGGGGAGATCCACCCCGGTGGCGTCCCGATCGCCAAACACCGTGGCCACAAGGGGCGCGAAGGTCTCCACCGCCGGGGTCATCACCAGAATGTGGCGAGGTTCCAAGGTGGGATCGGCGGCCAGCAACCGCAGGATCTGGTCGCGCACGATCTGCACCTGCCGAAACGGGCCCGGACAGGCGTGGAACTCCAGGGAGTGGTCCCCCGGGGCGCCGTGGAGCTCGGGCTGAAGTTCCTCGCTGAGCACGTGCTCCTGGAGCTGGCGCAACAGGGTCGGTCCCGACCCGCTGGAGGGGCCGACGGCCCCCATCCGGGTGGGACGCACAAAGAGCGACTCCTCCCGTTCCTCACTGAGCTGGGCGTCGCCGGTGCCCTCAAGGAGCTGCTGAAACTCCGCGCCCAGTCGGCCAAAGCGGGCCTCCAGGGGGGGAGCCGTGCGCATCCATTCCCCCTCGAGGGGCTGGCGTAGGGCCAGGGCCTCGCTCAGGGCTCGGCGGCGCTCCACGCAGCGGTGCCACAATCCTGGGCAGGGCGTGAGCAAGTAGAGATCCACCGGAAGTTGAGCGGCGAGGGCCTGCAGCAGCCGCACCTGGATCGGCGCCATGCTGCTGGGCCCAAACAGCCGCACCCGCTCGCCCAAATGGCTTCTGAGCCGGGAGGGATCCCCTTCCCCGGCCCGCAAGCGGCGCACCACCTCCAGCACCCGCAATCCGAAGGGATCGACCCCGAGCCGCCGCCGCAAGCGCCGGTAGAGCTCGGGTTGCCAGAGCCACTGGGGCTCCAGGGGCTGATCCCATCCCCCAAGGTCGCGCCCCGCGCCCCAGTGGCCCAAGGTCTCCGGGCGGTAGAGGGCGTAATCGTCAAAGGCGTCGGCGATGGCCCGCGCCAGCTGCCAGAGGGGGAGGTCCACCTTCCCCTCCACCGAGCGGCTCCGCAGCCACAGGCGCAAGCTCTCCCCTTCGGGAGTGGCCGCCAGGGCGGGAAGTTCTTCCAGCACGGGCCACACCAGGTGGATGGCTCGCCAGGGATCCGCGTCCGCCTCCCGTTCGCCGCCCTGGCCGCCGCCCTCCATCAACAGCACCACGCGCCGCAGGTGGCTACCGGGGAAGGGGAAGCGCAGATGGGCGGCGATGCCGCCGAGGTGGAGCGCCAGCGCTTCGCCAAGCCACCGGCTGGTGGGCCAGGTGTTCACCATTACCTGCACGGGTTCCAGGGGCGCCGGTGGTGGGTGGGACAGGTGGGCGGCCAGCAGCTGGGCGAGCACCTCCGCGCGGTTGCCGCGGTAAATCGTCAGCACGGCGCGTCCCCCAAACCCGCTCAGGCCCTCGGGGCGAGACCCTCGCGCGCCCCGACGGTCTGAGCGGCCAGGGCGGATCCGGGAACGCTCATGAACTCCCCTGATTCGGGGCAGTAGGCGGTGAGTCGTCCTCCGTAGCAGGCCCCCGTGTCAATCAACAGGATGCGATCCAAGCGCCGGACGTGTTCGGCGGGGGTGTGCCCCACGATCACCTCGCCATAACGGCCGTCATAGGCCTGCCAGAAGGGGAGCCGAATGTGCAGGTCAGGCACCCAGTTGAGGGGATCGAATCCGGCGTGGGTGGCCACCCAGCCCTCCCCCCAATAGGCCGTGGGCAGGCGCTGGAGCCGCTGGATCCACACCTGACAGCGGCGGTGGCCCAACTGCCGGTAGGTGTCACAACCGGCCAGGCGGCTGAACACCTCCCCACCCCGGGAACGAAAGGCCTCCAGCAATTTTTTTTCGTGGTTGCCCATCAGCCAAACCGCCCGACCGTTCTCCACCAGCGTCCAGGCCAAATCCATGGCCTCCTCGATCGCCGGTCCTCGGTTGATCACATCTCCCAGCAACACCAACTTGTCGGTGGGGGGGAGCAAGTGGAGCAGCCGCCGCAAGGCCTCCCCGCATCCATGGACATCCCCGATGACCCAATGGCGGGGGGAAGAGTGTGGCGAGGGCATGCAACAACCGTTGTCCTCGACAGTCTTGCCTCTGGGGGGTTGTCCTGTCACCTACCGTTCCCCGATCGCCAGTCGGGGCCAGGGGGACACCATGAATGACTCGCCACAATCCGAGGCCTCCTCGGGCTCAAACGTGGCCCGCGACCTGACCAGGGTCCAGCGGGTGGGCCTGCTGGTGAAGGCGTTGAATGGAGCCAAGCGCACCAACGAGGCCTTGGCCCGCTGCTCCGACGGGGAAGCCATGCTGGATGTGTTGGTGGACGCGTCCCAACGGCTCGGGCTGGGCCTCAGCCGCCAGGATCTGCGCGACACCCCGCCGATCCGGGATTGGATCTGGTGGAAAAACAAGGAAGCCGTCTTCACGATCGGAGACGCGAAACCCCGCTACCAGCAGGATGGGGGTCAAGGTCGTGTGGGCGGCGAGGCCCCTGGGCAGGCGGAGGGAGACGCGCCGCGAAAGAAGTTTCTCGGCCTGTTCTAGAGCTCAACCTGTTCGAGAGCTCAAGGGGTCGCCGAGGCGACCAGGCTCGCCAAGGGATCGGGGATGGTGGCGCTGGGTGCCTCGAATTCACCCCGCCGCACAAACTCCAGCCGCAATTTCATGAAGGTGATGAAGGTGGGATCGGTGGAGACCACCGCCGCGGCGGGGCGGGGCACAGAGGTCGCGACCATGGCCAAGGCGGGGGTCTCCAAAAAAGCGGGGCGGCGCACCAGCCAGAAGTCGATCGGCTTGCCGGCGGCCTGGTAGTGGAGGGTGCGCTCCCTGAGCACCTCCTCCAGGGGTTCTTCTTCCGTGAGAAAGGCTTCGCTGGCGGCGATGAAGTGGTAAGTGCTCATGGCTGGCGGCTGCCAAAGAGGGGTTCGATCCTTGGATTGTGGATCAAGGTCCGCATTTCCCGCACGGCCTGGCTGAGTCCCACGGCCAGGGCACGGGCCACGATCGAATGGCCAATGTTGAGTTCCTCCATCCCTGGAATGGCCGCGATCGGCTCCACGTTGTGGTAAGTGAGCCCATGGCCAGCATTCACCCTCAGTCCCATGTGGCGCGCGAGGGCGCAGGCCTCCTCAAGGCGACGCAGTTCCCCTGGCTGGGCGTCCCAATCCGCTTCGGCATAGCGGCCCGTGTGCAGCTCCACCCAGCGGGCACCGGTGGCGCAGCATCCATCGAGCTGGGCTTGCTCCGGATCCACAAACAGGCTGACGCCGATGCCCGCCCCTTGGAGCCGCTCCACAATCCCTCCCAGCTGGCCCACCTGACCCACCACATCCAGGCCCCCCTCGGTGGTCACCTCAAGCCGCCGCTCGGGCACGAGGGTGACCATGGCGGGTCGAACGCGGAGGGCCACGGCCTCCATCTCCGCGGTGGCGGCCATTTCCAGGTTGAGACGGGTGCGCACCGTGGCCCGCAACAACTCCACATCCCGGTCCTGGATGTGGCGTCGGTCTTCCCGCAGATGCACGGTGATGCCATCGGCTCCCCCCAGTTCGGCCAGCAGGGCGTAGGTGACGGGATCGGGCTCCGCGGCGCGCCGGGCCTGGCGCACATTGGCCACGTGGTCGATGTTTACCCCAAGACTGGCCATGCTGCGCGGCGTGTGAATGCCGATGGTATGCACCGGTTCGGCCGCGGGAGCAACTGCCTGTGGACACCACCCCCTCGCGCCCCTGGCCCTTACCCTTGAACACAGGATCCCACCGCCAGTATTGAGGCTTGGCCGCTCTTTCCAAGGTTTGGCAGCGACAGCGAGTGGAATCCGCGGACGGGTCCACCCCTCCCCTGGCCGCCCCGGAAGCGACGACGGACGGTCGCTCGGCGTTGATGGGTCCCTTGAGCAGCCGGGAGAGCGGCCTGTGCAATGGCATCAGTCCCTGGTTGGCGCCCCTGGCCATGGTGCTCACCCAGGATCTGGTGTTGCGGTCGTTTTTCAAAGACGTCACGGTGCTGGGGCGGGAGCATCTGCCCACCCGGGGCCCGGTGCTGCTGGCGCCCACCCATCGGGCCCGCTGGGACGCCCTCCTGCTTCCTTTCGCCGCCGGTCGTCGGGTGTCGGGGAGGGATTGCCGCTTCATGGTGACCATTGACGAGATGGCCGGCCTGCAGGGGTGGTTTCTTCACCGTCTGGGCTGTTTTCCGGTCAATCAGGGCCGACCCACCATGGCCAGTCTGCGGCTGGTGATTGATCTGCTGTCCCGGGGCCAACAGCTGGTGGTGTTTCCAGAGGGCCGCATCCAAAGGATGGACGGGCCCATTCACTTGCACCAGGGGTTGGCCCGGATGGCCCAGTTGGCCGAGGGACAGGGGATCCCCGTGGCGGTGGTGCCCGTTGGCATTGGCTACTCCGGGGCGATGCCGTGGCCGGGGGATCAGGCGGCCCTCTGCTTTGGCCCACCCCTTCGCGCCATCGGCCAGGGTCGGGAGGCGGCCCGAGGGTTCACCCATCAGCTGGCGGAGGCGATGCGGTCGGCCGAGCAAGCGGCCCGAGACGCCGTGGGCCGCCCCATCCCACCCCCGTAAAGTTTCTCCAGTTTTGTCAACGTCGCCCGTGAAGAGGCTCCTGTCGATGCCACGCCTCCGTCGGGCGGGCTATGCGAGCGCCTTGTCGCTGGCGATGGTGATGGCTCCCTGGACTGGACCGGCCCAGGCCCAGCCGTCGCCGGGCTCCGCTCCCGCCGTCAGCGCTTTTGATGTGCGGTCGGTGCAAGCGCTGTTGGCACGGGGGGATTCGGCGGCCGCCGCGGGCAATCTCAGCGAGGCTCGGCGCTTCTACGATCAGGCGCGGGAAGCCAGCAAGCAGCTCTTGGGGTTCTACCGCGACCTGAGTGGGGCGTTCCGAGGCCTGGATGCCCGGATCCCTCGCGAGATGGATGACAAGGGCCGTCAGGTGCTTGATGCCCTGGTGCAAGCCAACCTGAGGCTGGCGGCGCTGTTTCGCCGCCAAAACCAGCCGGAGGTGGCCGTCCCGCTGCTGGTGGAGGTGGTGAAAACCATGACTCCCGCCAATGAGGCGGGCCGCAAGGCCTACCAGCAATTGCTGGAGATCGGGTTTGCCTCCACTCCTTACACGGCACCGAGCGCCAACCCCAACTAGATTTCTTTGGTTTCATCGCCCCAGCCATGGTTCATCCAGACGACGTGCGATCCGCCATCCAACAGGCCCTGCCTGACGCCTGCGTGGAGGTGGAGGATCTCACCGGCGGGGGGGATCATCTGCAAGTGAAGGTGGTGTCTGGAGCCTTCGCTGGCTTGCCCCGGGTGAAGCAACACCAGCTGGTGTACGGCGCGCTCCGCGGCGAATTGGCCAGTGAGGCGATCCATGCCCTGGCGGTGCAAACGGCTCTGCCCTCCTGAAATCCCTTTTCTCTCCCCATTCTTCTCATTTTTCGCCCATGAACGCGCCACTCAAGCAACGCATCGAGGATCTGATCGCCAGCAGCCCGGTCTTTGTGTTCATGAAAGGCAACAAGTTGATGCCCCAATGTGGTTTCTCCAACAATGTCGTGCAGATTCTCATGAATCTGGGTGTGCCGTTTGAAACCTTTGATGTGCTCTCCGATCAGGAGATCCGCGAAGGAATCAAAGAATATTCCGAGTGGCCAACGATTCCCCAGGTGTATGTGAAAGGTGAATTTATTGGTGGCTCCGATATTTTGATCGAGATGTACAACAGCGGTGAGCTGCGCGAAAAACTGGAAGTGGCCATTGCCTCTTGAAGGGCCGAACGGGGGAGGGCTTGAGCGGCCGAGGGGTGGTCTTCCCTGATCGCCCACCGCATGGGATGGGGTTCTGGCCCTCAGACCCGTCCAACTCTCACCTGATCTCCCGCTCCAGCAAGGTGCGGGGTTGGCCGTCGGGTCCGAGAAAACCGGAGGGGTCCTGGATCCAGCGATCAATCAGCTCCTCCAGCCGGCGTTGGGAGTGATGGTCGAGCACGGCTGTGCGCCGCAGGGCATGCAAGTAGCCGTCGGCATAGAGACGCAGCTCCGAGGGGCTGTGGTGGCGATGGGCCAGCTCCTGGCAGGCATCGCACAGCGATTGAAAGTGGCGGATGGCGTCGGGATGTTGAAGCGCGGTCATGAACAGGGCTGGCCCTCCATTCATTCTGTCGTCCCCGCAAGGGCTTTGTGTGGTTTGCCCCACCTGGAGAACCGCCCCCCCTTGGCGGGATCCCTGTCTTGGGAGAAAAAATAGTGTTATTCTGTTAAGAACTTGTCTCATCAGGTCTCATATTTAGATCCCCATGGCACAGCCAAATGAAAACGATCATGGCGGCCATGCCCGACGGGTTCTCGTCGTCGACCCCCATTCCACCCTCCGCACGGTGCTGGCTCAGCGGCTACGCCAAGATGGCCACCTGGCCGCCGCGGTGGGCACCGCCCGGGAAGCGGTGGAAATTTGCCAGGGCCAGGCGCCCCATCTTCTCGTGAGCGCCGAGCTGCTGGAGGAAACCTCCGCCCTCCGGTTGGCGGCCCAGCTCCACTGCCCTGTGATGGTGCTCACGGCCCGTTCCGGATCCGAGCCCGTGGTGTCTCTCCTCGACGCGGGAGCGGACGATGTGTTACGCAAGCCTTTTGGCCTGGAGGAGTTGGCGGCCCGCTGCCGCACCCTGCTGCGGCGCAGTGGCTCCGGCCTGCAAGAGAGGGTCTGCGTCGGTCCCTTGGAGGTGCACCTGTTGTTGAGGCAAGTGACCCTGCGCGATCAACCGGTGGAGCTCAGCCCGCGGGAATTCGCCCTGCTCTGCGCCCTGCTCATGCCCCCCGGCGTGGTGCGCACCCGGCAAGAGCTGCTGCGCATGGCCTGGCCACCCTTCAGTGGCGGCCCCCGATCGGTCGACACCCAGGTGCTCACCCTTCGGCGCAAGCTGGAACAAGCTGGCTTGGGCGAGGGGGGAGGCATCGAAACCATGCGTCAGCAGGGCTATCGCTTCAGTCTCGACACCCTCCCGGAGACCGAGGACAGCGGGATCAAATCCCCCGTGATCTTCCAACAGAGCAACGTGCCCCGTCTGGCCTGACGCCTGGTGGTTCGAACTGGCTTGCTCATAGGCCAGACGCCTCTCAGGGAAGTCGGAATCCCATCCGCGCCAACGTCACCCCTTCGCCGACGAGCAGCGCCACGCTCATGAGGGCCAACAACTGGTAGGTCCAGGGCGGAGTGATTCGAGCCACCGACGCTGTGGAAACCCCGCTGCGTGCCGTGAAGGCGGAGAGGAACTCCTCAAAGCGCTCCACCCGCTGGGGCAGGAGAAACGCTTGCCGTGCACCGCCCTCGCCGGAGGCGGACCCGCCGCTCGAGCGGACATAGAACACCCGCCCCCCCTGGCTGGTGGCCACCGCCGAGAGACCCTCCACTCGCGACCAGGGCAGCTGCCAACCGCGCTTCAGCCACCAGCCACACCAGGCCGGATGGCCCACGCGCAAGCCGTCCTGGTTGAGGATCACCTGTTCACTGGTGATTGCCACCACCAGAACCCAGCCCAGAGCCACAGCTCCCCATAAAAAAGCACCCAGCCCCGCCGGAGCGAGGAGGGGCAAGGGCAACACCAGGGCGCCATAGAGCGCCAGCAAGGTGAAGCGGATCAGGGGCGCCATGCCGTACACGGAGCGCTCAGGCACCGCCGCGCTCATCGGTCGTCGATGGAGCCGGGGAGCGGTTCGATCACCGACGAGGGGACATGGACACCGCCAAACACCTCATTCTCCCGCCCTTTCCAGTACTCCCCCAGCCGCATCAAATCGGTGTGGGCGTCCCGCAGGTTCCGCTCGTATTCGATTGGAGACATGGTGTCTTTGCTTTCCCGGAGCTTGGTGACGCGGAGCAACTGCCATAACCAGGGTTTGCCAAGGTCTCCCCGGGCTTCCAGGTAGCGGGCCAGGTCTTCGGAGCTGGGGAGGGGAGCGGCGCTCATGTCTTTCGGCTCGAATCTGAAGGGAGTCACCCTATGGGCTCGGGGCGCCAGGTGTGAGGGTGGTGTCCGTGCGTGGCCCGGGTACGGGTGTAGATCAAGGAGATGACCAGCGACAGCCCAGCTCAGGGTTCCGACGCCCGCCTGCCGGCTGATTTGCCGTGCGACAGCCTTCCGGACGCGGGGATGCGGGGCGACGCCGCTTACGAACTCATCCACAGCCATCTGCTGTTGGATGGCAGCGCCCGCCTCAACCTGGCCACCTTTGTGGGCACCTGGATGGAACCGGAGGCGCGCCGATTGATGGAAGAGTGCGCCGACAAGAACCTCATCGACAAGGACGAATATCCCCAAACAACCGACCTGGAGCGGCGCTGCCTGCGGATGCTGGCCGATCTTTGGAACGCGCCGGATGCGACGGACACGGTGGGGGCCTCCACCACCGGATCCAGCGAGGGCTGCATGCTGGCCGGGCTGGTGATGCGTTGGCATTGGCGGCGGCGCCAAGGGGCGACCCAGGGCGGAGGCTCCCGCCCCAACATCGTGATGGGCGCGAACCGCCAGGTGTGTTGGGACAAATTTTGCGCCTACTTTGATGTGACGCCCCACTTCATGCCCCTGGCGCCAGGGCGGCTCCATCTGACGCCGGACGAGGCGGTGGCCCTGTGCGACGAAAACACGATCGGGGTGGTGGCCGTGCTCGGCAGTGTGGTGGATGGGAGCTACGAACCCGTCGCCGAGATCTCCGCCGCCCTTGACGACCTGGAGGATCGCACCGGGCTCTCCATCCCCCTCCATGTGGATGCCGCCTCTGGCGGCTTCGTGGCGCCGTTCCTCACCCCCGGGCTGGTGTGGGATTTCCGTCTGCCACGGGTGCAATCGATCAATGCCAGCGGGCACAAGTACGGCGGCGTGTTGCCCGGGGTGGGATGGGTGCTCTGGCGGGCGGATGCCTTGCTCCCGAGGGAGCTTCGCTTTGATGTCAACTACCTGGGTGGGACCACGCCGACGATCGGCATGAATTTCTCCCGTCCTGGCGCCCAGGTGGTGGCGCAGTATTTCAACTTCCTGCACCTCGGGCGCCGGGGCTACGCCAAGCGGATGGCGGCTTTGGAGGCCATCGCCCAGCATCTGGCCGATGGCCTGGCCGCCATGCCCGCCCTGCGGTTGGTGAGCCATCCCCGGGGGCAGCTCCCCGTGTTTTGCGTGGAGCTGGATCCGGCCCTCCAGGGGTGGACGGTGTTTCACCTCTCCGACAAATTGCGAGAGCGGGGCTGGCTGGTGCCCGCCTACACCTTGCCGGAGGGCCAAGCCGAACGGTCGGTGCTTCGCTTCGTGGTGCGCGCCGGCTTCTCCCGCCACCTGGCGGAGGAACTGCTCGACGATGTGGGGCGGGCGCTGGAGTGGTTCGCGAGCCTGGAGGCCCCGATGCCCGAGAGCCAGGGCAAGCCGGCCCTGTTTCATCACTAGGGGGACATCCCGTGAGAGGTTTCCAGTCAGAATGGCCCCCACCCCCAAGAGTCCCCCCATGCCAGCCAAGGTTTCCCTCGCTCCGCACCTTCCCCGGCCGCCCCGGTCCCTGGGGCTCGGGCTGGAGTCCCGTCGATCCGCTGTCCTGGGCGGAGAGGCCCTTCCCCCTCCCTGCCAGGAGGCGATGGCTCTCACTGGTAGCGAGGCCACCGCTCCCTCGGCTCCCGGCTGGGCCCGTCAGGCCCTGCGGGAAAGCCTGCTCGCCACCCTCGTCACCACCCTGCTCACCTCCGCCGTGTGGGCCGCGCCCGAGGCGTTCCGTCAATCCCCGGCCCGCACCTGGGCCCAGATGATCACCCCAGCGTTGGCGGCGGGCCAGGGATCAGCCCCGGGGGTGCTCATCGATTGCCCCTGAGGGTGGGGGAGCCCAGGCTTCGGGTGCTTGGCGGGCGGCGGTTCAACTCTCTTCATCAAGAGAAATGTCAGCGGATCAAGACCCGTGACAGATCCTTCGCCGCCGATTGCCTCCCTGGCTGGGTGGTTTCAAGATGAGCACATCCGATCCGGAGGCGCCTTTGGACGACACTCCACCCAATCAGGTTCCAGGAGTTCGCTGACGTTTGGACCCTGCTCCAACACTCTCAAGCAAACTCTGGTTTCCCGGGTCCAACCTTCCCCCAGTCCTCGTCTGAGGCGAAACGGACCGTTCCATGCACCGTCGCGAGAACCTCGTTCCCCAATCGGTTCCAGGTGCCCCGGAAGAAGGGAAACCCCGCTAGACCCATGGCCCCAGGTGGCCGACGTCAGCGACTCCGCCCCACAACTGAAGACCTGGATCGCCCCAAGCGATCGACCCTCTGACGATCCAACGACCGCGCGACCACGCCCCTTTCGAACGAAGGGCCCCATGGTTGAGCAGACAACAGCCCGAGCCCCGCGGTTCGGGCTTTGTTTTGTCTGCCCGCGGCGCTCCCCAATCCCGCCGGACTCTCTCCAAGATGGGTTGACTGATGGGCCCGCGATGTCTGTTCCCTTCGCGCCAACGCTCTCCAGCGCCGACCGCCGCAAGCTCGATGAAAGCGACGATGCCCTGTTTTACGCCGAGCCCCGGTTTGTGCAGCATCTGGACGACGGTTTCCGGGCCCGTCTCACCGACCTGTACCGCCAGACCATCCCGGCGGGGTCCGTGGTGCTCGATCTGATGAGCAGCTGGGTGAGCCACCTGCCCGAGGACGTGCCCTACCAAGAGGTGATCGGCCATGGTCTCAACACCCGGGAACTCCGGGCCAATCCGCGGCTCAACCGCTTTTGGACGCAAAACCTCAACACGGATCCGGCCCTGCCGCTGGGGGATGACAGCGTGGATCAGGCGCTCATTGTGGCCGGGTGGCAATACCTGCAGTACCCGGAAGCCATCGCCGCCGAGCTCAGGCGGATCGTTCGGCCCGGAGGGCGGCTGATCGTGGCCTTCAGCAACCGCCTTTTCGCGCAAAAAGCACCCCAAATTTGGCTGAATGGCGATGATCGCGAGCGGCTCACCAGCGTGGCCACCGTGTTGATGGCCCAGGGTTGGCCCCAGCCGCGGTTGCTCGCGGAGCCCACCCGGGCGCGGGGACCACTGGGCTGGATCGGCGGCCATGGCGATCCATTTTTCGCCGTGATCGCCACGGTTCCAGCGGACGATTCGCGAGCCAACACGTCAACGAGCGATGAATAAGATTGAGAGCGGGGGCTAACACGCATGAACGATTCCAGCCTGCTTCTTGACAGCCTGGACCAGGAGTCGCGCGATCAACTCCTGGAGGGTCACAGAGTGATCAACATTCCAGCGCAACATCAACTTCTCTTTCAGTCAGATTGGGGTGAGGAAGTTTATTTCGTCTCCAGTGGGTTGCTCAAGGTTCGCTGCCTCACCAGCAACGGAGATGAGATTGTGATCGCCATCCAAGGACCTGGAGCGGTGATTGGCGACTTGGCTGTTTTATCCCCCCGGCCTCTGCGGAGCGCCGATGTGGTGTCCCTGACCCCCGCGACGTTGTTGAAGCTTCGCCAGCGGGCCTTTCAAGAGGTGATGGGACAGAGTGCCCCCTTCACGCGCGCCGTCGCCCATGTGCAGGCCCAGCGGCTTTCGTCTCTTGGCGAGCGTCTGATCCTGATGCACGAAGACGCCACCACACGCTTGTTGGCCACCTTGTCACTCCTGGCACGGCTCAATGGTCCCGCGGATGATCCGCGTCAAGTGATCCCCCCGATCTCGCAACAAGACATCGCCGTGATCGCGGGCCTCTCCAGGGGAACCACCTCCACCCTGATCACGAAGCTGCGCAACAACCAGACCCTGGAGCAAACCCCCCAGGGGTTGCGCTTCGTCCAACTCTCGGCGCTGGAGCGGCGCGGGCTGTTGCCCAAGGGTGGGGAGAGGTGAGGCTTGGGGGCTCTGTTCGCGCGCGCGCTCGCCGGGGTGGCCCATGCATGAACTCAGCGTGATGCAAGCCCTCGGGGAGCGGGTGCTGGAGGTGGCGGCGGAGCAAGGCGCCGAGCGGGTGCTGGCCATTCGGCTGCAGATCGGCAGCCTGGCGGGGGTGGATCCCGATGCCCTGCGCTTTGCCGCGGGGGTGGTGTTGGCGGGCACCTCCGCGGAGGCCGCGACCCTCGCCATCGAGGAGATCCCCGCCGCCTACTGGTGCGATCCCTGCGGGGAGGAGTTCGGGGCCCCCACGGGCTCGTGTGAGTGTCCCCGGTGCGCCACCCTGAGTGGCCGCCTGCTGCGGGGGCGGGAGCTGGCGCTGGCGGCGATGGAGGTGTTTCCCTAACCGCTGGCGACCTTCTCCCGACACGAACCGCGCCGTCTCCTTTTGGCGGGCTTCAGGCGGACGAGGAGCTGTTTGGGGCCCTTAGAATGACGATCCGCTCTTCTTTAGCGCCTGTTGGGGAAGAGAATCGCTTCCACGAGCATGTGCGGCCATTGTTCCTGCGGTGAACCCGCCGCTCCTGAACCTCCTCTCACCCCCCACAGCCAGAGCCACAGCCGCCAGGTGACCCTGGAGGAGGGGTTGCTAGCCCGCAACAACCAGCTGGCGGCCCACAACCGGGAGCACTTCCGCGAGGCCGGCGTGCGGGTGGTGAATCTTCTCTCTTCCCCGGGATCCGGCAAGACCGCGTTGCTGGAGACACTGGCCGCCCTCGCTCCCCCCAGCCTGCGCCTGGCCGCCCTGGTGGGGGATCTGGCCACCGACAACGACGCCCGCCGGCTGCGGGAGGCGGGCCTGCCGGCCGTGCAGATCACCACGGGCCAGGCCTGCCATCTGGAGGCCGCCATGGTGCACCGAGGCCTCGACGCCCTGGCGGCCGCCGGCCATCCCCTGGAGGCTCTGGATCTGCTGTGGATTGAAAATGTGGGCAACCTCGTCTGTCCCGCCGCCTTTGATCTGGGCGAGGACCAGCGGTTGGTGCTCCTCTCGGTGACCGAAGGAGAAGACAAGCCCCTCAAATACCCCGCCATGTTCCAGAGCGCTGATCTGGTGGTGATCAGCAAGATCGATCTGGCGGAGGCCGTGGGCTTCGATCGGGCCCTGGCCCTGCGCCATGTGCGCCAGGTGGCGCCGGCGGCCCGGGTGTTGGAGGTGTCGGCCCGCTCTGGAGCGGGCCTGGAGGGCCTGCTTGAGACCCTGCTGGAGGCCCCGCGGGAGGCCCCGCCGCAAGCGCCTGTGGCCGCCGGTTGAACGGTTTGCCCGCTCCCGAGGCCCGACTCCAGCTCACCTGCCGCGGCGTGGTGCAGGGGGTGGGAGCCCGGCCGGCCCTGCGGCACCTGGCCGCTCGCTTGGGTCTGAGGGGGCAACTGCGCAATCACTTGGGCGTGTTGGGGATCGATCTCCGCGGCCCGAGGCTCGCCCTGGAGGAGTTTCTGGCGGCGCTTCCAGGCGCCCTTCCGGAAGCCGCCCGCCTGGATCGCCTGGAGGCCCGCTGGCTGGAGGCGCCCGCCGAGCCCTGGCCGGAGGAGTTGGCCATCGCGGCCGAGAGCGCGACGCCCCTGGGAGGGAGCCCGCTGGCGCCCGGGCTCTCCGCCGACCGGGCGCCCTGCCCCCGATGCCTGGAGGAGCTGGCCGATCCGGCCTCCCGCCGCTATCGGTACCCGTTCATCAGTTGCTGCGCCTGCGGCCCCCGCTACAGCGTGGCCACCGCCCTGCCCTTTTGCCGCGCCCACACCACCTACGCGGCCTTCCCGCCCTGTCCGGCCTGCGAGCGGGAGTTCAGGGATCCAGCGGATCGACGCTTCCACGCCGAAACGATCAGCTGCCCAACCTGCGGGCCCCGTTTGCGGCTGAGGGATGGGGCTGGCCGGGGCCTGGCGGAGGGTGAGGAGGCCCTCCTGGCCGCCTGCCGCCTGCTGCTGGAAGGGGGGATTGTGGCCCTGCAAGGGGTGGGGGGCTTCCAATTGCTGGTGGACGCCAGCCAGAGCCAGGCCGTGGCGCGGCTGCGGGAGCGGAAGCGGCGTCCCGCGAAGCCCTTCGCCCTGCTGGTGGCTGAGCCCGGTCAACTGGAGTCGGTGGTGCGAATGTCGGCCGCCGAGGAACGGGCCCTGCGCCATCCGGCCGCGCCGATCGTCTTGCTGCGGCGGCGCTTCCCCCACCCCGACGCCTCCTGGGAGGCGGTGGCTCCCGGCGGCCCGGCGTTGGGGGTGATGTTGCCGGCCTCCGGGCTTCACCATCTGCTGGCGCGGGAGGTGGCCCGCCCCCTGGTGGCCACCAGCGGCAACCGGAGCGGCGAACCCCTCTGCGTCGCGCCCGAGGAAGCGATCGAGCGGCTGGCGGGGATCGCCGATGCCTTTCTGGCGCACACCCTGCCCATCGCCCGGCCCCTGGATGATTCGATCTTGCGGGTGATCGATGGTCGGCCGGCCCTGGTGCGGCGGGCCCGGGGTCTTGCGCCCGAACCGCTGCCCTGGCGGGGGCCCGATCGCCCCTCGCCAGCCGGCGGCGTGGAGGGCGGCGCCCTGCTGGCCCTGGGGGGGGATGGGAAGGCGGCTCCGGCCCTGGTGACGGGAGATCAGCTCTGGCTGGCCCCCCACTTCGGCGATCTCAGCGACGCCGCTGTGGCCAGCCGTTGGCAGGGGGCCATGGACGAGCAGCTGATCTCCCCCTCCGTGGCGGTGCGGGCCCTGGCCTGTGACGCCCACCCGGGCTACCGGAGCCATCACTGGGCCCAGGGCGTGGCCTGGGGCGAGCGGCTTCCCCTGACCGCCGTGCCGCACCACCTGGCCCATGGCCTGGCCGTGCTGGCGGAATGGGGTCTGCGCCCCCCCCTGCTAGTGGTGGCCTGGGACGGCCTGGGCCTGGCCGATCCCGCCCTCCCGGAGGCGGTGGAGCGGCTCTGGGGTGGAGAACTGTTGCTGGTGCGCGAGGTGGGGGCTGAAGGATTGGGCTGGGAGCGGCTGGCGGCCTCGCGGCCCTTTCCCTTGCCGGGAGGGGAGCGGGCCATGGGCGAACCGCGTCGCTGCGCCTTGGGCCTGCTATCCGCCGCGGGCCCTTGGGCCCTGGCCCATCCCGGGGCCCGTCAAGCCCTAGAAGCGTTCAGTGCGCGGGAGCTCCAGTGGTTGGGGCGGGCGATCGAGAGCGGCTGCAACGCGCCCCTCACCAGCTCCCTGGGGCGCTTGGTGGATGGGGTGGCTTCCCTGCTGGGGTTGGCGCGGACCCTGAGCTTCGAGGGCGAGGGGGGGATGCGTTGGGAACGGGCCGCCGCGGAGGCGGCGGCGGAGATGGCGCTTGTGGAGACGGCGGCGGAGGCCTGGCTCTGGCCTTTGCGTCCCTCCCCATCAGAGCCCAGTGCCCCGCCCCTCGGCCGCTGGGACTGGGAGCCCTTGCTGCGGGCCCTGCTGGAGGATCAGGCCGCTGGCGGATGCCCCAAACGGGCCGCCTGGCGAGTGGAGCGGGCGCTGGTGGAGGGAATGGCGCGGGGAGTGGAGCAGGCCGCGAGCTGGAGTGGCTGCGCCCAGGTGGCGTTGACGGGGGGGTGTTTTCAGAACCGGGCGTTGCTGGAGGGCAGCGTCCAGGAGTTGCGCCGAAGGGGCCTGGAGCCCCTTTGGGGGGAGCGGGTGCCCTGCAACGACGGCGGCCTGGCGTTGGGTCAGGCGTGGGCGGCCCAGGCTGGGGGATTGGGTCTATAACAAAGACAGACCGCTCAACCCGCCGTGTGTCTGGCCGTTCCCGGGCGGATTCTCACGATCAGCTCCAGCCAGCCCGCAGCCGAGGCCGCCGCTGACGACGGCCTGTGGCGGGTGGCCGAGGTGGATTTCGGCGGCGTGCGCCAGCGGGTGAGTTTGGCCTGTTTGCCCGAGGCCCGGGTCGGGGATCAGGTGCTGGTGCATGTGGGCTTCGCCCTGAGTTTGGTGGAGGAGTCGGATTGGCCATGAGCGACACGCACTGCATGGATGGCAACGAGGCGGTGGCCCGGGTGGCCTATCGCCTCAACGAGGTGATCGCGATCTACCCGATCACCCCGGCCTCGCCCATGGGCGAGTGGGCCGATGGCTGGAGCGCGGAAGGAAAGCCCAACCTCTGGGGCAGCGTCCCCAGCGTGGTGGAGCTGCAAAGCGAGGGGGGCGCGGCGGGCACGGTGCACGGGGCGCTGCAGGTGGGCGCCCTCACCACCACGTTCACGGCGTCGCAGGGGTTGCTGCTGATGATCCCCAACCTCTACCGCTGGGCGGGGGAGCTGACGCCGGTGGTGGTGCATGTGGCGGGGCGGGCGTTGGCGGCCCAGGGGTTGTCGATCTTTGGCGACCACTCCGATGCCATGGCCTGTCGGGCCACGGGCTGCGCGATTCTCACCTCCGCCTCAGTGCAGGAGGCGGGCGATTTCGCGGCGATCGCCACCGTGGCCACGCTCAACGGACGGGTGCCGTTTCTGCACCTGTTTGATGGCTTCCGCACCTCCCATGAAATCCAAAAGGTGGAGGGACTGAGCGATGACGCGCTGCGGGCCTTGATGCCCGCGGAGGCCATCCACGCCCACCGGGGGCGGGCCCTCACGCCAGAGCGGCCGGTGTTGCGGGGCACGGCCCAAAACCCCGATGTGTATTTCCAGGGCCGGGAGGCGGCCAATCCCTTCCATGACGCCCTCAGCGGCCATCTGCTGCGGGCCATGGAGCGCTTCGCGGCGCTCACCGGGCGGGCGTACCAGCCCTATGAGTATGTGGGCCCCCCCAACGCGGAACGGGTGGTGGTGCTGATGGGCTCGGCCTGTGAAACCGCCGTGGCGACGGCCCGCCGGCTGATGGAGGAGGGGGAGGCGGTGGGAGTGCTGAAGGTGCGCCTGTTCCGTCCGCTGGAGGCGTCGTGGCTGGTGGCGGCCCTGCCGCCGAGCACCCGGGCGATCGCGGTGTTGGATCGCTGCAAGGAGCCTGGCTCCTTGGGGGAGCCCCTCTACTTGGATGTGGTCACCGCTCTGGCCGAGCGGTGGAGGGCCCGCCACGGGGAGGCGCCGTTGCCGCGGGTGGTGGGCGGTCGGTACGGGCTGGGCTCGAAGGAATTCACCCCGGCGATGGCGCGGGCGGTGTTTGACAATCTGGCGGCTCCGGAGCCCCTCAACCATTTCACCGTGGGCATCGACGACGATCTCACCCATCGCTCCCTGCCCGTTGCCCACGACTTCCAGATCGACGCCAGCGATGAGGTGCGGGCGGTGTTTTACGGGCTGGGCAGCGATGGCACGGTGGGCGCCAACAAAAACACGATCAAGATCATCGGCGAGAGCACACCGCTGTTTGCCCAGGGGTATTTCGTCTACGACTCGAAGAAATCGGGCTCGCTCACGGTGTCGCACCTGCGTTTCGGGCCCAGGCCGATCCAGGCGCCCTATCTGATCGAGCACCCCACGCTGGTGGCGTTGCACCAGTGGGATTTTCTGGCCCAGTTGGAGGTGCTGAAAGGGCTGGTTCCGGGCGGCACCCTGCTGTTGAACAGTCCCCACGAGCCGGAGGCCAGCTGGCGGGCGTTTCCATCCGAAACGCGGGAGCGGGTGCGGGAACTGGGGTTGCGGGTGTGGCAGATCAACGCGGATCGGGTGGCCCGCGAGGCGGGCATGGGCGGGCGGGTCAACACGGTGATGCAGGCGGCGTTTTTTGCCGTGAGCGATGTGCTGCCGAGGGAGGAGGCGCTTGAACGGATCCGCGAGGCGATCCGCCAGAGCTACGGGCGCAAGGGGGAGGCGGTGGTGAGCATGAATCTGCGGGCCCTGGAGGCCAGCCTGGCGGCGCTCCAACCCCTGGACTGGGCGTCGTTGGACGCCGCCACAGCCGCCGCCACAGCCGCCTCGCCCGATGGGCTTGCCGCTTCCCCTCGGGCCGCCGAGGACTCCGTGGGTGATCGGCTGAAAGCGGCGCCAGCGTTTGTGCGGGAGGTGATCGCGCCGATGCTCGCCCACCGGGGGGATGGGTTGCCGGTGAGCGCCCTGCCCTGCGATGGCACCTGGCCCACGGGCACGGCCCGCTGGGAGAAGCGCAACATCGCCGCCGCGGTGCCGGTGTGGGAGAGCGATTTGTGCGTGCAATGCGGCAAATGCCTGCTGGTGTGCCCCCACGCGGTGATCCGGGCCAAGGTGGCGGCGCCGGAGGCCTTGGAGGGGGCACCGGAGGGCTTTCGCCAGGTGGCGGCGCGGGATCCGGCGTTTGAGGGCCAACGGTTCACGATCCAAGTGGGGGTGGAGGACTGCACCGGCTGTCAGCTATGCGTGGAGGTGTGTCCGGCGCGGGATCGGCGAGAGCCGAGGCGCAAGGCGCTGAACATGGCCCCCCAGCGCCCGCTACGGGAGGAGGGGAGGGTGCATTGGGAGTATTTCCTGGGGCTGCCCGAGGTGCCCCGCGCCGGGCTCAACCTCCACAAGATCGGCCAGCAGCAGCTGCAACAACCCCTGTTTGAGTTTTCCGGCGCCTGCGCGGGCTGCGGCGAAACGCCTTATCTCAAGCTGCTCAGCCAGCTGTTCGGCGATCGGCTGCTGATCGCCAATGCCACGGGCTGCAGCTCGATCTATGGCGGCAATCTGCCCACCACGCCCTGGAGCGCCAATGGCGAGGGGCGGGGGCCAGCCTGGAGCAATTCGCTGTTTGAAGACAACGCGGAATTCGGCTACGGCATGCGGGTGGCGCTGGATCAACGGCGGGCCATGGCCCTGGATGCCCTGGGCCAGGGGGCACAGGCCGCGCCGGGGATGGTGTGGAGTGATCCCCCGCCGGCCGCGTTGGTGGAGGCCATTGTCGCGGCGGCGGGAGAGCAGGCGGATGAAGCCGGGATTTACGCCCAGCGGGAGCGGGTGGCCGAGCTCAAGCGACACCTCCAGCTCGCACTGGAGCGGCTTCCGGTGGAGGAGCGTGGGGCGTCAGCGGAAGCCCGGCTGCTGGATCTGGCGGACGCCCTGGTGAAGACGAGCGTGTGGCTGGTGGGCGGCGATGGCTGGGCGTACGACATTGGCTATGGCGGGCTGGATCATGTGTTGGCTTCCGGCCGTGATCTCAACGCCCTGGTGCTCGACACCGAGGTGTACTCGAACACGGGAGGCCAGGCGTCCAAGTCGACTCCTCTGGGGGCGGTGGCCAAGTACGCGAGTGGCGGCAAGGGGGCGCCGAAAAAAGATCTGGGCTTGATGGCCATGGCCACCGGCAGCGTGTATGTGGCGAGCGTGGCGATGGGCGCCAAAGATGAGCACACGATCCGGGCCTTTCTGGAGGCGGAGAGCTATCCCGGCCCGTCGTTGATTTTGGCCTACTCCCATTGCATCGCCCACGGCATCGACATGGCGAAGGGAATGGGGCAGCAGAAGTTGGCGGTGGAGTCGGGCCGGTGGTTGCTCTACCGCTACGACCCGCGCCGCCTGGAGCGGGGCCAATCCCCCCTGCAGATCGACAGCCCCCGGCCCAGCAGGGGACTGGCGGAAGTGATGGCCACGGAAAACCGCTTCCGCATGCTGCGCTACAGCGACCCGGAGCGGGCCCGAAGCCTGGAGGCCCAAGCCCAAGCCCAGATCGAGCGCCACTGGGCGATCTACCAGGCCCTGGCCCAAGCCTGCGAACCGGAGGAGACACCCGCGAGTTGAGC
>JBKCPG010000177.1:0-5438 GCA_046309395.1 Cyanobacteriota bacterium | reverse complement strand
CGCCGTTTTGCCATTCGCCATGGCCTTGCCTACGACGACGTGCTTGGCGCCGCTTATGAGGGGCTCTGCAAGGCGGCCCTGGGCTTTGATTCCTCCCTCGGCCATCGGCCCTCCAGGCACGTGGTGCCCAAGGTGAAGGGGGAGCTGCTCCACCACCTGCGCGACACCGGCTTTGCGCTGCGCATCTGCCATCGCTATCGGGAGTTGTGGATCAAGGCGCGGCGGTTGGTGGCGCGGGGGTTGGAAGATCAGGAGATTGCGGAGGTGCTCCAGGTGCCGGTGGGGGTGTGGGTGGATGTGCGGTTGGCTTGTGGGGTGCCGCCAGTGCCATTCGAACTGGTTTGGCGAGAGGGGTTGGAAAATTGGAAAGGTGCTTTAGCAGGAGCCGGCGGGCGGCCAGTGGGGTGATCAGCGGCTGGAATCAAGCGACCTGATTTGTTCTTCCAATTGAGTCAATGTGTCCAAGTCGCTGGGCTGTAGCCGGTTGGAGTCCCGTAGTGCAGAAAGAATGTCGCGCCCACGCACGAGAAGAGCACGCCTTGAGGGATCCGACAGCGCTGATCCCAGAGATCCCAATGCCAGACAAGCCTCTGCCAGATCCACCTGCCACAGGGCATTGGATGGATCATGTGATGTGAGGTTGTCTCGAATCGCCAGAGATGCCTGATATGAAGCCAGCGCTGCGGGGAAATTCTGCTGAAGCTTCATTACATCGCCCATCTTTTCCTGGCTCACCGAGAGATCGCGCTGCCACTCTGTGTTGGCCGGATCGCGCTTCGCAAGGTCTTCGGCAATCCTCAGCCCCGCCTGGTACGCCGCCAGCGCTCCGGGGCCATCCCCCTGCAACACCAGCACATCACCGATGCCGTTGAGGGCGATGGCGATTCCTCGTTGATCCTCGGCCGCTTCCGCGTTGCGCCGCGACCGCTCAAACGCCTCCCCCGCCCCAGTCAAATCCCCCAGCCGGATCAGGCCATAACCCAGGCCAAAGCAAGCCGAGGCCTCCGTGGGATCCGCGAGACCAGCCTGCCGCCAAAAATCCACCGACGCGATCACGTCCACGCCCTCTCGACGCCGCGCCAGCTCCCGCGCGGCGGCGGCCAACCTGCCGCGCCATCCGTCCTCCGCCTCCCAGCCCTGCCGCTGGATGCCGAAAAACTCCCGCACCAGCGGATGGAGGTGATACGAATCCGCCTCCCGATCCAGCTGGTCCAGCAGGTTGGCGCCCACCAAATCGGCCAGGGCGTTGTCCCAAAACCGGCCTTGGGCAAACGCCGGATCGGGCGGTTCACACCGCTCGATCAGCTCCCAGGGGATCGGGGCCGCCAGAGTGAGGCTGAGCAGCCTGGCCAGTTCCCGTCCCTCGTCCGTCAGGGTGGCCCAGCTCGCCAGCAGGGTGGCCACCAGGCCTTGCTCCGCCAGCACGTCGGCATGGGCCTGGCCGAAGGCCTCCGCCCCCAGCTCGGGCCGTGCCAGATCCCGCCGCAACGCCGCCACGCTCAGGGCCGGCACCCGCCGCAACCGCCCCCCCAGCAGCACCAGGGCCAGTGGCAACCCCTCCACCGCCGCCACAAGCCGCCGCGCCTCCTCCATCTCCCGCTCAATCCGCCGGCTGCCGGCCTCCCCCGCCCGAACCTTGAGCAGGGCGAGAGCCTCGTCGCTCCCCAGCACCGGCAGATCGATCGCCGCATCCGCCGTGAGCGGGTCGGCCCGCTGGGTGAGCAGCCGGCGGAAGCGCGGCGGCAGGCCCGTGCCCAACCCACTCCGGATCCGCTGGCCCTCCAAACCAGACGGAACATTGTCGACCACCAGCAACACGGGCGCGTCATCGTCTCCAGGCCAGGCCTGCCAGCAGCGGCGCAGCCGGGCCTCCGGCTCCAGCCCATCCCCTTGGCTCAGGCCAGGGATGCGGGCCTCCAGCTCCACCGACGCGCGGAGGGCCATGGCCTCAAAGCCCTCGGTGGCGGCCATCCACCAGGCGCCGCCAGAGAACAGGGGGGCGCGGGTGGTGGCGTAACGAAGGGCCAGGGCGGTTTTGCCCACCCCGGGCAGGCCGTGGATCACCACCTCAGCGCCGGGGGACCGCAGGGCCCGCTCCAAGGCCTGGAGCTGTTCGTCACGGGCGACGAAACCAGAGACGGCGGGGGGCAGGTTATGGAGTTTCCCGCCCCCCGGGAGCTTTGGGTCGGGCTGGGGGTAGATGTTCACATCGCGGCCCGCTTGGTAGAGAGAGCCTTGGGGTTTGTTATCCGTGAACGTCACGCTGGCCGGGGGCCCAGCGGCGGGCCGCTGATCGGCCGGCGGCGGCGAAGACCCGAGACGACGCAGCCATCCCCACACCTTCTCCAGCTTGTCGGCCTGGGTGATCAGCGCCAAAACCACAACGACAAACAGCACGACGCCCGCGGGCACCCCCAGCTGGCGGGCCAGAGCCAGCGGCGAATCCCCCCCCTCGCTCCGCGCGGCGTCTCGCGCCGCCTCAGCGTGGGCGCCAGAGCCGAGCCCCGCCGTCCAAAGGGCCGCCGCCACCAGCAGTGGGCGGAAACCCTGGCCGCGGAGAGGGCTTCGCCACCCTCGGGAGGAGCCGGCAGGTGGCACGCCAAAGAAAAAATCACCAATGAAGGTTATCGCGACGGACCAGGACTTTCACCCGTCGCGTCGTGAAACTCGCAACTCCGCGACTCACGATTCCACCGGCCGCCAGCATCGAGGCACTGATCCACCCTCGCGAAGTCACGCAGGTGCCAGCCCACCGACGCGACCGCGAGGGCCATGGCGAGAACGAGAACCAGCCGTGCGGCGATGGGCACGGAACGCCCGGGCAAGAGCAACCAGTCAAAACCAAAGGCTGAGGGCAGGCCAATGGATACGCGAGGGCCGGGCAATCGGCGCAAGGTGCCCACCACCGTTTGCCTGTCGTCGTCACAGAGGTGGCGCGCAGGCCAATCGACCTCGACGATCAGTGCACAGGCTTCGCGCCAGAGGCGCTCAGAGCATCAAGTCTTGTAAAACCGCCGGTACGTGGATCAGCGAGGTTCATAGTGTTTTTTTTAGATCCCCAGGCGCTCCAATGGACGCAACCACTCTGATCTCAGGCACCTCAGACAATGGCTCCATTGATGAGGCCATTCAAGACGCCATCAAAAAGATGAAGGCGTTTGCCGGCCAGAACGGAGCCGATCGCATGGTCAGCGGCACACTCACCTGCCTGACGGTGGAGTCGGGCGGATTTGCTCCGGTCAACAAGGTCACGGCTCAATTCAATGTTCATCTGCGATAAGCGAGCCTCCAAGTCACTCAGCAGGACATCACGCCATGACCGCGTTCCACGGCTTTGTGTTTTCAAAGCTCCATCTCATTGGCACCCGCTCTGAGGGGCCCAAGTATGTTCTCCAGCAGTTTGACTACTCCGAACTTGCCATCCTCAAACAGACCGATTTGTGGCAAGAAGACCCCAAGCTTCAAAAGGAATTGGGGAAAAAAGTCACCCTGGAAGGCAAGCTCACGGAAGCCGGGCTCATCTACGACCATCTTTCGCCTTACGTCCCCGAGAAGCTTCCTCTTGGCAATGAGCAACAACTTGAGGTGGATCTCATCCTGGAGGCCAATCCAATTTGCCTAGATCGCGTTCCCACAAAAAGCTTGCTCAGACCCTATAAGATCACCCTGACGGTTCGTTGGCCATACAGGAGCATTTGGCGCGGGCAGTGCCCCACCTCCCAGCTCTATGACATCTTCGTTGAACATGAGGGCAATTCCCTCTGGCAATGGAGCAAAAATCGATTTTTTCTTCAGGTGCAGACCCCTGTTTCCATCCAGGGTGGCAGTCCCTATGCCTTCGCTGAAACCTGGGTGATCGATCCGGCCACCATCCAAACAGAAGGCACCTACACCATTCGCGCTGTCTTCATCGCCTCAGGCCAGGAGGTCACAAAAGACGTCGTGATCAAGTTTGCCAACTAACCCACTCCGGCTCCGCCCCCCATGGTGGTGGGCCGGTCTGTTCCAGTGAGCAAACAATGCCGCCAGAGTGAGTGCCGCTCATCGGTTGAACGGAATTCACCGTGATCGTTCTGCTTCTGGGTCCAGATCGCCGTTGGTGAATGTGGCGAAAAAGTCGGTCATGCGCGAGCGACGGGTGCTGGGGATCGGCTCGCGATGCCGAGCCCTGGGCCCAATGCCGCTTCATCCTGTGCCTCCGTCCGGCTGGATGGCGTGATGACCAATCCAGAGCGGGGCGCCTGGATGTCGGCCCTGGCCAGGTGGATGGGTTGGGGATGTTGGTGGCTGCGTGCCATTCAGGGGTGGCCGCGTTCAGCCAGGCCCGCTCTGGCGGAGGTGGCGGCGGTGGGGGGAGCTGCGCTGTCTGGCGGCGGTGGAGCAATCAGCCCTGGCGGCGGCGCTGGCCTGGCCGAAACAATCGGCTGGGCTGGTGGGGCGTGTCCTGCAGGAGCGGGAGATCCGCGCCGATCGGCGCCAGGAGGTCGTGGCGACGTGGCGAAAATAGGCGCGGGCCAATGGGGGCTGGCGGTCGCCATCGAAGAGCTGGCGTCACCCACCGCCGCCGCCGTGGATTTGGCCACCCCCCAACAGCGCTATGCCTTGGAGTAGCGCCTCACCTGGTCCAATACGCGCTTCACAAACCACTCAGAAAACCCCATCCCCTCCGCCGCAAACCAGGGATTCCGAGCAAGGCCCGCAAGAGCGCCACGCGCCACGCCGCCCACTCCCTGCTCCTCTCCCATGGCGTGGGTCACAAAAACCAGTTCCCGGTGGCCGGCCGCACGCACCTTCTCCCGTGCGCGGGTGGCGGCATGGCGGAGCCATTCCAGCGAGAGCGCCTCCGCGGAGACCGCCTCCTCCGCCGTGAAGTGGGCCGCATCTTCTCGTTGTTGGCCAGGCGTCAACAACAGATGGCCGTCGAAGGCCATCCGCGCCTCGATGCCACCCGGACCCCCGGCGTCGGGTCAGAGGCAATCAGCAAGATCTGGAAGGCCAGCCAGCCGTACGCCACCGGCCAGGTTCGGCAACCATTCGCTCTCCAGCTTGTCGGCCGACGACAGCCGCTGATCGATGCCATGCACGAAAACGATCTCCGCCATCTCGCCGTAGACCGTCTGTCCTCAGGCGCAGCCATCGTCAATTCCAATCCTGGGCCACGCCAATGGCGAGAGCGGCTGTCGCCCCCTGGGAACGCTTGTGGCCCATGGATCACAGGCCATGAGCTCCGTCCAGACACTCACCGCTCCACACGACGTCAGCGCCTCAAACAGGCAAGACGACACCATCGCCCCCCCGCGATCAGCCCAGAGCTGGCAAACTAGCGCCCGAAAGTCCTCATCCCGCTTGACCATGGCCTTCAAAAACGAAGTGGTCTCGGATGCCGACATCGATCGCTACAAGCTTCCCTTCCCCAAAGGCGGCGGCCGCTGGTGGAC
>JBKCPG010000176.1:0-3845 GCA_046309395.1 Cyanobacteriota bacterium | reverse complement strand
CCCCCCGATCCCCGACCCTCCTGCCAGCGACCACCGGAACCGCCGCGCCCCTCAGGCCGCTCTCGCCGGCCCTCAGGGCGGCCCTCCGGGCGCCCACTCCCCGGACCCGGCCCCCGGCTTCCCGCTTGGGCACGGTGCTGACTCACCAGTTCATCCAGCTTCCCTTCCTCCAACTGCTGCCCCAGGGCGCGCAGGGCGAAGCCCAGCACCGCCACGGTGGAGCGCAGACCAAAGGCCTCCTGCAGGGCGCGGGCGGAACGCATCTCGTTGTCGCTCAGCCGAATGCGAAAGCCCCCTTCACGAGGGCCGGCGGAGCGGTCTCCGCGAGGCGCATCGTCGGAGCGATGGCGTTCCGCGGAATAGGGGGAGGACGTGCCTTCGGCCATGACGCCAGGGGGAATCAGGCGCAAGTGTGACGCATCGCCCGCTCGCTCATGGCGAGACCCGGACGCAGCCAAAACAGCCCATGCTCCTCTACCGCCCGGGGACCCGAGCGCCGATGGGTGGGGCGGCCGAGCACGAGCAGGGGAAGGGGCCGGGGCCGCTGGCTGGCGAAGCGGTGGCGATACTCCGACACACAGGCCAGATAGCGCTGCAGCGTCCAGCCATGGCAGGGCCGCTCCTGGGCGTTCCAGAACCTGCGCAGCGCTTGGTGGCAGGCCTCCGGCCCAAATTCCAGCCAGCACACCTGCTGGGCCTGCCAGGCCGACGCGCCCGAGGCCATCAGCTCGCGATAGCGCTCCAACTCAGGAGCGGCCCGGCTCAAGTCGGGGGGCAGCTCCAGCGCCAGCCGCTCCACGGGCAGCACGGTGAGCCGCAACCAGCAGCGGTTGAGCAGAAGCACCGGCGCCTGCCCGCTCCAGGTGGATTCCTCCTGCAGGGAGGCCAGGGCGGCCTCGGCCCTCGACCTCTGGGCGGATGTGAGGGTGGGCGGCTGGAGGGGTGGATCTGCGGCGCCCATGGGGAAAGCGTGTGAGGGTGGATCCGCCGCACGAGGAAAGCGTGGGGACATCGCCCGCTTCACCGACCTTAACCGCTTCGCCAAGGCCTTGACTGTGCCCTTGAAAAGGCGGGAATGTGCCCAAGCCAACGTTTCATCCCCATCCACCGTTGTGACCGCCCAGGATCGCCCGCCCCAACCCGCTCCCGCGCCCCTCTCCGCCCTGCCTCCCTGGGGGCGCAAGGCGCTGTGGCTGTCCGCTGGCGGCCTGGTCGCGGAGTTGGGCCTGCGACAACTCCACGGCGGCGGCTCCTGGCTGGGTCTGGGAGCCCTGGCCGGTGGCTGGTGGTGGCTCGCCCGACGCCAGATCAACCAGTCGGTCCCCCGGCGGCCAACGACAGTGGAGAGCTGGTCGGAGCGCTGCCAGTCGCTGGTGAGCCAATTTGACCAGCTGGATCCCGCGTCCCCGCTCCAGGGCCAACGCGCCAGCGCCATCCAGGAGCTGCTGACGGGCGCGGGCCGGGAGGATCTCCATCTGGCGCTGGTGAGTTCAGGCCCCCCGGCGCCCCAGCGGTTGCCCGCCTTCCAAGCCGCCCTGCGGGGAACCCGTCCCCTCCGCCTGCTGGTGAGCGCTCCGCTTCCGAGCCACAGCCCCGACTGGCGATGGAGCGACCCCTTCGCCACCAGCGACGCCGTGATCTTCCATCTGCGGCCTCCGCTGATGGCGGCCGACTTGCGCTGGTTGGAGGCCCTGCCCCGCCCCCTGCCCCTCTGGTTGCTTCTGGAAACCAGCGCCGAGCAAGCGCTTGACGCCTGCCTGGCTGAGATCCGCAGCCAATGGCCCGGGGCCGACGCGAGCCAAATCCTTCCCTGGGATGGGCAGACCCCCCACCTGGCCACCAGCCTGGCTCCGCTCACCGAATGGCTGGCCCGGGAGGGCCGCCAGCTTCCCCGGGCCACGGCGGTTCGCTGCCTGGAGCGGCTTCATGGCCAGTGGCAGGCCGATTTGGAGCGGCTGCGCCGGGGCCAATGGCGCCAGCTGCGACAACGCACCCAGTGGCTGGTGGCCGCGGGGGTGCTGCTGACACCGGCCATGGGCCTGGATGTGCTGGTGCTGACGGTGGCCAATGGCTTGATGCTCAAGGACATGGCCCGGCTCTGGAATTGCCCCTGGACCCTGGAGCAGTCGCGGGCGGCCGCGACGGAGGTGGGCAAGGCCGCCCTCGCCCTGGGGGTGCTGGAGTGGGGAACCCAGGCCTGCGCCGCCGCTTTCCAGCTGCATGGCGCCACCTGGCTGGTGGGAGGCACCCTGCAAGCCCTGAGCGCGGCGTATCTGACGCGGGTGATCGGCCATGCGATGGCGGATCTGATGGCCCGCTCCGCGGGCGTGAGTGAACCAGACCTGGCGGCCATCAAGGCCGAGGCTCCCCTGCTGGTGGCGCGGGCCGCGGAAGCGGAACGGCTGGATTGGGGCGCGTTTCTCCAGGAGGCGCGGATCTGGCTGAGCCAGGGGGAGCGGGGCCAGGGGCTGGCGCTGCCTGAGGGGGCATAAATCACCCTCGCCTCTCAGGGGAACAGACCGGGGGCGAGGGGGCGGGCAGGCCGAAGAAAATGAAGTTTTCCGAAGGGACTCAACGTTTGTTGAACAAGGCTTGCGGAATCAAGGCCTTTTCCTAGGTTGAATCTCGCCTGAGTCTCCATGGGCCTTGGCCTTTGGGTCCTGGGCTTTCTTACCCCTGATTCCCGGTCCTCGGGAGTCCGTCCCTCACCCGTTTTGATTCCATGACCACTGCCGTCCGCAGCAGGGGCCAGGCCACAAGTTGGGAAAACTTCTGCCAATGGGTCACGTCCACCAACAACCGCATTTATGTGGGCTGGTTTGGTGTGCTGATGATCCCTTGCCTCCTGGCCGCCACCATCTGCTTCATCGTTGCCTTCATCGCCGCCCCTCCGGTGGATATCGATGGCATCCGCGAGCCCGTCGCCGGCTCCCTGATCTATGGCAACAACATCATTTCAGGAGCGGTGATCCCCTCCAGCAACGCCATCGGCCTGCACTTCTATCCCATCTGGGAAGCCGCCAGCCTGGATGAGTGGCTCTACAACGGGGGCCCCTACCAGCTGGTGGTGTTCCACTTCCTGATCGGGATCTCGGCCTACATGGGTCGCCAGTGGGAGCTCTCCTACCGCCTGGGCATGCGCCCCTGGATCTGCGTCGCTTACAGCGCCCCCCTCTCGGCGGCCTTCGCGGTGTTCCTGATCTATCCCTTCGGTCAGGGTTCCTTCTCCGATGGCATGCCCCTCGGCATCTCCGGCACCTTCAACTTCATGCTGGTGTTTCAGGCCGAGCACAACATCCTGATGCACCCCTTCCACATGCTGGGTGTGGCGGGCGTCTTCGGCGGCAGCCTCTTCTCCGCCATGCACGGCTCCCTGGTGACCTCCTCCCTGGTGCGTGAAACCACCGAGAGCGAGAGCCAGAACTACGGCTACAAGTTTGGTCAAGAGGAAGAGACCTACAACATCGTGGCCGCCCACGGTTACTTCGGTCGCCTGATCTTCCAATACGCCTCGTTCAACAACAGCCGTTCGCTCCACTTCTTCCTGGCCGCCTGGCCGGTGGTGGGCATCTGGTTCACCTCCATGGGCGTGAGCACGATGGCCTTCAACCTGAACGGCTTCAACTTCAACCAGTCGATCCTTGATGCTCAGGGCAAGGTCATCCCCACCTGGGCTGATGTGATCAACCGCGCCAACCTGGGCATGGAAGTGATGCATGAGCGCAACGCCCACAACTTCCCCCTCGACCTCGCCGCCCTCCAGGCCACCCCTGTGGCCCTGACCGCTCCCGCGATCGGCTGAGATGGCTCGCCGCGGGGCTGAGAGCGCCCGAGCCTCGATCCTC
>JBKCPG010000175.1:0-22880 GCA_046309395.1 Cyanobacteriota bacterium | reverse complement strand
GTTGGGGAGTGGAGCTCGCCGCTTTGGCGGGCGGACTCTGGGACGCGGGGGCGGGCTTTGCCGCCACGGGCTGCCCTCCGGCACTGGGCAAGCGCACGGTGCCGCCCACTTTGAGCTTCTCGGGCTGGATCCCCGGATTGGCTTTCAACAGCGCCGCCACGGAGGTGTTGTGGGCCTTGGCGATGGTCTCCAAGGTGTCGCCGCTCTTCACCACCACCCCGCTGGCTTTGCGAGGGGGCGCGGACAGCCGCAGCGTTTGGCCCACCTGCAGCAGATCGGCGTCCTTGAGGCCGTTGAGACGCTTCAGCTCAGCCACCGACACGCCCGTGCGCTGGCTGATCCCCTCCAAGGTGTCGCCCTGACGCACCGTGACCGTGCGCGGTGCCCCGCTGGACTGGGCGCCCGCGGGAGCGGGAGGAAGGGGCAGGCTGAGGAAGGCGGCCACCACCACCGGCAGGGGCCTGAGCCACCAGCAAGACACCCGCTTCGGCCCCGTCGATGGAACAGCCTTCATTGACAAACGTCTCCTCCGCTCCTGGCAAGACCTTACCCCCGCTGGGGCGCGCCACCCCCCGGGACGCCTGTCTGGTCGGGGGTGCGGATCGAGGGGGAGTGGATCCCCTTGACCGCAACCGCGCGCGCGACACTCGTCTCACTCCCCTCCGCGCCATCTCCCCCTCGGGGGCCTCACCACCGGGCGACGCCCGGCGGAAAACGCGCCAGCATGGCGAGGCGATCGGGCGTTGTCCGCATTGAGCCAAGCACCCTCCGCGCCCGCCCCGATCCCCACCCAGCCGGCCCTCCCGGACGCCAACCGGGAGGCCCTCCTGCTGGCCGCCCGCGACCACCCCGACACCCTCCTGGCCCGGCTGAACACCACCGCCGAAGGCCTCAGCTCCCTGCAATCGCGCCTCCGGCTGGAGAAGGTGGGCCCCAACGCGATCGCCCACGAACAACCGGTGCCGTGGCCCCGCCAACTGTTGCGCACCTTTCGCAATCCCCTGGTGATGCTGCTGGCCGCCCTGGCCGGGCTTTCGCTCCTCACCGGCGACACCAAAGCGGCGTCGATCATCCTCACCATGATCCTCTTCAGCGTGGCGCTGCGCTTCTCCCAGGAGGTGCGCTCCCTGCGGGCCGCCGAAGCGCTGCGCCGGCTGGTGCACACCACGGCCTCCGTGAAACGCCACGACGCCCACAAGGACATCTCCCCAGGGCTGGCCGCCGATCTGGGCTTGGAATTGGACAGCGAAGCCCCCGGAATCCAGGAGGTGCCCCTGGAGAGGCTCGTTCCCGGGGATGTGGTGCTCCTGGCCGCGGGCGACATGGTGCCCGCCGATGTGCGCCTGCTGCGCTCGAAGGATCTCTTTGTGTCGCAGGGGGCCCTGAGCGGCGAATCCCTGCCCGTGGAAAAGCACGCCACCCCGCCGCCCCAGCCCCAGGCCCTGAACGATCCCCTGGAGCAGCAAACCCTCTGCTTTCTCGGCACCACCGTGGTGAGCGGCACCGCCACCGCCTTGGTGCTGGCCACGGGGGATTCCACCGTCCTGGGCTCCATCGCCAACGCCGTCACGGGCGTGCGCAAAACCACCAGCTTCGAGCGGGGCATCAACCAGGTGAGCCTGCTCCTGCTGCGCTTCATGGCCGTGATGGCGCCGGCGGTGTTTGTGATCAACGGCCTCAGCAAGGGCGACTGGGGGGAAGCCTTCTTCTTCGCCCTCTCCGTGGCGGTGGGGCTCACGCCGGAAATGCTGCCGATGATCGTCACCGCCAATCTCTCCCGGGGGGCCATCGCCATGGCCCAAAACAAAGTGATCGTGAAAAATCTCGACGCGATCCAAAACTTTGGCGCCATGGATGTGCTCTGCACCGACAAGACCGGCACCCTCACCCAAGATCGCATCGTGTTGATGAAACACCTCGATTGGCGTGGACAAGAGAGCGACGAGGCGCTCGCGCTGGCCTTTCTCAACAGCACCTATCAAACCGGCCTCAAAAGCCTGCTGGATGTGGCCGTCCTGGAGCATGTCGAACTCAAAGAGGCCCTGCGACTGGAAGAGAGTTTCAAAAAGATCGATGAGATTCCCTTTGATTTTCAGCGGCGCCGTCTCTCGGTGGTGGTGGAGGAAGCCAGCCACCACCACGAGCTGATCTGCAAGGGCGCCGTGGAAGAAACCCTCGCCATCTGCGACCGCCTGCGGGATGGCGCCGCCGTGCGCCCCCTCGACGACGCCTCCCGCCAGGCGGTGGAGCGCCTCAACGCCGCCCTCAACAACGACGGCCTGCGGGTGATCGCCGTGGCCTACAAGGAAGTGCCCCTGCAGGAGGCGCCCTATTCCCTGGCGGATGAAACCGATCTGATCCTGGTGGGTCTGATCGCCTTCCTCGATCCGCCGAAGGATTCCGCCGCCCAGGCCCTGCGCCTCCTCCGCGAAAACCAGGTGACGGTGAAGGTGCTCACCGGAGACAACCCGGTGATCGCCGGCAAAACCTGCCGGGATGTGGGACTGGCGGTGGACGACGTGCTCCTGGGCGCCGAGGTGGAGGCCATGGATGACGACACCCTGGCCCGCCAGGTGGAGACCACCACCATCTTCGCCAAGCTCTCCCCCCTGGAGAAAGCGCGCATCATCCGCCTGCTGCGCCATCAAGGCCATGTGGTGGGCTTTCTGGGGGATGGCATCAACGACGCCGCCGCCTTGCGGGAGGCCGACATCGGCATTTCGGTGGACACGGCCGTCGACATCGCCAAGGAATCGGCCGACATCGTGTTGCTGGAGAAAAGCCTGCTGGTGTTGCTCGCTGGCGTGCGCGAGGGCCGTCGCACCTTCGGCAACATCAGCAAATACATCAAGATGGGAACAAGTTCAGCCTTCGGCAACATGTTCAGCATGCTCGGCGCGAGCATCCTGCTGCCGTTTCTTCCCATGCTGCCCCTGCAGATTCTGCTCAACAATCTTCTCTACGACTTCTCCCAAACTGGCATTCCCTTCGATCGGGTTGATCCAGACTACTTGGCCAAACCCCGCCAGTGGCGGCTGCCGCAACTGCGGCGCTTCATGCTCATTGTGGGCCCGGTGAGTTCATTGTTCGACTACGCCACCTTCGCGGTGTTGTGGTTTGTCTTTGGCGCCAATTCCCCAGCGGAGCAGAGCTTGTTTCAAAGCGGCTGGTTTGTGGAGAGCCTGCTCACGCAAACCTTGATTGTGTATATCATTCGCACCGCCCGCATCCCCTTCCTCCAAAGCAACCCCGAGCCCCTCATGGCCCTGATCACCCTGGTGGTGATGGGCATCGGCATCGCCATTCCCTTCTCGCCGATCGGTCCGGGGCTCGGCCTGGTGCCCCTGCCAGGGGCCTACTTCGGCTGGCTGGCCTTGATTTTGGTGGCCTACGCCTGCCTCACCCAGCTGGTGAAGGCGTGGTTTGTGCGCCGCTACGGCGACGACTGAAGCCGATCCAGGGCCAGCCGCGCCGCCCCGAGCCGTCCCGCTCCGTTGCCCAGGGCGCAGCGCTGGATCACCAATCCCTCCCGGCTGGGCGGAAGCACCCGCGTCTCGATTTCCCGCCAGGCCGCCGGCAGAAAATAGGGAAGCGCGCCACTCAGGCCTCCGCCGATCAGCACCCGCTCCGGGGTCAGCACATAGATCAACGAGCTCAATCCAACGCCTAACGCCCGCCCGTAGCGCTCCCACACCTCCAGGGCGCTGGCCTCTCCGGCCTCGGCCCGGAGGCGGAGCTCTTTGGGATCAAGGGAACTCAAACGGGCCAAGGCGCCGATGCCGCAGTACTGCTCCAGGGAGCCCCGGTTGCCGCTGCGGCAGGGTGGCCCCTCCGAATCCACCCCGATCAAGCCCAGTTCGCCGGCCGCCCCGCCCGGGCCGATGTACAGGGAGCCGTTGAGCCAGATGCCACCCCCCACGCCCGTGCCGAGGGTGAGCAAGATCGCGTTGTCGCAGCCCCGGGCCGCCCCCAGCCAGGCTTCCCCCACCATGGCGCAGTTGGCGTCGTTCGCCAGGGTCACGGGCCGTTCCAGCTCCGGCTCCAACCAATCGGCCAGGGGCACCTCCCGCCAGCCCTCCAGGTTGATCGCCAGGCGCGCCACCCGTCCCGCCGCGTCCGTCGGCCCTGGCAGACCGATGCCCACCCGGTCGGCCTCTCGCCGCGGATCGATCCGCTCCACCGCCTCCCCGATGGCCACGGTCACCGCCCCCGGCACCGGTGGCCTCGGGGTGGACACCTCCAGCTCCGCCAGGGCCGTGCCCTCCTGATCAAAGCGGCCCAACTTAATGGCCGTGCCCCCCAGGTCGATCCCGATCAGCTGGGGGCCAGGGGCCTTCTCCTCTCGCGCGGAAGCGACAGCGCTCATCCCTGGCCCCGACACAAGCGACGCGGGCCATGGTCCCACGCCGGCCCGCCGCCTCAAAAGCGAATCAGGAGCCTCAGCTGGGTTCCCCAGGAGCCCAGGGTGTCGATGAAGGTTTCCAGGTTCAGCGCCTCGGAGGCCTTGTAGTTGAGGGTCACCTGGGGCGCCACATCGGATCGGTTGGGCGCCGCCAACACGGAAAGATTGACCCGATCGGTGAGGTCGACCCCCACTTCCGCCCCAAGCACCAGCTGGGGCGGCACACGACGCGACTGGCGCGCGGCGGCGTTGGCGATCTCCGGATTCACATAGGTGGGATACAGGGCCAGGCTTACCCGTTGCCCCAGGGCGTCGCTCAACCCGCTCAGCAAGGGGGAGAGCAGCGACTGGCCCACCACGGTGGCCAGGGCCGTGCCGGCCCCCCCCTGGCTCAATCCCGCCAGGGTGTTGCCACCGATCAACGCCACGAGCCGCTCCTGGGGGAGGGGCGGGTTGCTGGAGAGGCGAATGGAGTCGGCGATCCGATCCGCCGGACCGCTGATGCTCATGGTGACCAGGATCAAATTCAGCTGACGCAGGGAGGAAAAGCCGCTCTCAGGCGCGCCGGCGGCCAGGCCCGTCGCCAGGCTCCCCCCCGTCTGGACCTCGCCGAAACCACTGGGGGCCACCAGGCCGAGGTTGTCGGCGATGCGGGTGCGCAACGCGATGTCGAGGTAGGGCATGAGCCCCAGCGACGGCGTGAACACCGCCACGTTCGGGGCGTCCGGATCGAGGCTGAAGCTGGAGGTGAAGAGGTTCAAGCGGCCGGACAGAAGCCGCACCACCCCGCTCGCCCTCAGGGTGGGGTCCAACCGACCGCTGATCCTCAGGGAGCCCCCCGTGCTGAAGCTCGCCACGTTGGGCACCACCACGTTCAAATCGGGGCCAAAGCGCAGGCGCAGCCCCTGAAAACTCAGCCAGGGGAGGCGAGGGAGGGCCTCCTCCAAACTCAAGGCGCCCACCGATTCGATCTGGGGGCCCAGCAACACCAGGGGCTGCTGGAAATCCCATTTCCGCTCCAGCAACTGGGCCAACGTGCTCGGCTTGGGGGTGGCGTCGGCCACCGGTTGGGTGGGCGAGAGCTGGGCCGGCTGGGCGTTGATCTTGCCCCGGCTGATGGCCAGTTCCCCGCCCACCACGGGGGAGCCGAGGCTGCCCCCCAGGGTGAGCCGCCCGTCGCTGAGGGCCGTGACGCGACTCACGGAGAAGGGCACCTCCCTCACCCGCAGGGCCAGGCTGGGCTCGGCGCTCAGCTGACGCCTCAGGCCGATGCGTCCCTCCCCCTCGATGAGGCCCCGCCTCCCCACCCGGGCCCGCAACTCCTGCACCAACACCTGCTCGAAATCAAACAGCACCGTGGCCTCCACATCCGAGAGGGTTTGGCCCACCAGCTGATACTCCCCACCCCTGAGGCGGATGAAGCCGTTGGCGATGGGCGTTCCCAAGCTGCCGCGCACCAGCAACTGCAGGTCGGTGCTGCCTCGTTTCCACGCCACCGCCTCCCCGGCCAGCTGGGTGAGCACCCGCAAGCCATCCCCCCTTGAGGCCAGGCGAAGCTCCAGACCCTCGCGGCGGGGATCGAGGGGGATGATGCCAGCCAGGGTGACGGCGTTGGTGGAGCCCCCACCCCGGGCCGCCAGATCCACCGTCACCTTGCCGTCCCGCAGGATCGCCTCACCCCGCTCCAGGGTGAGGGGCGCCGGGCCGATGGCCCCGTCCACCAGGGCCAGGGAGATCTCCAGCTGGGGCTTGGCCCCCAGCTTGTAGCGCCCGCTCAGGGCCAGCTGGCCCCGCAGGGTTTCAGGCACCGGGGTGAGCAGGGCCAGCAGCCCCAGGGGGAGGCCCCCGAGCTGGAAGACGCCCCCCCCTCCCCTCAAAGGGCCCTCCAGCCGCACCGAAAAGGGGGTGCTGGTGAGGGCCTGATCCCGATCCGGCAGACCCACCCACAGATGGCCGCTCCCCTCCAGGTTCACCCGGGCCCGCTCCCAATCGGGCCCTTGCAAGGTGAGATCGGCGTCGACGTTGGTTTGCAGGGCGGCCAGCAGAGCCTCCAGGCCCACCGGGCGGGTGAGGGCCCGGGTGCGCTCCAGGGCCTCCTCCTGGGCGCGGCGCAGGGCCAGCAACTGGGCATCCACGCTGGTGCCGAAGATCTCAAACACGAGCGACCCCAGGTCGGCGGCGGTGCCCCAGGGGCGGGAGGGCGCGGCCCTGCCCTTGCCCAACGCCGCCAGCAGCTGGCGAAACAGGGGCCCATCCAATTGCCGGGCCTGCACCCGGGCGCGAAACGGACCTCGCCAGCGGCCCTCCACACTCACATCCACGCTGCCCGCCCCCAGGGGTTCGGCCACCCCGCGGAGCCGGTAGGCCTCGTTGGCGTAGCTCACCTGGGCTTGGACCCGACGCCCCGGCACCCCGAACAGCTGGGGCCGCTCCAGGGTCACGTCTCCCCGGAAAGCCAGGGGCTGGAACTCCAGCTCTCCTTGGCCTCCCAGCAGACCCCCCAGGGTCTCCAGCCGTTGGCCCAGGGCCAGCGCCAGCCCCCCCAAGGGCAGGCGGCTGGCCCGCCAGCTGTAGCGCCGTGGCGAGCCCACCAGGGTGAGCCGCCCCCCCTCGCGCTCCAGCTCGATCCGGGAGGGCTGCCAGCGGCGATCCAGCCAGGCCCGCAGCTGTCCCCGGGGGGCGGGGGAGCGGGCCTCCATGCGCAACAGGCCCCCACCCACCTGGCCCCCCAAGGGGTTCGTCGGGTCGAGCTCCGCCCGCAGCTGGCCGGTCCAAGTTTCGTCCAGCCGCAGCGGACCGGCCCGGGGCCGTTGGAGCCTGAGCGCCAGGTCGGGGCGCAGACGCCTCAAGGGCCCGCTCACCACTCCCCGGGCCTCGATCAGGCCATCCAGGTTGGCGCCAAGCAGGGGTTGGAGCCGGGCCAGGGGGTAGGGAGAGAGGGCCACCCGGGCGTCCAAATCGCCCACCACCCATCCCCGACCGGGCTTCGGGGCCAGGGGCAAGGTGCCACTGGCTTCGAGGTGTTCGGTCTGAAGACGACGCAGGGCCAGCAAGCCCTCGCTCCACTCCAGATCGGCCCGCCAAGGCCCCAGCATGGGATGGACCTTCTGACCGGTGCTCACCGCCAACCGGGGAGCCGACAGGCGGCCGTCCACCAGCAGGGTGCCGCTCAACGGGGCGGTGGTGAGCCAGGGGGGCAACGGCCGGGCTCCAGCGACATCAGCCAGGGCCAGATCCCAGGTGCCCGCCAGGTTGAGGGTGCCGGCCAGCCGACCCCGGGCCGTGAGGCTCGAGCGGCCCCGTCGGGCCGAGAGCCGCAGCTGTCGCAGGCCGCCCTCACCGATCAGGCCCTCCAGCCCCCCCTCCACGGGCGTGGGGCCCAGGCCGAGGGTGGCGGGGGGCCTGGCCGTGGCCCGAAGCCGCAGCCGCTGGCCCTGGAGATCCCCGCTCACCTGGCCCCCCCAGGGCCCCAGGCGCCATGTGCTCTTGGCGAGCGAGAGCGCCTCGCCCGCGCAGCGCAAGGGAGCCCTGGCCAGCCGCAACGGCGGCGCGCCGGGGTTGAGCCGCCAGCTCAGCCCCTCCCCCACCACCGTGCCTTGGCACCTGGCCTTGCCCTTCTCCAGGGTCAGCGCCACTTGGCCGGTGCCCGTTCCACTCACCTGGCCCCTGGGGGGAAAGAGCTCGGTGAGGGGCGCCACGTCCCAGCGGGTGGCGAGCACGTCGGTCGACCAGCGCTGGCTCTTCCAATTCCCGCCGCCCACCAACCTGGCCACCCCCCCCTTGCCGGGGGAAGTGGCCTTCGCCCGCCAGTCCACCGCTTGCTCATGGGTGATCACCCTGGCCTGGCCCACCACCTCCAGGCGCAGGGGTTGGCGGCTGGCCCCCAGGTTCCACAGACGCACCTGGGCTGGACGCAACAGCCGAAACGTCAGGAACAGACGGGGAGGCTCCCGGCCTGGCGCCAAGGCGCCAAAGGTCCAGATCTGGCCCTCCGCGTTGCGGCGCAGGTCGGCCTGGGCCCCCCGAAGCTCAATGTCCAGCCGGAGAGCGCGATCCCGCCAGCTGGCGAGGGGATCCAGACGCGCCACCAGGCTTGTCGCCTCCGCGGTGGAGCCATCCTTGGGCCCGGCGAGAAAGCGGCTGGGCCCGATGCTCACCCCCTCGGGAGTCCATCCCTGGTAGGGGCCCAGCCTCAAGGGTCGACCCATCGCCTTGCCCACCTGCCCCTCCAGCCAGGGGCGCCAATGGGTGTACAGCCGGCCCAGGATCAGATCCGACCGTTGCCAGGCCACCAACAGGCCCACCAGGAGGGCCGCGACGCCCAACAGCAGGAGCCAGCCGATCACCCGGGCCCCCAAGCGCGCCAGGCGCCATGGCAACGGGATCCGTCGGGGGGTCAGGGACCCTGGCGGCTCAGGCAGCTGATTCATCCGCCTGGGCCATCCCCCGTCCGGGCGGGCGCAATATAAGGAGCCTGTGTGCGCTGACCAGTCCCATGGCCGCTGATCCGATTCTTCTGGTGGCCGCCAAGTGGCTGGGGGTGGCGGCCCTGGGCCTGCTGGGGCTCACCGTGGCGGGGTTTGTGGCCCGCTGGGGCGTGCGCTTTCGCCTGGTGGGCGTCACGAGCTTCACGATCCTGTTGGCGATCTCCTGCGCCGCGTTCGCCGTGAGTTACACCCCCCGGGTCACCGTCCCTGGCGCCGTGGTGGTGCCGGTGGTGTTTGACAACGGATCCGACCTGGTGGTGGCCGCCGCCCCTCCCGACCTGCCCCCCGGGGCGGAGGAGCCCACCGCCGAGCAGGTGGCCCGCAACCTGCGCCGCGGCGGTCGCTCCCCGGCCGACGGGGTGGTGCGGGTGCGGTTGCGGCGCCTCGACCCCTCCGGGAAAGGGGAGGCCCGGCCGGTGGTGCTGGCCGAAGCCAGGCTGGATCTCAGAAGCGGGGAGATCAGCGTGGGGCGTCCCCCCGCTTGAGCGCCCCCCGAGGCGAGGGGCTCGAGAGCCTGCCGGCCCATTTCCACAGAGAGCGGGCGGTCCTGCGGGAAGCCGGTGTCTGCACCTGGCGGCGGCTGGCGGAGGTGACTCCCGAACGGCTGCGGGAGCTAGCCCGGCCCGGCGCCGCCAGCGAGGCGCGGCTGCTCAGGCTCCGCGCCCAGGCCAGGCTGATGGTGGCGGCGGATCTGGCGCCAGAGCACGCCTCCTTGCTCCTCCACGCGGGCATCGCCGAGCCCAGGGCGCTCGCGGAGGCCGATCCCGAGCGTCTGCGGGTGCGGGTGAACCGTTTCTGGCACCGTCTCGTCGGCCCGCGCCAACCCCCCATCTCCCTGGCGGCCGTGCGGGGTTGGATCCAGGCGGCGAGTCGCTCGGGGAACTGACCCCTGTCGGGCAATCGCGATGGCCCGCGGTGAATGGAATGGAGATTCTTCTCGCGATGGGCATCGTCTTTTGGTGATCCCCATGCCCCCCCGAATGTTCCCTCGCAGGCCTCAGGCTTTTTCCTTTGTCTTGCTCGCCAGCGGACTCACCCTCAGCTTGGGGCTCGCCACCCCCCTTGAGGCCGCCTCGGCGTTGCTGGAATCGGTGAAGCAAAATCCCGCCCTCGCCAAAAGCCTCTGCGCCCAGTTCAAACAACTGAACGCGTCGGGGCGTTCCGCCACCGATCCCGACTCGATCGCCATGGTGGCCAGCAGTCAAGGGCTCAGCCAGGTGGACGCCGAGGTGCTGGCCACCTATGTGATCGGCCTGCACTGCCCCGATGTGCGCTGAGTGAGCCGGGTCAGGCGAGCCTGGATGCGCTGCCCTGATGGGGTCCGTCTGGCCAACCGGATCTGGAGTCCACCGGGCCGGGGTCGCTGGCCCGTGCTGTTGATGCGGCAGCCCTACGGCTCGGCCCTGGCCTCCACCGTCACCTACGCCCATCCGGAGTGGTACGCGTCTCACGGCTTTGTCGTGGTGGTGCAGGACGTGCGCGGACGGGGGGAATCGGAGGGCACCTTCCGGGGGTTTGGCCAGGAGGCCGCCGATGGGGCCGCGGCGGTCCGTTGGGCCCGCCAGCTTCCCGATGCCAATGGGCGCCTGGGCTCCTACGGCTTCTCCTACCAAGGGCTCAGCCAGTTGCTCAACGCCGGCGGCCTCGACGAGGAGGGAGCCGAAGCCTGGCCGGATTGTCTCGCCCCCGCGATGTGCGGCCTCGATGAGCGACTGGACTGGGCGAGCGAAGGCGGAGCCCACTGGTGGAGCCTTGGGTTGGGCTGGGCCCTGCAGCTGGCCGCCCAGGGCGCCCAACGGCGGGGCGACAGCCGGGGCTGGGCGGAGCTGCGCCGGAGTCTGGAGTCGGGGTCGTACCTGGAAGAGGGGCTCTCGCTCCTGGAGCGCCATGATCCCGAGGGCATGGGCCTGGGGTGGCTGCGGGCCGACCCGTCGCGGCCAGAGGGGTGGCGGGTCCATTCCATCCCCCCCGCCACGGCGCGCCGGCCCCTGTTGTTGATCGGGGGCTGGCACGATCCCCACCTGCGCGGGGTGTTGAACCTCTGGGAACGGGCCACCGCCGCCGGGGGCCAACCGAGCCTCCAGGTGGGCGCCTGGAGCCACCTGCGGTGGAACGGGGGCGTCGACCGGGAGCAGCTGGCCTTTTTCCAGCGCCATCTCCTCGGGGCCAGCCCATCGCCCGCCGAGCCTCGGGGAGGCGTCTCCGGGGAGGCCCCCGCCCGTTCGACGGCGCCAGGGGACATCTGGTTGCAAGACATGGGCACGGGGGTGTGGTTCGCCCACGACCCCACCGCGCCCGCGGTGACGCGGCGATGGCGGCTGGGCAGCGATGGCCTGGCCGCCGTGCGCTCCGATGAGGGGGTGCTGCTGGAGCGGGGAGAGGCCAGTCCCGGCCCGGTGGTGCTGGTGCACGATCCTTGGCGCCCCGTTCCCGCCCGGGGGGGACACCTGGGGGGGGAGGCCAGCCTCGTGGATCGGAGCGATCTCGACGCCCGAACGGATGTGGCCTGTTTCACCACGGCCCCCCTGAATGGGCCATCGCGCCTGGTGGGCCGGCCCACCCTGCGGCTTCGGGCCCGGGCGGATCAGCCGGGCTTCGATCTCTGCGCCGCCCTCGCCGTGGTGAGCGCCGACGGGGGCCGCGTCCGACAGCTCTGCACCGGGGTGATCCGGGTGCTTGGGGCGGAAGCCCGCCTCCCGCTGGAGCGACGTGTGGCCCTGCAGCCCCTGGCCGTCAGCCTGCGGGCGGGGGAGCGCTTGCGGCTCTCGCTGGCCGGGGCGGCTTGGCCCCACATCGCCGTCAATGCCGGAGACGGCCTCCAGCCCCGTGGTGGCCCTTCCGCCGGGCATCGGCCCATCACCCTCACCCTGCCGCTGGCCGGGGCCGAATTGGCGATTCACCCCCTGTTGGGCGCCGGGGCGGATGGCGAGGGGGCGACCCTTGCAGCAAACTGACGGCGCACGTTCCCGCACCCCATGCCCCGCACCCCCCTGCGCTCCGGAGTGGTTGTCGCCGCCCTGACGGCCATGGCCACCTGCGCGTGGGTCCCGCCTCTTTTGGCCCAGGGCGCGGCCGGCTCGCCGGTTCAGCGCAGCTCGGCGATGGTGGAACAGAAGGCCCGCCAGGCCGCCGAGCGGGTGTTGGAAGCCTTCCGCGCCGGCGACGCCGAAACCCGCTACGCCCAGTTCGCGCCGGAGCTGAAACGCATGACCAGCCCCTATCTGGTGGCCATGAACATGCGCAAACAGCCCAAGATCCTCAGCTGGACGATCACCACCGTGATCCCCGGAATCGATTCCAGCACCGTGGAGGCCCGGCTGCGCACCAGCGCTGGGGAGCGCACCTTGCTGATGGTGATTGATGAGAAGGGCCTCTTGGCCGGGTACCACATCGACATGGCGGATCAGCCGGCGGAGAAGGTGGCGGCCGAGTTCATGACCGCCCTCACCGAAGGCCGCTTTGTGGCGGCCAACAGTTTCCTGTCCCCCGAGCTCCAGGAGGAGATTCCTCCGGCCAGCCTGCAACGCAAATGGCAGCAGCTGCAGCGCCGCACCGGCAATTTCATCCGCGTGCGCCGGATCGCCCGCTCCGAGAGCGCGTCGGAATTGAAATTGGTGCTGGTCAACAGCCAGTTCACACGCACCACCGACAATCTGTTTGTGATTCTTGACAGCGGCAATCAAATTGTTGGTGTCGATTTCCCCATGGATCCAACGCTGGCCACTCCCGCGGTCCAGTCCCCTTGAGGCCTTGAGCGGCCAGGCGCCGTAAGCTCCCGACGCGCCCTTCGCGACTCCCGAGCCCATGACCCCCCTCGACTGGATGGTGGACGATGCCAACCGGCTTGCGGAATGCCGTCACGACCACCCTCTGGCCGTTCTGGGTCCCCAGCCCCTGGAGGGGGGCCGATGGGTGGTCAGGGCCTGGATGCCTGACGCCGAGGCTGTCGATCTGCTGCTGGAAGGGGCCGAACCCCTCCCCATGACCTGTCCCCACCATCCCTGGGCGCATGAGGTGGAGTTGGGCCATGACCCTGGCACCACCTACCGCTACCGGGTGCGGAGGGCGGGCATCGAGCACCTTCAGCACGATCCCTGGGCCTTCCGCCAGGAGTGGATGGGGGAACTCGACCGGCACCTCTTCGCGGAGGGGAACCATCACCACATCTGGAAGTTCATGGGCGCCCATGTGGGCGAGCGGGATGGGGTGGCGGGGGTGCAGTTCTGCCTGTGGGCCCCCAACGCCCGCAGCGTGGCGGTGCTGGGCGACTTCAACGCCTGGGATGGCCGCCATCACCCCATGCAATCCCGCCTCGGCGGGGTGTGGGAGCTCTTCATTCCCGGCCTGCACCCGGGGGCGATCTACAAATACGAGGTGCGTGCCCAGAACGGTCACTGCTACCAGAAGTCCGACCCCTACGGCTTCCGCCACGAGGTGCGGCCCAACCACGGCTCGATCGTGTCCCAACTGGGCCGCTACCACTGGAACGACGGCCACTGGATCGACCAGCGCGACAGCCGCAATCCCCTGGACCAACCGGTCGCGGTGTACGAGATGCACCTCGGCAGTTGGATCCACGCCGCCGCGGACGCGCCCTACATCGAGCCCGACGGCACCCCGAGGCCCCCGGTGCCCGCGGCGGATCTCAAGCCAGGGGCGCGGCTGCTGACCTATCTCGAACTCGCCGATCGTCTCATCCCCTACGTGAAGGAGCGGGGCTTCACCCACATCGAGATGCTGCCCATCTCCGAGCATCCCTTTGATGGCTCGTGGGGGTATCAGGTGACCGGCTGGTACGCGCCCACCAGTCGGCATGGCACACCGGATGAGTTTCGCGCCTTTGTCGATCGCTGCCATGCCGAGGGAATCGGCGTGATCCTCGATTGGGTGCCTGGCCACTTCCCGAAAGATGCCCATGGCTTGGCGTTCTTTGATGGCACCCACCTCTATGAGCACGGCGACCCGCGCATCGGCGAGCACAAAGAGTGGGGAACCCTGATCTTCAACTACAGCCGCAACGAAGTACGCAACTTCCTGGTGGCCAATCTCGTCTATTGGTTTGAGGAGTTTCATATTGATGGCATCCGCGTCGACGCGGTGGCCTCCATGCTGTACCGCGACTATCTGCGCCCCGAGGGAGAGTGGATCGCCAATGAGCATGGCGGCAGGGAAAACACGGAGGCTGTCCGCTTCCTGCAGCAGGCCAACCACGTTCTGTTTCAGCACTATCCTGGAGCCCTCTCGATCGCGGAGGAGTCCACCACCTGGCCCCTGGTGACCCAACCCACCGACATTGGTGGCCTGGGCTTCAATCTGAAGTGGAACATGGGCTGGATGCACGACATGCTCGACTATTTCGAGCTCGATCCCTGGTTCCGTCAGTTTCATCAAAATAACGTCACCTTCTCCATCTGGTATGCCTTCACCGAAAACTTCATGCTGGCCTTAAGCCATGATGAGGTGGTGCACGGCAAGAGCAATCTGCTTCACAAGATGCCTGGGGATGACTGGCAGAAGTTTGCAAATGTACGTGCCCTTCTGGCCTACATGTGGACCCATCCGGGCAAAAAAACCATTTTCATGGGAATGGAATTTGGACAGCGGGCCGAGTGGAATGTCTGGGGAGACCTGCAGTGGGAACTGCTCAACTACGAACCCCACCTAGGGCTGCGACAGATGATTGACGATCTGAATCAATACTACAAAAGTGAACCCGCCCTCTGGCGAGATGATTTCAACCAATACGGCTTCCAATGGATCGATTGCAATGACAGCCGCAATTCCGTGATCAGCTTCATGCGGCGGGAGAGCATCACCGGACGCTGGCTGGTGGTGGTGGCGAATTTCACGCCGCAAACCCACTCCCACTACAGGGTGGGTGTGCCGCTCCCCGGGTTTTACGCGGAGGAGTTCAACAGCGACAGTGGCCGTTACGGAGGGAGCAACCTGGGCAATCTGGGCGGCAAGTTTACGGAGGACTGGGCCTTGCACAGTTATGAGCAATCCCTCGACCTTTGCTTGCCCCCCTTGAGTGTGTTGATCCTCCGCCGTGACGAGGTGAAAAGCCTTGAGCGCGCGGACAAGGCGGCCGACGCCTGAGCCCCAACCCGGCCCCTCAGGTGGCGGAGGGCCTGGAGCCCTGGTCGGTTCCCGGGGGCGTCGCCAACAACCCCTCCTCGTCAAATCGACGCCAGATCTCCAACCGCACCTCGGCGGTGATCGCGTCGGCCCTCAGGGGATCGGTGATCGAAAACGACAGCCGATAGCTGTGCGAGGTGGGGCTGAAACTCAGCAGCAGGCACCGAGGTTTCGGGTGGGCCAGCACCTGGGGATGGGAGGCCGCCAGTCGCTCCAGCTGGGCGATCATGCGGTCGGGCGTCCAGGAGCTCGGGGCCGACACCTCGATCTCGCAGCGGCGGGTGCGGTCGCTTCGGGTGTAGGTGGTGGTGGTGGTGGTGAAAAAGGTCTGGTTGGGCACCATCAACTCCGCGTTGTCTCTCGATCGCAACAGGGTGGTGGCTCGCGGATCCAGGGCGCGCACCTCACAGGCGTCCCCGTCATGGATCAGCACCTCCCCGGGCCGCACGGAACCCTCCACCAGCAGCCACAGGCCACTGATGAAGTTGGAGAACACCTCCTTGACGCCAAAGCCCAGGCCCACCGAAAGGCCACCCGCCACCGCCAGCACCCCCCTCTTGTCGATGCCCATCCGGTCGAGGGCCCACACCACCCCCAAGAGGATGATCCCGTAGCGGAGCAAGGTGGCGAGCGCTCTCTGGCTGCCCGGGGTCAACCGAAGCCCTTTGCCCGCCAGCCACCCCACCCCGTTGGCGGGGAGGGCGGAGGTGGCGATCAGGGTGTACATCACCACCACCACAAAAAAGAGGGCGCCCAGATCGATCTCCCCGCCAAGCCAGGTGCCCAGGGGCAGGGAGGCCAAGTCGTTCAGGGAGGCCACCGCGTCGAGCAGCACCAGAAACACTCCAAGAAAAAACGCGGGGCGCAGAAACCGACTCACCAAGGCAGCGAACACCTGGGGAGGAAGCAGGGGCTGGAGCATCCGCCGCTCCACCACCCGCAACCCCCAAAAGCCCGCCAGAAGTTCAGCGACGAGCAACAGAAGTCCGTAGTTGAAGCGCAGGGCCACCGCCAGGAGCATCGCCAGCGCGGTGCCAATCGTGAGCGACACCAACCTGGAGAGGGCGCCAATGGCGCGAAACCGCCGTCGCAGAAGGGCCAGCAGAAGGAACGCCAGGCCAGCGCAGAGCAGTTGCCGCAACACCAGGGGGCGATGGAGAAAGCCGAGCCAGCCCAAGCCTTGAAGCACCAGGTCGTTCACCGGGCTGGCCTCCGCTGGCCCATGAGTCGCCGCGCCCCGTCCATGGGGGTGTCGATTCCCAGCATCACCTGTTGCGCCACCGTTTCCAGCTCTTTGGCCACGGTGGTGAGATGCTCCACGGTGAATGGATGGGTGTTGAGGCTTGATCTGGCGTCAAATTGCTCTTGGGCGATGGCCAGGGCGGCCAACACCCCCGAGCTGGCCACAGGGGTTTGCACGAATCGGTTGACGGGAAGCACCTCCTGAGTCTCCAGCACGTAACGCCGTTGCATCAGGGGATCGACGCTCAATTGGGCGAGGGCCACGGCGTTCTGGCGCTGTCTGGGGCTGGAATCCAAGCCGAAGGCCCACACCCTGAGGGTGCTGAAGGGACTGGGGGGCCCGCCGGGACCGCTCGGCAGGGGAGCCACGCCAAGCCGGTGGTTCATGCGGGCCCTCAGAAACTCCAAGGTGAGGCTGTAACAGGGAATCCAATCGAGCCTCCCCTGGATGAGGCCGTTGCTGAGCTCCTCCGGTCCACTGGCGATGTCCACATTGCTCTGGATGGCCAAACCCCTCAGCCAAGCCAGCCAGTCGGCGATCCGTCGCTCTTGGGTCGCCGCGGGCAAGTCGGTGGCTTCTCCCAACAGGATGGCCACCAGGGGGAGGTCGGCTTGCCGGGTGGCGGCCGTCCACCAGAGTCCGTAGGGATCGATAGAGAGGCCGATGGTTCGTCCGGAGGCGGCCAGGGCCGTCAGTTGATCCGTGGTGCGAGGCGGCGTGGGGATCTCGCGGCGGTTGTAACAGGAGAGGGTCACCTCCTCGAGCACGGGAAGCCCGGAGAGGGTCGCCCCGTATCTCACCCGGACCAAAAAGCGTGGATCCACCTGGGCGATGCTGCTCTCCATGGCTGGTGTGGTGGGAACCGGCGCGATCAGGCCTTTCTTAAGAAGGGTGTTCGCCATCGGGGCTCGGGCCAAGATGAGGTCGGGTCCCAAGCCCCGGGAGGAGCGCAAGCGGAGTTCTTGTTCCACATCCTCCTCACGGATGCTGAGGAGCCTCACCGGCACATTGGGATGGAGGCGCTGGAATTCCCCCAACAGCGGCCGCCAGATGCCATCTCGCTCCGCCGAACGCCTCAGCCACTCCAGCCGCGGCTGGGTCACCACCATGACGTCCAGCGTCTCCCCCTTGATGAGGGAGAGAGGGGCGCATCCCTGGAGTGCGGCCACGGCGAGCAAGCCAAGCCCCATGCACAGCCTTCTGAGCGGGGGCATCCACATCTCAAGGGAAAAAACTGACAAAACGAGAGGCCTGGATAGACTGAACAAGTGTAGAGAATCTAAACATTCACAATGACCGCCCTCCTCCGGCCTTTCCTGTTTGCCAAGGCTCTCTACCTTGACAGGGTGCAACGGAAAAGGATAGAGGGGCTGGAGGAGGAAACGCTGCGGAAAGTGGAGGAACTTTTAAATGCCAATGTGCCCATCGTCCTGGAGCTTGGCCACCGCCATCTTCGCTCCGACGACTGGCTCACGCTAGATCAAAATATGTACGCCGATTTTTTCTGGGACTACCGCAATGGACTGCCTTTCCCCTCCGACTCGATCGAGGTGCTCTATGCGGGCAATCTGCTGCAGCGTCTTTCAGCGCCGCAATTAATGTACCTGCTGAAAGAGTGTCTCCGAACCTTGAAACCGGGAGGTCGTTTTTTCTTTTCTGTTCCCGACGCCGAACCGATCCTGCGTGCCTACGTGGAGAAGCGTCAATTTTTCGCCGCCGATGATCCAGCCGTCTGGAAGCCAGGATGGTTTGACACCGGCAGTCGCCTGGATCAGGTCACCTATCAGGCCTACAGCAACGGTCACGTGCATTTTCTGTTTGATCACGAAAACGTGGTGTGTTTGTGCCAGAAGGCAGGCTTTGCCCACACCGAATTTCGTGAGCCTGAGGCCAACATCGATGGCGCCCTGAGCAGACCTGACACTCTCTACGTGGTGGCCTCCAAATCGAGCTGACACCGGCCCAAGCGTGAAGAAACACGTCACGGGCAAGGCGGATCCTCCCCGATGGAAAGGGGCCCCGGGGCTCGCTCGGCTAGGTTTCCGACTTCTTCTGTGCCTGTCTCTCCGCTTCCATGGCCGAAACGCTTCCCCTCCTGCTGCGTGCCGCCCGCGGGGAACCGGTGGAGCGGCCACCGGTGTGGATGATGCGTCAGGCCGGCCGCTACATGAAGGTGTATCGCGACCTTCGGGATCGGCACCCAGGCTTCCGGGAGCGCTCCGAAAACCCCGATCTCTCCTACGAGATCTCCATGCAACCTTTCCACGCCTTCCACCCCGATGGCGTGATCCTCTTTTCCGACATCCTCACCCCCCTCCCCGGCCTGGGGATCGACTTCGACATCGTGGAGAGCAAGGGGCCGATCATCGAACCAGCGATCCGGAGCCAAGCCCAAGTGGCCGCCTTGCGCCCCCTGATTCCTGAGGCCTCCGTTCCCTTCGTGGGGGAGGTGCTCGGCCGGTTGCGGCGGGAGGTGGGGGGCCAGGCCACGGTTTTGGGTTTTGTGGGGGCTCCCTGGACCCTGGCCGCCTACGCCGTGGAGGGCAAAAGCAGCAAGACCTACGCGGTGATCAAGGCCATGGCCTTTCAGGAGCCCGACCTGCTCCACCAACTCCTTGGCCAACTGGCGGATTCCATCGCCACCTACGTGCGCTATCAGATTGATCACGGCGCCCAGGTGGTGCAGCTCTTCGATTCCTGGGCCGGCCAGCTGAGCCCCATCGACTACGACGTGTTCGCGGCGCCCTACCAAAAGCGGGTGATCGATCAGGTCAAGGCCACCCACCCCGACACCCCCTTGATCCTTTACATCTCCGGCGGCGCCGGTGTGCTGGAGCGTATGGCCCGCACGGGGATCGACATCATCTCCCTCGATTGGACGGTGGACATGGCCGATGGCTGCGCGCGCCTGCCGGCCCATCTGGGGGTGCAGGGCAATGTGGATCCGGGGCTGCTGTTTGGCACCCCGGAGGCGATCCGCGAGCGCATCCTCGACACTGTGCGCAAGGCCCGGGGCCGGCGTCACATCCTCAATCTGGGCCATGGCATCCTGCCTGGCACTCCGGAGGACAACGCCCGGGTGTTTTTTGAGACGGGCAAGGCCATTCCCGAGCTCCTAGGAGCCGCGGTGTGAGCGCGGGGCCACGCATCCTGATCACCGGCGCCAGCGGCTGTGTGGGTCAGTACATCGCGGAGGCCCTCTACCGGGGCGGCGAGGCCCATCTCCTGCTGCTGTTGCGAGATCCAGCCAAGCTCACGGCCGTCCCCCGCGACGATCCCCGCGTCACCCTTCTGGTGGGGGACTTGCGCGATTTGGATCCCCACGCCGAGGCCATCCGCTCCGCCCACAGGGTGATTCACACCGCCACCGCCTGGGGGGATCCGGAGCGGGCGTTGGCGGTGAATGTGGTCGCGGTGAAAAAACTCCTGGCTCTGCTGGATCCCCAACGGTTGGAGCAGGTGATCTATTTCTCCACCGCGAGCATTTTGGATCGGAATCTGCGGCTGTTGCCCGAGGCCGAGGCCTACGGCACGGAGTACATCCAAACCAAGGCCCAGTGCCTGGCGGATCTGGAGTCGCACCCTCTGGCCGCCCGGATCGTGGCTGTCTTCCCCACCCTGGTGTTTGGCGGCCGCCTGGAGGGCCCCGATCCCCATCCGACGAGCTACCTCACGGCCGGTGTCGGCGAGGCCTTGCGCTGGCTCTGGCTGGCCCGCTGGCTGCGGGCTGAGGCGAGTTTCCATTTCATCCACGCGGCCGACATCGCCACCGTCTGCGCCCACCTGGCCACCACGCCCCACCAGCGCAATCCAGAAGGGGGCCAGGGGCCGGTGCGTCGGTTGGTGCTGGGCCAGGCCCCCCTCACGGTGAACGCCGCCGTGGCCACCCTCTGCCGCTGGCGGGGGCTGAGCTATCCACCGGTGGGCCTGGATCTGCGGGGGTGGCTGATCGAGGGGCTGATCCGGCTGCTGCGGCTGGAGGTGAATGCCTGGGACCGGTTTTCGATCCGCCAACGGCATTTTGTCCATCAGCCGGTGAGCCCCCCGGAGCGGTTTGGCCTGCGCAGTGTGGCGCCCACCCTGGAAGCGGTGCTCGAAACCTCCGGAGTGCCCCACCGGGGGGCGCCGCCGCGGGCTTGAGATGGATTTGTTGCAGATCTGTCAGGAAAGCCGGGTCCATGCCACGCAATCCGTAACATGAACCGGTTGCGTGTGCTGTTCGCACCTCCCATGCGTCGTCTTTTTTCTCTGCTCGCCCTGTGTCTGGCCCTGGTGCTGGGTGCCGCCCCGAGCTTCGCCGCCGATGTCGCCCATGGCGCCCAGGTGTTCTCCGCCAATTGCGCGGCCTGCCACATGGGCGGCGGCAACGTGGTGAACGCCGAGCGCACGCTCAAGGCGGATGCCCTCAAGGCCTATCTGGCCAACTACGCCGATGGCCCTGAGGCCGCCGTGGCTTATCAAGTCACCAACGGCAAAAACGCCATGCCCGCCTTTGGCGGCAAACTCAGCGATGCTGACATCGCCGATGTGGCGGCCTATGTGATCGACCAATCCGCCAAGGGTTGGGCCTGATCTGAGGCTTCCTCACCCCTCGATCACCGGCCTTCCCACTCCCGGGAAGGCTTTTTTTTCTCTAGATCGCGGGCCTCGATTCAGCGGGCAGGCTTGAGCCACAACCTCAAACCTGGCTCTTTCGCAGCGCCAGCACCGCGAGATACAGGGCCTCTGGCACCTCCCGGATGTCGTACTCCGAGGGCAGAACGCCATGGACATGGCGATGCACAGCCAGCCAGCAATTGCGCTCCGCATCCGGACCGGTCAGGTCAAACTCCCGAGACGCTTCCACCAACTGGCTCACCAAGGCGGGATCACTGGGGTCGAGGGATGGGATCGACATGGCTCGAGGGGCCTGGCCGGCGGGAGGCCAGTATGGCCTGGGGAAGGAAAACGGAGTCTCGAAGACTCATGCTCCCGCGTGATAGCTGCTGCGCACCAGCGGCCCACTGCGCACCTGATCAAACCCCATGGCCCGGGCGACGGCTCCCAGCTCCTCAAACTCCCCGGGGCTCCAATAGCGCGCCACCGGCAAGTGGGCCAGCGACGGCCGCAGATACTGGCCTAGGGTGAGCCGCTGGCAGCCCACCGCCCGCAGATCCTCCAGGGCGGCCACCACCTCCTCACGGCATTCCCCCAGCCCCAGCATCAGGCCCGACTTGGTGGGGATCCGGGGCGCTAGCTCCCTGGCCGCCGCTAGCAGCCCCAGGGAGCGGGCGTACGTCGCGCCCCGGCGCACCTCCCGCTGGAGCCGTTCCACGGTCTCCAGGTTGTGGTTGAAACACACCGGCTCGGCGGCCAGCACCGCCCTCAGGCGTCGGCGCTGGGCCTCCACCGCTTCGGCTTCCTCCCTCTGGCCCCCCCAGAAATCGGGCGTGAGCACCTCAATGGCCACCGTGGGATCCCGCCGTCGGATCGCCGCCATCGTGTCGGTAAACAACTGGGCGCCATGGTCGGGCAGATCATCGCGGGCCACCGCCGTGAGCACCACGTAGCGCAGCCCCAAAACCTCCACGGCCGCCGCCACCCGCTCCGGCTCCAGCCGATCCAGCGGCGCTGGGGCCTGGCCCTTCTCCACCTGGCAAAAGGCGCAGGAGCGGGTGCAGATCGGCCCCCCCAACAAAAACGTGGCCGTCCCCGCCGCGTAGCACTCGGCCCGATTGGGGCAGCGCCCCTCCTCACAGATCGTGTGCAACCTCTCTCGTTTCACCACCTCTTGCACCGCCTCCAGCTCGGAGGCGGTGCCCACGGGCCGGCGCAACCACGGCGGCAGCCGTTCCGCTGGGGGGATGGCGCTGTGGCGGGTGGGGCGTTGGGCACTCATGGCGGTCTCATTCCATGCGACGCCGGCCCTCAAAGGCGCGGGCCAGGGTCACCTCGTCGGCGTATTCCAGCTCACTGCCCACCGGCAGCCCGTAAGCGATGCGACTCACCACCGTGAAGGGCTTCAACAGCCGAGCCACATACAAACTTGTCGTGTCGCCCTCCACGCTGGGGGTGAGGGCCAGAATCACCTCCGCCGTGTTTTCCCTGTCCACCCGCTCCACCAGCGGCTGGATGTGAAGCATCTCCGGTCCCACCCCTTCCATCGGCGAGATCAATCCGCCCAGCACGTGGTAGCCGCCCTGAAATTCACGAGTGCGCTCCATCGCCAGCAAGTCGCGGGAATCGGCCACCACGCAGATCTGGCCATTGCGGCGGGTCTCATTGCGGCAGATCTCGCACACCGGCTCCGCCGACAGGTGAAAACAGCTGCGGCACTGCCCCACCTGGCTGCGGGCCGCCAGCAGGGCGTCGGCGAAGGCGCGGGTCTGCTCCTCGGGCTGGCGCAACAGATGCAGCGCCAGCCGTTGGGCCGTGCGGGGGCCGATGCCAGGCAGCCGCTCAAACTGATCGATCAGACGAGCCAGTGGTCGGGTGAAGCCGCTCAGCGCTTCATTGCGAGTGGACTGAATCTAGGGGGGCTGGGGTGTCAGGCCGGAGCGAGAATGCCGGGCAAGCCACGGGTGTCCCATCGAGGGGCCCCCTCTCCCGCGTGCCGCCCCCCATGGATTCC
>JBKCPG010000174.1:0-4415 GCA_046309395.1 Cyanobacteriota bacterium | reverse complement strand
TACTACAACGCCTGCTCATAGCTGGAATCGGTTGCGATCCGAAGCCGGAGAGACAGCTCAGATCTGCGGAGCTTTGTTGCTGATCAGGATGGGTTTTGGTCAATCACCGAGGGGCTGGCCGCCCTGGCCCACGACATCAGGGGTTTACTGGCGGTGCTGGGCTGGCGAGAACCAGCTCAGGCACTGAGCTCTGCATGACTTCTAATGAGCCCTGCATCAGCACCCGCCCCCAGCCTGCCGCCCGAGTCCTCCGGTGCAGGCTGCGCCCACCCAGCCGATGCTCCTGCAGGGCTGGCACAAGCCTCTGCGGCAACAGAGTCAGCCGATCTTTGCTGGACCATCAGGCCCCGTTGGTCCGCCCCTTGATCCCCCTGGGCGGGCCCTCGGTCAGCCTGTCCCCGCAGGCGGATTCTCCGGGAAGGGGAGGCTGACAGCACGTCTGTGGTAGGTCCAACAGGCTCACCAGTACTTGAGGGGGTAGCTGATGGCCACGGATGGTGAGATCGTGCTCGATCGCAAGGATCAACACGGGTAGCCCAGCTCATCGATGATCAGCAGCCGGGTCTTGGCGTACTGCGTGAGTCGGGCCTCCAGGGCATGCTGCGCCTGGGCCTTGGCCAGGGCACTGATCAGCTCCATGGCGCCGACGTACTGGACGCTGTGTCCGAGCCGCACCGCCTCCCGGCCCAGTGCCACCGCCAGGTGGGTCTTGCCCACTCCCGGCGGTCCCAGCAGCAGCAGGGTGTCGCCGTTGGCCACCCAGCGGCAGGTCGCCAGCTCACGGATCTGGGCCGGATCGATCGACGGCTGCGCCTCGAAATCGAACGCCTCCAGCGTGCGCACATACGGGAAGCGCGCCAGCCGCAAGGCCATCTCCATCCGCAGCTGGTCCTTGCGGGCCACCTCGGCTGCACACAACCAGGCCAAGGCCTCGCGCAGGTTCATCTCCCGTCTGGCCGCCTCCTCCAGCAGCGCATCCAACCGGTCGCGGATGGCTGGCAGCCGCAGGCGGGTGAGCATCGCCTCCAGCTCCTCCGTCGGCACCGGTGGCGTGACCGGATTGGATCGGTTGCGCGGGTTGGTGGTGCTCATGCCGCCACCTCCCCGATCAGCTCGGCATAGACCGCCAGAGGCCGCGCCAGTTCAGAGCTACGAACCATGCGCCGCCCTGGCTCCTGATCACGACTCGCGCTGGCGTCCCGCTGCGATCGCTCCGCCTCGCGCTGCTGCCGTTGCGGCAGCAGACCCTCCCAGTGCCCATCGATCACCTGACGGCTGCGGCTGCCGGGCCGCTGGCGCCTGTGCTCAGCGACAATCCGGCCGCCATGGCGGATCAGCACCTGCTGATCGCACACCAGCACGCTCACCCGCTGACGGATCAGCGCCTGCGGCACCGAGTACCAGTTCGCCTCCACCTCCACGCAGCAGTCGCTGTGCACGATCCGCACCAGCTCCCGCTCCGCCAGGAACGACGGCCTGGCCTCCAGCGGCTGCAACGCCTGGGCTTCTGCGCGCACAAACCGCTCCAGCGGCGCCTCAGCGGTGGTGCCATGCACCCGCAGATCCGCCACCTCACGTGTCCAACGCACCAGATGGGCCTCGAACTCCGCCCAGCTCCTGAACTCCCGCCCGGCAATGGCGTTCCGCTTGACATACGCCACCCCGCGCTCGTCCTTGCCTTTCGTCCTTGCCCGATAGGGCCGGCAAGCACGGGGTTTGAACCCCCAGTAGCTGGCGAACTCCTCCAGCCGCTGGGCGAACACCAGGATCTGCCGCTCCGGATCGTGCTGGCTCACCAGCGCACGGGCGTTGTCCACCAGCACCTCCCGCGGCACCCCTCCCCAGTGGCGGAAGCCCTCCTCCAGGGTCAGCAGCCAGTGGTCCTGCTTCTCACTGCGGAATGCCCGCACCAGCAGCCGGCGCGAGTACCCCAGCGTCAGCACCGCCACGTGCACCCGCACCCGCTCGCCGCCGATGCTCACCAGGCACTGGCCAAAGTCAGCCTGCAGCTGCTGGCCCGGTGGCGTCTCAAACCGCACCGTCGCCAGGGCCGCGTTGCGCAGCTCCCGCCGCCACGGCTCCACAGCACGCTCCACCGTGCGCAGGCTCACCTGAATCCCCTTCTCGCTGGCCAGCTCCTGCCGCACCACATCGGCATTGCCGCGGTGGGCCAGAAACCGCTGCCGTAGCCAGTCCCGTTGGCCATCGAGAACCGTGTTGCGGCAGGGCTTCCCATAGGGCTGCCAGCCACCCTGCCGCAGATACTTGCGCACCGTCTCGGGCGAGCAGCCCAGTTCCCTGGCAATGCGCCGCCGGCCCCAGCCTGCCGCTGAAAGCCGCTGCATCGCTTCCACATCCTGAGGGGTCTGCACCGCTGTCTCCAGAACCATCGGCTCCAGAAATGGCGCCCCTCCTTGCCCCTTGCTCGCCCTGCTGTTGTGCTCCACGGGGTGGACCAGTTTTCGTGTCGCCTCCGCTGGCTCAGTGTTGGATGTCGCCTGACAAAGGAAACGCCTCGTTGAAGCTGAAGGATCTCGTTCTTGCTTGCGCTCCAGCGCAAGGGCTTCATGGCAACTCCGTAAGGCCCGGTGTGCCTTTTGTCATCAGAGGAGCCAGAGGCTTGGTCGACATGGCGTGCCTGGCCAACCCTCACCGCTGGGAGAGGGACTGGGGCGGCACAGCCAGACGGGATCCAAGCAGGGGCAATGGCCTGACGGGCCGCCCAAAGCCAACCCTGGCCCGGTCGCCCCGCAGCCGCCAGCATCGCTCCATGGCCTCCAGCCCCTGATGCCCATGGAGCTCCTGGGACATTGATTTGCCAGACAACAGCCAGCCCGGCCCCCGCGGAGGACAGAGCCCGGCGGATCCTGGTGGGAGGATGGTGGGCAAGGGCCTCACCGGCCATGGCACCATCCGCGAAGAGCGACGCCGAGGGCGACGAGCTGCTGCAGCTGTGCCGCCAGCGCACGCCGATCAGCGGCTCGGTCAAAGTCCGGGTGCTCACCCGCGCCAGGAGCCGCTGCGAGTGCTGCGGGGCAGGCTGTTGCTTGGCAAACCCCGCACCAACGGGCCCTGGAGGTGGACCCGATCGTGCCCAGGAACCACGACGGCACAGGCGACCTCAGCAACCTGCAGGCCCTCGGCTTCCGCTGCAAGGCCGGCAAGCGCGACGGCTGTTTGCCGACGCCAGAGGTCGCACCAATTTCCGCAGCCAGCAGGCCAGCGGCCGGGTGCTGCTGGAGAGCAAGCAGGCGCTGTGCGTAGCCGACGCCTATCCGGTGACGCCGGGCCACAGCCTGGCGCACTCCCAGTCACCAGGCCAAGCTTGTGTCCGCCAAAGGAGAGCAGAACAAGGACAACAGACGTGCGTTTCGGAGGCTGGCTTAACTCGTGATACATGCATAAACTGGCATAACATTCCTAGTTTCTGTGCGGCTCGGTATGGACCCCACCCGCAATCCGTTCTCACCCGGTGCGGGAGCCCGGCCGCCTGAGCTGGCCGGCCGGGAGGCGATCGTGGAGGCCGCCACGATCGCCATGCAGCGCATCGCCCGCGGCCGGCAGGAGAAAAGCCAGATGCTGCTGGGGCTGCGCGGTGTCGGCAAAACGGTTCTGCTCAATCGGATCGCTCAGATCGCAGAAGACATGGGGGCGGTCGTGGTGACGCTGGAGGCACCTGAGGGGCAACGCCTGGCAGCCTTCCTCGCACCGGCTCTGAAGGCCGTGCTGCTCAGGCTCAGCCGTGTGGAGCAGGCGCGGGATCTCGCCCAGCGAGCCCTTGCAGCATTGCGTGGCTTTGCCAGCGCCTTCACGGTGTCGATCGGCGAGATCGACGTGGCCATTGCGCCGGAAACGATGGCTGACAGCGGCAATCTTGAAGTGGATCTGCCCTGGCGATCACGGATGGCTATCCCTATTTTCTGCAGGAGTGTATTAAGCATTCCTGGAACATCGCCGCGCAATCGCCAATCACGGCCATGGATGTGGAGCAGGCGAGCAGGTTGGCTACAGAGGCACTGGATCGGAGCTTCTTCCGTGTCCGCTTTGATCGGCTCACCCCACGGGAGCAGGACTACCTTCGTGCCATGGCCTCACTGGGTCCGGGGCAGCACCGATGCGGTGATATCGCCGAGGTCCTGGGGATCAGGGTGCAAACCGCCGGCCCGTTGCGCAGCGGCTTGATCAGAAAGGGCATGATCTGGAGCCCCGCCCATGGCCAGACCGCCTTCACGGTGCCGATGTTCGACGCCTTCATGGTGCGTGCGATGCCGGAGTGGAAGCAAACCCGGGAGGGATGATTCTCCGTTTATCCACCAGCCCAGGCCAGAGCCTGCTGCTCACTGGCGGAAGGAAGCCACTCAACGCTGCAGCAGGCGATGAATCGCATCCAGCTTGTCAACCACTTCGGGATCGAT
>JBKCPG010000173.1:0-5621 GCA_046309395.1 Cyanobacteriota bacterium | reverse complement strand
CGACGCTGCTCTCGGGGAAGGTGACGGCCAGGAACTCGCGGGTGCGAGCGACGATATCGTCTTCGAACCATTCGCCATCGAGGACGGGGATGATGCCGTCGGGGTCTGGCTTGAACTGGACTTCGCTGAGGGGCTTGCCGACTTTTGCTTCGTAGGCGGTGAGTTGTTCAGATTGGCCAGAGCGTGAGTCGGCTAGGATTAGGCCAGGTTGATCGAGGCTGTAGCGGCCCATCATGCAGCCAGTGGCGTAAGAGAGAAATTCTTTTATTGTGTCTTGACAAAATCGATTCCATAGCTCGCTATCAGCAATATTGTCGCCATAGCGATAAGTAGGGTTTATGGTGAGAGTGATCTGTTCGACTGGCACGTCAGACACTATGTCGCCAGCCAGGTCATAGGCACTGACAAATAGGCGATAGTTCTTCTCCTCAATCCTTTTTGTATCATCTATTATGATCTTATTTCTGGTAACCCATGAGACATAGCTTTCTTTGAGGCTTTGGGCTGATTTATGGGAGATTGGCAGCAGAGGGGAGCATTGAAAATTCCAGGAACGCTCGTAGGCATCCCAGTCGGCCCTAGCATTACTAATTAAAGACTTAACTGCAAAGGTGGTTTCGGGGCTTATTATGCCGGGAGCGAGGATAAGCTTTCTGAAATCGCCGCTCTGAAAGTTAACACTGGGATTTAGTATCTTAGACCATCGATTGACTTCTTCCGTGTTTAACAGACCCAGAATTGCAAATAGAGTGTTTTCGTCATTGGCGAAGGCACTTGGGCCGGCTGCGTCGAAAATACACCCTTCAGGTAGATAGCGAGCGGAGAGCCTTGCTGATGTGATGTAGGACCAAGTTATCCCCTGAAGTGTATAGTGCTCTTCGCCTCTGTAGCAAGAGTTAGGCTGCCCTTTAATCTCTTGTCCATTGTTTTCCCAGAGAACTAAGTGCTCAATGTTTCCGTACCACTTCCGAAAGTTACCTCCCTTGTTGTAGGGAATCCATTTTTTGTAGATCTTGCATTGATCGACCTCCGCCCAAAGCCGAACGAACCGAGCGTTGTCTCCCGTTTGCACTCCATTCGATGATGATGCTAAATCCCCCAGCGTTGGATAGACCCCAAAGGCGTTTCTGACTTTTTCGGAAATCCAATAGGCCACTGGACTTCCTGGGATCTTTTTGAACTCATCAGACTGCGCTATGAAGAGCCATCCACAATGTGGGTTTTTAATGGCCTCCAGCGTCTTTATTGGCTGAATATCGGCACCATAAAAATCGGTGAGGCGAATGTATGTGCCGCGATAGTTCGTAATATGTTGATTACGGATGGTGAATCCGCATATAGTGACGTGAGCTGATGCCCAGAATGCATTGAACTCGGGCTGAACAAGTGATTCGATGGTGTGTTGTGACAGCAAAAGAGAGCGCAGCTTTTCGTGTGCCGACAGAAACATCCATCCCTGGGGTGTCATAAAACCTAATCGGCCAAATGGCCTGACTAGCGATAGGTTGCGGATCATAAAGGCGGAGAATGCATCTTTTTCGTATCCCAAATAGTTGTCCTTGAGGAACTTTTTGATATCAGGAGTGTGAAACTTGCTTCCGATGTAAGGAGGATTCGCAACTACTGCGTCATACCGCCGCGCTAGAATTCCGCCCTGTCGTAATAATACTCCTAGTTTCTGTAGGTCAGCAGAGGTGAAGAGGTCCTGGCTCTTTTTCTCTACAGCGCGACTCAAGGCGGGCAGTCTCTCTGTCAAAAGTGCTGGTATTTGAATCAGCGATCCAAACGTGGTGGCGTGTGCAAATAGCTCGGCCAACATGCGCACATCGGCGCGGCTGGCCCCAGCTGCAGATAGATCCACACTTTCGGCCAGGCGTTCTACGTTGAGGCCGGTGCTGTTCTGCAAGGCCATCACATTGAGCTGGATGCCTCGCTCTAGCAAGCGCCGGTCGTCTTCCCGGCCCTTCATCAGCAGGGAAAAGGCAGCCAGCTGTGTTGCCCGGGGGCAGATGTCGAGCCCGTAGAGATTCTTAGTGAGGATCAGCTCGGGGATGTCGCGCTGCCTGTAGCCGCGCTCCAGGTAGATCGCTTTCAGGAGGTTGTAGGCTTCCACCAGGATGTGGCCTGACCCGCAGGCCGGATCAATGAGCGTGAGTGCCTCTGGATCGAGACTTTCCGGTGTGATCGCCACCAGCTGGGTCTGCACCTCCGGTGTCTGCTCTGCAGGCTCGATGTAAAACTCCATCTGGCCCTTGAGCGGGCTATCGGGATAGGTAGCCAGCCAGGTGGCACCGATCGAGTTCTGCACCATGTACTTCACGATCCAGTTCGGTGTGAAGAGTTGCGTGGCGGCAGGAATGTCCTCGCTTTTGACTACCTTGCCGATCACCTGATCTTTTTTCTCTGAGATATAGAACTGGTACAGCCAGCCAATAATCTCCACGTCCTCGCAGTCGGCGTCGCTGATCGCACTGCGGAAGCCACCGGCGATGGAGCCTTCGCTCAGCAAGTCGTCGGGCAGTAGCAGTTCGCTGGCGTCATCCAGAACTTCAAACAGCTCAGGCAGCAGCTGGTGGTAGGAGCGGCAACTGGCGAGCACCAGCTCCCGATAGACCTCTCCCTGCGGATCAGCCCCCGCCATCGCAGGCGGGATCTGGCCATCGAGCAGCCCATGCAGGCGGGCTTCGTTGGTGTGGGGCTTCAGTTCGGCTGGCAGGCTGCCCGCCCGCATCAGCTTCAGCAGTTCCGGCTGAGTTTCACCCTCAGCCGCCGGCATCAACACCTTGCAGCCAAACGGGTGCCAGCCCCTGGCATCCAGATACCGGAGGGCACACAACCGGTTGAACCAGGTGTAGGCCACCCGCTCCAACAGCTGCTCTCGGTTCTCGGCTTCCTGCTCGCGCAGTTCCGAGATCTGCCTGGCGTAGGTGCTGAGCGTGTCGGGGGTCTGGCTGTGCAGCAGCAGATCCAGCTTGCGTCCCACCGCCTCCATCAGCTGCCGTCGCATCGCCGGGGCGAAGGCCTTCAGGGATGCGGTGTTGACGGGCATGGAGGTGGGGGGGGTGGAAGAGGGCGGATCAAGGTTTCTGGCTATGGTGAATCAACCTGCTTGATCCGGTGGCTTGCCGCTGCAACCGATGGGCTCCGAACTGCTGAATCTGCCCTTACGCCAGCGTCTGGAACAGGTGCAAACCCTGTGGGATTCGATCGCCGCTGAGCAGCAGGGGCCTGCCGCCACTCCGGACGAGCAGGGGCTTGTGGCTGCGCGGTTGGAGGCCTTCCGCCTGGACGGCCATCCCGGTGATGACGCCTGGCGGGTGTTGGACGAGCTGGAACAGGCTCTCTGAGCGGTCGCCCCTTCTCCTCGGGAGTTCTGAGGTGCTCCGCTACGTCGCAGGGCACAAAGCCGGTTGCCGTTTCGTTGGCAAGGGGAGGTGTCTGGATCATGGGGCAGCCTCGGTTGGCCCTTGAAAGGGGTTCAACAAGGCCACGCCCGTAGGCAAGAAATCGGCCGTGTTGCGCGTCACCACCGTGAGGTCATGCAGCAGTGCGATCGCCGCGATCTGCTTGTCGAGCGCATGCTCGGGATGCGGCACCCGCAGCCGCCCCCAGAGCTGAGCGGCCTCCGCGTCCAGCACCAACACCCGATCGCCATAGGTCTCCAGGAGCACAGCCAACCACTGCTCCAACGCATCGGCCTGAGCCGCATCGCCTCTGCGGCGGATCAGATCCACGCCACGGCGCAGTTCACCAATGGTGATCGACGCCAGATACAACGGCTGGTCTTGGTCGCTGACCGTGCCGAAGAAGGCCCGCACCCCCGGATCAGCCCGCGAACCCTTGCGCGCTTCGCTGATGACGTTGGTATCAATCAAATACATCGGTGGCAGCCGCAGCCTCGCTCTGACGCTCGAAATCCGCGTCGCGCCCTACATCTGGCATGGCGGCCAGCAGGTCGGCCAGTTTGCGGCGGGGTGGGCTCAACAACGCCGCCTTGAGAATGGCCCGGTGTTCCGCTTCTGCGCTGCGGCCATGCGCTCCGGCCCGCTTTTTCAAGGCTCGCACCAAGGCCTCCTCCACGCCTCGCACCAGCAGGTCGGCCATGCATGCCCTCCAGGTCGCTATCGATGCTAGCGGTGCTGGGGGATTGAAGGCCATCTTCACCAGCTGGCACGAACCGGCAGCCCCGCGGCTGCCGGCAGCCGTCGCGAGTAAGATTCTTACCAGAGTAGTCGAGTATCGGGCCATGCGGATCACCAGCAAGGGCCAGGTCACCATCCCCCAGGAGATCCGCGAGCAGTGCGGTCTGTTGCCCCACACCGACGTGCGCTTCGTGGTGGAGAACGGCCGGGTGCTGATCGAAAAGGAGCCTGCGGCAGAATCGCCCGGCAGCGAAGGCCTGCAACGGCTGCGTCGGGCCCGCTTGCGCACTCGCCTGAGCACCGATGAATTGCTGGCCCTGACGCGCGGCGACGAGCAGCCTTGATGGTGTTCGTGGATTCCAATGTGATCCTCGATGTGATCACAGCTGATCCCATCTGGCAGTCGTGGAGCGAAGAGCAACTCAGCCGCTGGCTCGACCGCGCTCCCGTGATGATCAATCCGATCGTCTATGCCGAGATCGCCTTCGCCTGCGAGGCGATCGAGACCGTGGATGACCTGCTGCCGGCACACCTCTACACCTACCGGCCGATCCCCCGCGAAGCCGCCTTCCTGGCCGCTCGCGCCCACGCCGATTACCGGGCCCGGGGCGGTTCGCGCCAGACCGTGCTGGCGGATTTTCTGATCGGCGCCCATGCCCTGGTGGAGCGCGTCCCCCTGCTCACCCGCGACCGGCGCCGCTATCGCCAATCCTTCCCAGGCCTTGAGCTGATCGCGCCAGAGGTGGAGTGAGGGCATCGAGAGGCTCACTCCACCAACCCCTGCAGCAGGACATCCAGGCCCTGCGGCAGGTGGCCCGCCGTCTCGATGGCCTGGCGGGCCTTGGGCGACAGGGAGGGAGCGATCGCCACCTTCTCCACCTGCCAGCTCGCAAACCGCGGAAAGGCCTTGAGGAACCGGGCCACATGGCCATCGAAGTTGGTCAGATCGTTCACCAGTGCCTGCTCGGATCGCTTGCAGCTGCCCAGCCGCAGCCGCTGCGAGGGTTCATCGAGGGCCACCAGATCGATCTCGGTGTCGCGGCTGTCCCACCAGCCCTGGATGCGCGAGCTGAGCGCGAAATCCCCAAGGCCGAGGCGGCTGCGTTCCTCATAGAGCTGTCCCACCAGCCGCTCCAGCCCATAGCCCTCCGCTGTCATCAGCCTCTGGTCGGCCTGCTCAACCAGCCCCGGCAGGGGTCGGAAGTTGATCGCGGCGGTGGGCACCGCCAGGGCATCCAGCCAGCTGCGCAGGAAGTTGTCGCGGATGGTGTAGTGCCCCCTGCGAGCCTTGGGCTTGGCGAACACCGGCAGCCGCTTCTCCACCATCTCGTAGCGCTCTTCCAACGTCTTGAGGTAGCCGCCCACCTGGCTGCCGATCTCGGGGGCGACCGATCAGGGCTGGTGTCCGCATGGGCCTGCAGCAGCTCCAGCAGCGAGGCGATGTCGAGATGCCCCAGGCTGATCGTGTCGGTGAGGCGC
>JBKCPG010000172.1:0-10752 GCA_046309395.1 Cyanobacteriota bacterium | reverse complement strand
GCTGAACCCCCACCCCCTCGGGAAGGCTGAAGACGTGTTGGCCAAGCGATCACCATGGCAGCCCCTCCAGGCGTCCAGCGAACAGAGACGGGTGACGCGACGTCGGCTTACCTCCGACGGATTGCCAAAATCCCCCTCCTCACCCCCGCCGAAGAAGTGCACCTGGGGGTTCTGGTGCAGCGCTGGCAACGGGCCTCCTCCCCCTCGCCCGTGGAGGTGCGCTCCGGCCGGCGGGCGCTGGATCGCATGGTGCGGGCCAACCTTCGGCTGGTGGTGTCGGTGTGCCGGCACCAGTTGCGGGAGGCGGCGGGGGTGGAGCTGATGGATCTCATCCAGGCCGGCAATCTCGGCCTGATCCGCGCGGTGGAGCTCTTTGATCCCAGCCGCGGCTACCGCTTCTCCACCTATGCCTATTGGTGGATTCGCCAGGGGGTGCGCCGCGCCCAGGCGGAGCAGGGGCAGATCCTGCGGGTGCCGCTGAGTGTCCGCAAGCTCGCCGGGCAGGCCCAGGCCCTGCGCCAGACCACGCCCACCGCTTCCCTGGAAGTGTTGGCCAGCCGGCTGGGCACCGATCCCGCCCGGCTGGAGCAGGTGCTGGCCATGAGCCAGGCGGGCCGGGTGATGTCTCTCGATCAACCCCACGGTGACGACGATGAGGGTCAGCTGCTGGATGTGCTCAGCGATGGCCGGGAGCTCCAACCGCGGGACGACTATCGCTGGCTGCACCGGGGCCTGGCCCGCCTGAGTGTTCAGGCCCGACGGGTGTTGGCCCTGCGCTACGGCGAGGAGCCCCGCTCCCTCAGCCAGGTGGCCCACTGCATGGGCCTCACCAAAAGCACCGTGCAGGGGCTGGAACAGCGGGCCCTGCGGGATCTGCGGGTCTGCCTCCAGCCCGGGGGCCGCCGGGAGATGGGCCTGTCGCTAAGCGCTTGAGGGCTGCCGCCACCAGCGCCAGCCCTCCACATTGATCAGCAGGCCGAGCCCCAGCAGCACCACCATCAGAGCCACCTGGTCGCCGCGGGAATCGGGCACCAGGATGTCGGCGATCAGGTGGGGCACATTGGTGATCGTGTAGACGACACTCAGCCAGAAGTGGGCGCGGCGCCACCAGCGCCAGCGACCCGCCGTGGCCGGGTCGCTGGCGGTCCAGGTGATCAGCAGGATCGCCAGCAGCGGAATCAGGAAGTAGATCAGCATCCCCCAGAACACCAGCGATAGGCGCTCTGGCTTGACGTGGCTCTCGATCTCGGGCGAGAGCCCATGGAAGAGGGGCATCAGGCCCAGATCCACGTGGAAGAGCATGGCCAGCAGGTAGGTCAGCCAGAGCTGCCGCAGGCGCAGTGCATGGTCGATGGGGGTGGGCACAGGCTTAGCCGGGGAGGGTGACGAATTCCTCCGCCACCGAGGGGTGGAGCGCCATCGTGCGGTCGAAATCGGCCTTGGTGGCGCCCATCCCCAGGGGGATCGCCGCCATCTGAATGATCTCCGCGGCGTGTTCCCCCACCATGTGGCAGCCCAGCACCCGCCCGCTGGCGCGCTCCACGATCAGCTTGAGCAACACCTTCGGATCCCGAGCGGGCAGGGCCTGGCTCATGGGCCTGAAGCGCGCCCGGTGCACCTCGATGTCCTCCGCCCCGTGCCGCGCGATGGCCTGTTCCTCGCTGAGCCCCACGCTCGCCAGCTCCGGCTGGGAAAACACGGCGCTGGCCACCAGGCTGTGATCCACTTGCCGCGGCTTGCCGCCATACACCGTGTCGGCGAAGGCGCGGCCCTCATCGATGGCCACCGGTGTGAGACACACCCGCTCGGTGACGTCGCCCACGGCATAGATGTGAGGCACGTTGGTGCGCTGGTCGGCGTCCACCGGGACGCGGTGGCCCTCCACGGCCACCCCGGCGGCCTCCAGGTTGAGGCCCTTCAGGAAGGGCCGCCGGCCCGTGGCGAGCAGCACGCCGCCGCAGGGGATCGATTCGCCACTTTGGGTGGTGACCGTGAGCTCCCCGGGGGTGCACTGGCCGCTGATCGCCGCGGGGGAGTGGGCGAAGCGGATCTCGATGCCGTCGGCCTCCATGGAGGCGCGCACGGTTTCGCTGGCTTCCCGGTCGAAACCCCGCAGCAAGTGGTCGCCGCGCACGAGCTGGGTCACCCGTACCCCCAGCCCATGGAGGATGCAGGCAAATTCGCAGGCGATGAAGCCCGCCCCCACCACCACCATCTCCTCCGGCAGCGCCTCCAGCTCAAACATCTCGTCGCTCACCCAGCCCAGGTGGGCGCCGGGGATTTCTGGCCGCTGGGGCCGCCCCCCCACGGCGATCAGGAGGCGCTCGGCCTCCAGCTCCCGTTCGCCGCCGTCGGCGGCGGTCACGCTGACGCGATGGGGGCTCACGAAGCGGCCCCAGCCTCGCGCCAGCGTTACCCCGGCTTTCTCCAGAAAACCGATGTGAAGCCCGTTGAGCCGATCCACCTCGGCGCGGGTGTTGGCGAGCAGGCGGGAGGCGTCCAGGCGGGCGTCGCCCAAATCCCAGCCATAGCTGGCGGCGTCCGCGAGCAGGTGGCGGTAGGCCGAGCCGTACACCAGCAGTTTTTTGGGCACGCAGCCGCGGATCACGCAGGTGCCCCCCACACGATCCCCCTCCACGATGGCCACGGAGGCCCCGTGGGCGGCGGCCCGCTTGGCGGCGGCGAGCCCCCCGGACCCGGCGCCGAGCACGATCAGGTCAAAGCGTTCAGCCATGGGTTGGGGGCAGAGGCAGAGGGCGAAAGGGGGAGATGGGGTGTCCTGGTCTCAGTCTGTCAAAGCTTCCCCACCAGGGGGCTTGCCGATCGGGGCTCAGGATGCCGTGGCCCGCTCAAGCGGATAGCCCTCGGAGGCCCAACGGCTCAATCCCCCGCGCAGATTGGCCACCTGTCGCCGACCGGCCTTGAGGAGTTGCTGGGTGGCCAGGGCAGAGCGGCTGCCGGAATGGCACACCACCACCAGGGGCTGGTGGCTGGGGATCTCCTCCATGCGGGCCTCCAGCTCCCGCAGGGGGATCCAGAGGCTGTGGCTCACCCGCCCTTCGGGCCCTGAGACCTCCTCGGCGGAGCGCACATCCAGCACGGTGAGGCGCTCCTGGTGGGCCGCGACCCAGGCGGGGGTGAGTTCCGGAAGTCCGGCATAGCTGCGCTCCAGGGGGGCCCAGCTCTCCACGCTCGCGGGGGTGCGGGGTTGGCCCGAGCGCAGGTTGGCGGGGAGGGCCTCGGCGATCTTGCCGGGGTGGGGCAGCTTCATGGTTTCCATGTGGCCCACGAAGTCGCGCTCGGTGGCGGTGCCGCCCAGGCGGGCGTTGAACAACTTTTCTTCCACCACCGAGGTGACGCCGCGGCCGGAGTAGTCGTGGCCCGGGTAGAGCAGGCAGGCCTCGGGAAGGGTGAAGATTTGCTCGGTGATGGAGTGCCAGAGGATGTGGGCATTGCCTTGCTGGAAATCACAGCGCCCGCAGCCCCGCACCAGGAGGGCATCGCCGGTGAAGGCGAGCGACTGGTCGTCGAGCACGTAGGTGAGGCAGCCATCGGTGTGGCCTGGGGTGCCGCGCACCGCCAGGAAGCGACCGCCGAAGGCCACGTGATCCCCGTGCCGCAGGGGCAGGCTCACGTTTTCGGCCCTGGCCGCGGCGGCCAGGCCAATCGCGCAGCCGGTGTCCAGGTGCATCAGCCAGCTGCCGGTGATGTGATCCGCGTGGGCGTGGGTGTCGATCGCGGCCACCAGATCGATGGCGAGCTCGTGGATCAAGGCCAGATCACGGTCGTGTTGCTCGAACACCGAATCGATCAGCACCCCCTGGCGGCTCTCCCCATCGGCCAGCAGGTAGGTGAAGGTGCCGCTCTCGGCGTCGAAGAGTTGGCGGAGGAGCAGGGAGTGACCACCGGCGGCGGCCACCAGGGACACCAGGGGTTCAGGAGCAGTCGGAGGAGCTAGGGACATGACAGAACCTAGACAGCTGATCTGACGCTAAGCGCCTTTGGCCGCGACATTCCCTTGGTGGCCGGCGGCCCCGCCCCAACCGTCCGCGGAGCGGTGGATGCTCACGGAGCGGTGGATTCAGGGCAGCAGATCAAAGCGATCGGCGTTCATCACCTTCCCCCAGGCGGCCACGAAGTCGGCCACGAATTTCGCGGCGCCATCGTTTTGGGCATACACCTCGGCGATGGCCCGTAGCTGGGAGTCGGAGCCAAACACCAGATCCACCCGGGTGCCGCTCCAGCGCGGGGCGCCACTGCCGCGGTGGCGCCCCTCGAACAGCTCGCCGGTGTCGGTGGTGGGGCTCCAGGTGGTGGCCATGTCGAGCAGGTTCACGAAAAAGTCGTTGCTCAACACGCCGGGCCGCTCGGTGAACACCCCATGGGGACTGCCATCGGTGTTGGCGCCGAGGACCCGCAGGCCACCCACCAGCACGGTCATCTCCGGCGCACTCAGCCCCAGCAGCTGGGCCCGATCCACCAGCAGGTGTTCCGCCGCCACGCTCATCGGCCCCTTTTGCCAGTTGCGGAAACCATCGGCCTGGGGCTCCAGCACGGCAAAGGAGGCCGCATCGGTCTGCTCCTGGCTGGCATCCATGCGGCCGGGGGTGAAGGGCACCTCCAGCGGTTGCCCGGCGGCGGCGGCCCCCTGCTCCACGCCCACGCCACCCGCCAGCACGATCAAATCGGCCAGCGAGATCCGCACCCCATCGGCGCGGGAGGCGTTGAACGCGCCCTGAATCCCCTCCAGCACCCCGAGCACCCGCCCCAGCCGCTCGGGCTGGTTCACGGCCCAGCTGGCCTGGGGCGCCAGGCGCACCCGGGCGCCATTGGCCCCGCCGCGCTTGTCGGAGCCGCGGAAGGTGGAGGCCGAGGCCCAGGCGGTGGCCACCAGCTCAGCGGTGGTCAGGCCAGAGGCCCGCACCCGGGCCTTGAGATCGGCGATGGCGGCCCCATCCACCAGGGGGTGATCCACTGGGGGGATGGGGTCTTGCCAGAGCAGCTCCTCGGCGGGCACCTCGGGACCCAGGTACAGGCCCTTGGGGCCCATGTCCCGGTGGGTGAGCTTGAACCAGGCGCGGGCGAAGGCGTCGGCAAACGCCTCGGGGTGCTGGTGGAAATGGCGGGAGATGGGCTCGTAAAGGGGATCAAAGCGCAGGGAGAGATCCGCCGTGGTCATCATTGGCGGGTGCTTGAGCCCGGGGATGTGGGCGTCGGGGATCAGGTGCTCCTCGCGGCAGTCCTTGGCCTGCCACTGCCAGGCGCCGGCTGGGCTTTTGATCAGCTCCCACTCGTAGCCGAAGAGCATGTCGAAATAGCCCATGTCCCAGCGGTTGGGGTGGGGTTTCCAGGCGCCCTCGATGCCGCTGGTGGTGGTGTCGGCCCCCTTGCCGCTGCCGTGGTGGTTGTGCCAGCCCAGCCCCTGCTCCTCCAGCGGTGCCCCCTCCGGCGCCGGCCCCACCAGCGCGGCGCTTCCGGCCCCATGGGCCTTGCCAAAGGTGTGGCCGCCGGCGGTGAGGGCCACGGTTTCCTCATCGTTCATCGCCATGCGGGCAAACGTCTCGCGCACGTCCCGGCCGGAGGCCACGGGGTCGGGCACCCCATTGGGACCCTCTGGATTCACGTAGATCAACCCCATCTGCACCGCCGCCAAGGGCTGCTCCAGCTGACGCTCGCCGCTGTGGCGCTCATCGCCGAGCCAGGTGGTTTCGTTGCCCCAGAAGATGTCTTCCTCCGGCTGCCAGATGTCGACCCGGCCGCCGCCAAAGCCGAAGGTGCGCAGCCCCATGGATTCGAGGGCGCAGTTGCCGGCCAGGATCATCAGATCGGCCCAAGAGATGGCGTTGCCATACGTTTGTTTGATCGGCCAGAGCAGGCGGCGGGCCTTGTCGAGGTTGCCGTTGTCGGGCCAGCTGTTGATCGGCGCAAAGCGCTGGTTGCCGGTGCCGCCGCCGCCCCGGCCATCGGCGGTGCGGTAGGTGCCGGCGCTGTGCCAGGCCATGCGGATGAACAGCCCGCCGTAGTGGCCCCAATCCGCCGGCCACCACTCTTGCGAGTCGGTCATCAGGGCGAGGAGGTCGCGCTTGAGGCCCTGGAAGTCGAGCTGGCGGAAGGCCTCGGCGTAGTTGAAATCGGCTCCGAGGGGATTGGCGGTGGGGCAGTGCTGGCGCAGGATCGCCAGGTTGAGCCGCTGGGGCCACCAGTCGCGCGGGGAGGGGCCCCGCCCCGCCACCGCCATCGGGGCGCCGCCGTGGCCGCTGAAGGGGCAGGTGCCGAGTTCGGTCATGGCGGGAAGGGCTGGGCCGGAGGGATCGCTCAGACCGTAGGCAGGCCGGTGGGGGGAGATCCGGTGGGGTCACAGTCTGTTGCGGGTGGTTGGCTCAGGGCGTGGCGGGGGGATCCAGTGGCGTGCTGGCTCTCCTGACGTACCATCCGGCTTGCCATCGAGTTCCACCTCCAGCACTTACGGCACCGCCGGGCCCAGGAGCAGCGGCCTCTGGAGGAATGCCACCGACAGCGATTGGTGAGTTGCCGCGCTTTCGCCCTCTTGTGCGGCATCGGTATGGCTACCGATTGTGACCAGAATCTGTGGAGCGACCGCGGGCCCTTGCCATTGACCTTTGGGATCTCGTGCGTGGGGAACGGGAGGCGTTAACTGGTGAATGAAACATGGACGGGTGGGAGAGGCGTCAACTTTCCTGACAGAGGGGGCCCGTCCCGTGTGTGTAAACAACAGCTCTGTGTTCAGACGACGAGACTGAGGGGTATGGCGAAAAACCGTTGCAAGGTGCAGGTGATCGCCGCGTTGACCAATCTATTCCTGGCTCGTAGACTTTTGTTCAAACCACTGTAGACGAGGGGCTGGTACGTTCAACTGGCTTGAGCAAGGCCAAATGATTAGACAGAAATGGTTGAAACTTGTCGAAATCGCACTCGGAGCATGTAAGGCAGTTGAGATTGAACCATTTAAGCTCCCTGTGGGCTCTGAAGGCGTATTGGCCAGAGCTTCCTTGGCCGTGAGCTCCAGCACCGCTTCCAGATTGACCTGGCACGCCCGCTCGAATGGTTCCGGTGTCAGTCGCGGATCCCAGGGCGAAGGAAGAGACCGGCTCAAGCTCAAAGGGCTGATCGAGCAGGGGCTGGCCCCGCGGTCGCGCCTGGCCGCCGCCCCATCCCCCGCCCTTGTGTCTCTCGGTGGCAATCCCTATCTCCTCGGCTGACTCCTCCACACTCCGTCTTGGTCTAATACCCATTGGTTCCGTTTGGACAATGGTTTCCACCCAGTAGCCTCACAGAGCACCGCTAGCAAGCCAAGAGCCCCACCCACGAGTGAAAGAACAATCGTGATGGCATAGCCCGTGGCCCTGGAACCGTTCAGCTCCAATCGCGATACGCGAGGATCCTCTGGAAGGTAACGCACATCCACAAATCGGACTCCATCCAGAGCTTCGTAGAGATAACAACCCACCAATTGCTGTTTGTGGAACTGGGTATGGGCCTTCGGCTCCGAAAGCAAGAAGCGATAGGAAACGTGGCAGGTCTCGTTATACACGTCCATCCTTCGGTCGGTAAGTGATCCTGTGATGAGAATGCCCTCTTTAGAGAGTTGCGTCTCCTCTTGCCAGGAACGCAGGCTGTTGAGGAAGCCGTTGACACAGCCCAGGAAGACACAGGTAAACACGATGAGCAACCAAAGATCCCCTTTCTTGGATGGACCAAAGGCTGGCGGCAACGGATCGGGATTGGGCATGGCTTCACCAGCGGTTGTTGTCTCTATGGATACGGAGGCCAGCGCGTGATTCAGTGCTCTTTGCCCCTGGGATGGGTGCCTGAGTCCCATCCAGTGGCGGACATTTCCTGGGGCCCCAGACCCGGAGTGGCCGGGGCGAGCTGCCCACAAACTCCGTGCCGGGATCCTCTTCCAGACAATCCTCGATCCCAGGTGGCGGATCGTTCAGGCCTGTATGGCGTGATCATGGAAGCTTGGGTCAATGGCGTCTCCACCCGCAGGGTCGACGCCCTGGTGAGTGCCATTGGCATGGATGCCGGCATGTCCCGTTGGAAGGCCGGTCGCATCTGTCAGGGCCCCGGTGTCCATGCCGATGGCCGCCGAGAGCCGCCCGGCCTCGGTGGGCGATAGCGAGAGTGAGCCCCTCTGGAGAGAGTTCCTGGGTGGCCTCAAACAGCCCGGCCTGGTTGGGGTGCGACTGGTGATGTCGGACGCGCGCGTGGGAATGACTCAGCCAACTTGGGTGCCCTCAACTGGAGGGCTAGGACCCTCGCTGGTTCGCGGAGGGTTGCCGGCCCCCGCCACCGGCTCCATCCGCCCCTCCACCTGCACCTGATGGGGATAGGGACTCTCAATCCCCTGTTCCTTGAAGGCTCGCCAGATCGCCTCCTGCACGGCGCTGCTGATGCAGGTGTTGTCGAGGGCGCTGGCGATCCAGAAGCGCAGGGCGTATTGAATCGCCGAATCGCCGTAGCTCAGCAGGAACGCCTGGGTCGGGGGCGAGGGCAGCACCCCCTCCACGGCGGCGGCGGTGCGCTCCAGCAGGGCGATCACCTCCGCGGGGGGATGGTGGAAGGCCGCTCCGATCGCCACCTGGCAGCGCCGCAGGGAATCGGTGTGGGTGTACGTGACTGTGGCGTTGGTGAAGAAGGTTTGGTTGGGGATCAGCAGCTCCGCGTTGTCGCGGTCGCGCCAGAGGGTGGCGGCCCTTGGGCCCAGGCCACGCACCTGGCAGGCCTCCCCATCCACGATCAGCACGTCGCCGGGGCGCACCGAGCCCTCCACCAGCAGCCACAGCCCGCTGATGAAGTTGGACACCACCTCCTTGATGCCAAAGCCCACCCCCACCGACAACCCCCCGGCCACGGCCACCAGGGCGGTGCGATTCACTCCCAGGCGCTCCAGGATCCAGAGAAGTCCCAGGCCCACCACGGTGTAGTGGAGGATCACGGCCATGGCCCGCCGGCTGCCGTCGCTGATGCCGAGAAAACGCTGGGCCAGCCAGGCCACCGCCGCCGTCGGGGGCTCCATGCCCATCACCAGCACATAGAGCAACAGCAACGACCGCAACAGGGACCCGAGGTTGACGTTGCTGCCCACCCAGTCGCCGATGGGCGTCAGCCCCAAGACGACCGGGTTGTCCACCAATCGCACCAGGAGCATCAGCGCCCCCACCAGATAGAGGGGCCGCACCAGGCGGGTGGTGAGCACATGCACCGGCCGCGCGCCGATCAGGGGCGTGAGCGCCGCTGGCAGCTTCTCCAGGGCCATCCAGCCGCTGATGATGCCGGTGAGGATCCCCAGCAGGGCAAAGGGCCGCCCCAGCAGGGCCAGCAGGCCCGTGAGTCCCCCCAGCAGCAACAGGGCCATCCCCCGCCGCCAGCCGCGCCGCTGGCGAGCCTCCCGTGGCGCCAGCCGCGCCCCCAAGGCCCGCACCAGCAGAACCACCAGGGGAATGGCCAGCAGCTGAGCCAGCACGGGCCCGCGGCTGAGGATGCCCCACCAGCCGGTGATCTCTTCCAGAATCTCGTTCATGGCCCCCGCCTCTTCGCCTGGATCGTCTCCACCAGCCCATCCATGGTGGCTTCCGCGTCCAGGTCGCCGTAGAGGTAGCGGCTCAGCAACCGCCCGATCGCCGCTCCATCCAGGTCGCCCTGTTCAAACATCGCCTGGCCGATCCCCTTCCCCCTCCGCACCTGGGCCTGGGCCATGGCGAGCAGGCGCAAGCTCCCCTTGCGACCCTCCGGCAACCGTAGGGAGCCCAGCATCGGCAACACCTCTTCCCGCCGCGAGACCAGCGCGCGCTGGGGGAGGGGGGTGAGCACAAACCGGGCGAAGGCCTCCGCCACCTCCGCTTGGGATGGGCTGGAATCGCGGCCGAAGGCCAGCACCCTCTGCCGGCTGCGGGGGCTGGGGGGTCCGCCCGGTCCGCCGGGCAGGGGAGCCACCCCCAGGTGGGTGCCCAGCTCCTCCCGCAGCCGGGCGAGGTGGGTGCTGCGGCAGCTGGTCCAGTCCAGCTGGCCCTGGCCCAACTCCTTGATCAGCTGGCTCTGGGACACTTGAAAGGTGAGTGCCGGCACCTGATCCGCCTCTTTCAGCCAGGCCAGCCAGCGGCCCAGCGCCGCCCGCCGCTGGGGGGTGGAGGGTTGGCCGGCGAAGAGCTCCTCCACGGGTTGGGCCACCCCGAGGCTGCCGAAGGTCCAGGCCAGATTGAAGCCATCCAGCGGCAAGCCCACCCGCACCCCCTGGCTCGAGAGGCGCATCAGGCTGGCCAGGTCGGCGGGTGACTGGCGCAGCCGGCGCCGATCGAAGCAGGCCAGCTGGGGCAGCACCAGCACGGGCAGGCTGGTGAGCTCCCCGCTGGAGGTCTGGAAGCGACGCACCTCGCTCGGGTCGAGCTTCTGGAGCAGGGTGTCGGGGATCCGCACGGCACGGCTGAGCCCCGCTCGCCGCAGGTCGGCGGCGGTGGTGTTGTTGATGAACAGGAGGTCGGGTCCCGTCCCGGCCTTGGCGCGCAGCCGCACCTCAGCGAGGATCCGCTCCTCTGGAAACAACTGCAGCTGCACCCGCGCCTGGGGGTGAATCACCCGAAACTCCCGCAGGCTGGAGCTCAGCCGTTCCCGTAGGGCCTCCGTGAGCTCGGTGTCGATGGTTTCATCACTGGGGATGCCCATGGCCAACACGATCTGGCCCCGCGGCTCGTCGCTCTGGCCCCGCCGCCCCCGCGGGCCCGGGGCCTCGCA
>JBKCPG010000171.1:0-5313 GCA_046309395.1 Cyanobacteriota bacterium | reverse complement strand
ACGATCGGCCACCCGGTAGCGCTCCAGCGCGGCGGCTTCCTCGGGTGTGGTCTGCCGGCGGCGCTCCAGCTTGGCGGCTTCTGGGGCGGTGAGCGGTTCGGCGGTGAGGATGGCTTGCTGTTTGGCCTCTCGTTTGCCGTCCCGGATGGCGCGAAGCTCCGCTGTGGCGGCTGCCACCAGCGCGGGGCAGGGATCAGAACCCGGGGCCTGAAGCGCCCACCCTTCCCGCTCTAGCAGTCCAGCGACGCTGGCGCGATAGGCGAAGGTCTGCCGGTTGCGGATGGCTCCCAGCTCCCCCCAGGCCTTGAGCCAAGCTTCCTCAGGACCGCTCTCCTGCAGGGCTCCCAGCAGGGGATCCGTGGTGTTTTTCAGGTCGCTGATCAGCGCGGCGGGATCGGTGGCACCAGATCCCACCCGCAAGCCTTTGCCGGGGCTCCGCTCGGGAGCGAACAGCCAGGCGGGAACCTCAGGACAACGGACACGGGCGAGAGCTTGGGCAGCGTGCTCAGGAGCGATCAGCCCGCCGCTGTAGGCAATGACGGCGGCGGGTTTCCAACGTTCAAAGCTGATCCCTGAGGAGACGGACGGGGAGCAATACAGAGCCCAGCTCCCTTCCTGTGCGGTGGCTTCCGCGATGCGACGTTCGGCGAACCCGTCAGGATTGGCCGCCAGTTCAGCGGCAAGGACGGGGGTGGAGGAGTCGATCACATCCACCAGGTCATGGGGGCGGATGGCGCGGTGTTGTTCGGCGAGGTTTTGCGGCGCCTGAAGGCTTTCGTCTCCTTTCTGCGCCGAACACCAGACCATCACGCTCTCACCCGCCCCCAGGGCTCGAATGGTCTGATCCAGGTGAGCGCGGAAGGCTTCGGCGGCTTTCGTGGGGGTGGTGAATCCTTCCTGGCAATGGATGGGGCGGCCGGCCATGGGGCGGTGCTCAGAGCGAATGATCAGGGCACGGCGGCTGGTGAGGGTTTCCAGCAGGTCAACGGCCCATTGGTCCATTTGGGCATCAGCGGCGATCACCAGCCGGGCGCGGGCTAGTTGCTCGGGCAGGGTGCGCAGGACAGAGGCGCGGCGAGAGGCTTGGCGATCGGTGAGGGCCGTTCCAAAGGAGAGCAAGAGATGCTCGGCTTGTTGCCTCCATTCATCGAGCACGAGCACGCCTCCTGATCCGGTTTCGCCCGTGATGGCAAGCGGCGATTCAGGACACCAGGAATCAAGACAGGCGGCGATGCCTTGCAGGCGTTCATCGGTGCGAGGGGCGGGGCGCCAGGGGATGCCGACCCGCTCGGCGAGGGCTTGACCCAAGTTGCGGCGATGGGAGGGAAGGAGGTTCACCACCCCCTCCAACTGCAGGGGCCTCAGGGCGTCTTCCATGGCGCGGGTTTTGCCGCTCCCCATCGGTGCTTGCAGGATCACCAGGGGAGCTTCCTCGGGAGAGGGGATGGGGCAGGCCATCCCCAGGAAGACACCAGCCGGGGCAATGCGATCGGCGGCGCGAAGGCGAGGGAGAACCGGGCGGGGGCCAACGTCAGCCAGGGCACGATCCAAAGCCTCCTGGCCACCAGCGACCCACAAGTCATCGAGACCGGTCTTTGTGGTGCCAGGGAGGAGGGGCAGGCGGGCGATGGAGGGCACCCCCCCCGCCCCGCGAAGCGAGCCGGCGAGCACTCCAGCCGATCCGGCCACTTTCGCGGCGGTGGAGGGTTTGGCTTCCGCGTCAAAAACAATGAGCCACTCGCGATCTTTGGCCAGAGCCTCAAGAGCGGGGATCAGCCGGCGGGAGCCGTCAGTGTTGCGGCGGTGGCCCATGGTGGCGCCAGGCACGGCTACGGCGGCATGACCAGCCGAAACGGCCGCGAGGGCTTTTTTCCACCCCTCGCAGATCAGCAGGGGCAGTTCTGCGGTGGTCAGGGCCCAAGCCCAGAACCCTTCCGCCACAGTGGCCGCGGCATCAGGGAAGGGAAGCCCATGGCGCTGGCAGATCAGCCGCCAACAGCGCTCGGGAACACGGGGAAGCAGCAGGCCACCACCGTCAGGGAAGCCAGGTGGGGCCTCATATTTGATCCACTTGGGCTGGCCGTGCTCATCCACCTCAAGGCGCCATTCGCCCGTGATGTCGTCGCGCTTGGTTTTTTGTCTCGTGGCGGCGGTTTTCCATTGATCGAAAACCGGAAATTCCAACCCAGGGAGAGTGTCGGAAAGGGTGCGCCAGCCCCCGTCCGCCAGGTGTCGGTAGCGGCGATCCAGGAGGATCAGTCGATCCGCAAGGAAGCCAGGTTGCGTCTGGGGGTGGCCGCTTGCGGTGGTGCTTTCGGTCTCGATCTTCCAGCGGGCATGGCGCACCAGCTCAGCCCGCTCATCCTCCCAGTGGCGATCGGTGCTAGGCCCGAAGGACACCACGTTGAGAGCGGCCACATCAGGGGCAATGCCTGAGGCCTCCAGTTCCGCCCAATGGGTCGGAAGGATGCGAGAGGGGAAAGCGGAGCCCCGAAGGGGCGTCAAGCCACCACGTGGTTGATTGTTGCAATTTGTAAAGTCCCCCCCTCCTTGCGTGCTCCTGTAGCGCTCGGCGTTAGGCTCAGTTCGATCAGGGGTGCACAGTTCCCCTGCTAACTCTGAAATCCGGTTCGCTGCCAGGGCTTCCGTGCCGCTGGAATGGTTAAACTGTGTAGATACAGGAAGGGTTGCACCCCTCCCCTGGATCGATTGCATGGGTCTTTCCTTGGACCGCCATCTCTCGAACCCCTCTCCGTTGACTGCCAGGAAAACGGTGAGGGGTTTTTGGCGTGCGCCAACCCCTCTAGAGGAGCCCAAATCGGGCGGTGGTCTTCAGTGTAAGCCAAGAAGTTCAGCTTCTGCACCAGGGCTGTTGCCATCCGGCGCTCACAACACCACCCATAGTGTCTGAGTATTTATACTTAGCCTTATACTTTGCAGAGACTTTCCGTCATTCCGCACTACAAGCAACCCGAAAAATCCGCCGAAAGTTTGTAAGTAAAAACAGAATTGTAAGTGTTTTCGTTGTCTATATCTTGTCGCTTGCCGGGGTTCGAATCTATCCACACTATGGCGCCACTGGAAGGACCCGTGCACTTCCCTTTGTCACAAGTGCGAAGATGTGACGTGGATGTGACATGGGGAGGGGGAAGGTATGCGAAGTCCCGGGATGTCTTGTCACAACACACGATTTTCTCCTTATGTCTCTGGCTTCCGGGGTTTGAATGTACCCGCGCCAGACAGGGCCAGGAAGGACCCGTGAGGATCCTTGGGTCCTTTCAGCGGGTTCGATGGTGGCGCCCACCGTGTCGCCCGGTTTTTCTGTTGATATAAGACAAATTAAAAAACTGTTAGACCCCAGTTACTGCAACGTGTTTGCAGACGATCCCCCTCCCCAGAATCCAGGGCTTTAACAAGTCTCTCTTAACAACGGCTTGTTAGAAGTTTGTTAGCCCTTTGTGCGAGGGCTGGCCATCAGGCGGCCCCCCCCAACCGCTCCAAATGGCGGCGCACTTGTGCGGGGCTCAGCGGCCTCATCTGTGACCACCCCCAGGCGAGGGGGCAGCGCTCGGGCTCCGAGGGCAGCCAGGCGCCTATGGGCCAGCCAGGGCCAGGGCCACCAGTAGCTCAGCCTTCCGGCCGTGGCGGGCCAGCTTCGGCAGGCCAGCGACGCGGGCCATGGTTCTCAGCTCCGCCACCTTCAGGCCAGCCAGGCGGGCGGCAGGGGGCGCCGTGGGAGCCTTGGGGGTGTGCTCCACCGTGACAGCGGCAGGCATGGCGGGGGCAGGCTTCCAGCCCGCCAAGGTGAGCACCAGGGCCACCAGCGGGAGCAGGAGCGATCGGGCGATGGTGGCTAGTGCCCACCCCAGGGCCAGGGCGGCAACGATCACCACATCCTCAACAGTGGAATCCTTCATCTTTTGTTCTGAGAATTGTTTCTCGTTTGGGGCCTCTCAGGGCTCACCCAACCGGTTGAGGAGAGTTTAGCACAATTCCAACAAGTTGGCGCCTATAGCAATGGCCGCGGCCTATTGTTAGATCTATTTTCGGAAATATGGCGGGAATCGTTAGAACAATAGCGGCGCCATCTTCGGGGCCTCTCTGCTGGCCAGGCGCGGGCTGAGAACCCTTGCGGCAACAGGGAACCGTTGTGTCAGATCCCGAAAGGTAGACCCAGTCACATTGGCGCTTGAAAGGTCGTCCTTAGAGTCTTAGGCAGCCACCAAAAGCCCAAAGCCCCCCAGGACTCTCACCTCCTGAAGGGCTTTGTTGGTGGCCGGTTCACTCGCAGCAAACCTTATGGGCATCTCTACGACTCAGCAAACGCTGAACACAGACAAATCCGCTACCGAAAAGTTTCCTGAGATACAAAGCAAGGACTTAAACCGGCTTAGAGCACAAGCGACCACCAAAAGCCCAAAGCCCCCCAGGACTCTCACCTCCTGAAGGGCTTTGTTGGTGGCCGGTTCACTCGCAGCAAACCCTATGAGCACGCTACTAAAGATCCTCAAACAAGTCTGGGGAGCTGTCATCTCCCTTGATCGCCTCAAGCCAAGCATCCCCCTCAAAGGAAGGATCCGGGCCTCTCTGGTGTGGGACTTCCGGGGCGAACGGTAGGGGCTGGCAGCGCCGCCATCACCCCACGATGGCCGCCAGCACCTCGCTTTCGTCCGCTTCCAGGTAGTGGCCAAGGGATCCCAGGGACTTGTGGCCGGTGATTCGCTGAACCACGTTGAGGGCCACCCCCCGGCGAACGGCGGCGGTCGCCAGTGAACGGCGGAAGCTGTGGGTTGAGACTCCCTCCAATCCCAGGCGGGCGCAGGTCTGCCTAAGGGCCTTGTCTGCCGCTTGGCGGGTCTGGGGGGTGGTGGTGGATCCCAGGGCAGGAAAGAGCACCTCTTCCTTGCTTGGCGCGTGGCCATGCTCCGCTGTCCAGGCCTTCCGGTAGGTCTCGATCTCTTCGGTGAGGCGGGGGGCGGTGGGAACCTGCCGGGTGGTTTTGGTTTTGGTGGTGGCCCTGCGATAGGTCACCACGCCATTGAGATCCCCCCAACGCAGGGAGAGGGTTTCGCTGATCCGCCCGGCGGTCCAACGCTGAATGGCCCAGAGGCAGCGGTAACGGGGAGAGGGGGCGGCCTCCAGCAGGGCCTCCATCTCATCATCGGTGAGGGTGGCGGCGCGTCCGTTGCGATCGACCTTGGCCATGGGGCTCCCTGCTTCTCCCCTGATCATAGTTGCTCTTTTATCAAAAGAGCAACCACCTAGGCGGGCTATGGCTTGTGGGTCGGGAGGGGGTGGTAGGGGGCCTTATTG
>JBKCPG010000170.1:0-3185 GCA_046309395.1 Cyanobacteriota bacterium | reverse complement strand
GGCTATGCTGCGGGATGACCTGTTGCAGTCCATGGCCGTGACCATTGAAAACGAGTGTATCAATGGAAACGGAACCGGCAACAACATGCGCGGCATTCGCAGCACATCGGGCATTGGATCGGTTGTGGGCGGTACAAACGGTTTGGCCCTTAACTGGGGTCACGTTGTAGGTCTGGAATCCGCCGTGGCCAACGCCAACGCCGAGCCTGATGGAACGGCAGGATATTTGACAAACACTAGAGTCCGTGGCTTTAGCAAAATCACTCAAAAAGCCACCAACCTTCCCTTTATTTGGGACGGTGGGGCCACGCCTTTGAATGGCTACCGCGCGGCCATCTCTAACAACGTTCCCAACACCCTAACCAAAGGCACAAGCACCGATTGTTCGTCGGTGATCTTTTCGTCCATGTGGGATATGGCGGTTTTGGCGTTCTTTGATGCGCCTGAACTTATTATCAACCCCTACAGTTTGGACACCACAGGTCAGGTGCGGATCACACTGAACCAGTCGGCTGATTTTGGGATTCGTCAACCATCGGCCTTTGCGGTCATGGATGATGCGCGGACCGTTTAATAGCCATTGAAAAAAAGAAAGGTTTGTTATGTCTTTATTAAAAATCAAAATCACAGAGCCCTGCGTTGTTGTCGGGCCCGATAACAAAGCCACCCACGCAGCGGTGGGCGACATTGTCACTGTGACCACGGAAGAGGCCAGCGCCTTAGTCGGCGCAGGGCGCGGCATTTGGGACGAAACCGATAAACAAACGTTTATTGACGAAAAGCGCAAAAACCAAAACCGTTAAAGGTGACCCATGCCCTTTGTCGAGCGCATGAGCGCGTTTTTTGATGACATGGGCGAAACGGCCACCGTTGTGACAGGCAATGGTGGCCGTAAAACAGGGACTGTGATTTTTGATAAGCCCGACGAAGAGGCCTTTGGCGGTATGTCTATTGGGCGGTCCTGCAAGGTGACCTTTGCCACCACCAGTTTTTCGTTTTTGAGCCACGGTGATGTTGTCACCATTAAGGGCGAGGATTATCGCGTGGAAACTGTGCGTCAGATTGACGATGGCTTGTTATCCGAAGCTATGATCACGCCTTTGGATGATGAATCATGATCAAAAAATCCCAAGCCAACCCCAAATATATCCTGAGCGTGCGGGAGTCCATCCTGCAAGCGGTGGTGGAGCGCGTTCGGGGTTTGAGCAATACGGGCCTAAAGGTATTCCGGTCCCGCCGCGCGGCCCTTGGCCGTTTGGAATTGCCCGCCGTAGTGATCGAGCCTGTATCCGATAGCGGCGAAGGGGACAACACAACGATTTATCAGGATTGGCAGCTGCTGGTGTCCGTGCGTCTGTTCACACGCGGGGACGCGCCCGATGTGGCCAGCGAGGCCCTCGCGGCCCAGATCCATAGTGCCCTGATGGCAGACGGCCAACTGGGCGGCCTTGCGTTGTCAATCACCGGCACCAACGTGACCTATGCGCTGGAATTTTCCGAAGGCACTGCCTGTGAAACGCAAATGGAATACCAGATCAATTACCGCACCCCCTATGATAACTGGCAACAAAGGATGTAACCATGGCCCAACTATTCACGCGCCGACAGCTGATTTTGGCAAAGATTGAAACCACATACGGCACGGATTCCGTCCCTGTTGTGGGCACGGATGCCATGTTGATTAGTGATTTAAGCATGAATCCCGCGCAATCGGAATACGTCAATCGGGATTTGATTCGCCCCTATTTGGGGGCCAGTCAACAGCTGCCTGCGGCCATTCGGTCCGAGGTGTCCTTTACTGTCGAATTAGCAGGATCAGGGGCAGCAGGAACAGCCCCAAAATGGGCCCCTTTGATTCGGGCTTGTGGGTTTGCGGAAACGGTCAACGCGGGTGTCAGTGTCCAGTATGATCCTGTCAGTGGGCCAACGTTTGCCAGCGTCACGATTTATGCCTTTCGGGATGGTGTGCGTCACGTGATTCGTGGGGCGCGTGGCACATTTACCATTGCGATGAACAACCGCGAACGTCCTGTGATGAACTTTACCTTTACAGGTCTTTATCAGTCCCCCACCGATGTGACCCCCGGAACCGCCGTTTACACGGGATGGCAGACGCCCTTGGTGTTTAATAACCAAAACAGCAGTGCCTTTACCCTGCAATCCTATGCCAACGCCGTTTTGTCTGGCATCACCATTGATGCTGGGAATCAAGTGGAATATCGGTCCTTTGTGGGTACAGGGGGTGAAAGCATCCTGATCACCAACCGCGAGGTGACGGGCCAGATCACCATCGAATCCGCAGCGCAGGCCGAGAAAGATTATTGGGCGAACGTGCGGGATGCTGTCACAGGCAACTTTACCATCACCCATGGCACCACCGCGGGCAACCGTGTGGTGATTTCTGCCCCCGCCGTGCAGGTCACCGAGCCCCAGTATGGGGACGTGCAGGGCATATCCACAACCCAATTTAACGCCCGTTTGACGCCATCGGCCACCGCGGGTAATGATGAAATCCGCATTTTGGTGAACTAAAGGATTGTTATGTTTAGAATTCTCCCCGAAACCTACTTTTGGCCGGTTGTGGCCCACGTGGCCGAGAATGGCCAGATCGTGGAAAAGACGCTGTTTGAGGCGGAATTTAAACGGCACGCCCTAGACAAGATTGCCACCATTGAGGCCCTTCCCCCCGTGGATCAGGTCAAGGCCATCGTTGTGGGGTGGCGGGGTTGCAAAGACGTTGACGGCAACGACGTGCCCTTTAGCGATCAGGCATTGCTGGATTTTATCACCGAGTTTCCCGAAATCATGACGCTATTTTTTCAGGCTTTCCATGAATCGTGGAGTCTGGTCAAAAGAAAAAACTAAGAGCGGCTGCCCTGCATATCATCAGTGGCAGCCTATCCAAAGCCTATGAGGTTCTCGATATGCGGCAAGATGGGTCTTTGAGCGCAGCGGATGCCAAAGAGCGGCTGGAAAGCCTGACCTGTGATTTGATGGCCGAAAATGAAAAAGCCGTGGAGCTGTTTTTGCTGGTGCAGACCCAATGGCGTGCTGTGGAAGGGGCGCGGCTGGGGCTGGATTATAACGTTGTGTTTGTGGTTATGGGCAGCATGGGGATCCCCAAAAAAGAGCGTTTGGGGCTGTTAAAGGATATACAAACCATGGAAGACGAAACGTTGGCATAT
>JBKCPG010000169.1:0-5775 GCA_046309395.1 Cyanobacteriota bacterium | reverse complement strand
GAAAGGATCGGGGGGGCAGATGGGGGGTGGCGCTTTTTCTTCGATCGCCTTCCCTGGTCGAATCCCAGCCTCCACCTGTGGGTGCTCGTGGGGGGTGGGCGGTTCAAGAGACTCAGGGCGCGGCGGGCGCTTGGAGGCGGCAGGAGGCGGCAGCCGGCTTGCGAGCCACAGCACCTCGGCCAACTCCAGAGATCCGGGAGTCAGGCCATCGAGTGTGGATTGGCTGTGGGCCACCATCCAGCGCAGAGCCTCCGCCAGCCGGGAAGAGGAGGCTGGGGATGGGGCATCATTCGGCTCCATCGCGATCATTGAGGCCCCGGTAGAGAATCTGGCGCAACTGCTCGGCGGCGGCCGCGTCCGGGGAAAGCCACGGATCGCGGGGATGTTGCTCCAAGGTGAGCAAATGGAGGGCATTCAGCAATTGGTCGGTGGCCAGATCGCCGTTGTCCTCTCGATTGAGAAAGCTCTTGATTTCCTCGGCCACCGGTGGTTTCTTCAAAAAAGGGTGGTCGTCCACCGCTGAGGCCGAAGTGGCCTCCGGATCAAAATGGGCGAGCACCACCGCCTCCAGGGTGTCGACCTCCGTGGGATGGGGCATCACCACACGGATGCAACGCCGGTTGAAGGCGGCCGGAAAGTCTCGCTCCCGGTTGCTGGTCATCACCACGATGGGAAACTCCGTGCACTGCACCATGCCGTCCCGCACGGTGGCGATGTCATCTCGATCCGCAGTGCGCACCTCCACCGTCATGGTGGAGGAAGACTGGTGGTTGCGTTGCGCCTCCCGTTTGGCACGGTCGACTTCCCGTTGCAGAGGAGGAATCGGATAAGCCCCCTCCTCCAGCAGGCTCAGCAATTCATTGGGCAGCTGGATGTCGGATTTGTCGATTTCGTCGATCAGCAACACCCGCGGCCGCTTCCATGGCAAAAAAGCTGTCCCGACAGGACCCAGACGGATGTAGTCGGCCACTGGGAAGGGGGCCTTGTTGTTGATCTGCGAATCCTGCAGGCGGGCAATGGCATCGTATTGAAACAGGCCATCGTCTTGAAGTTGGGAACGTGGCGTGATCGACCAACGCAAGACGGGCCCCAGGTTCAGCTCCCAGGCGATGGCGTAGGCCAGGCTGGTTTTCCCCGTCCCGGGGCTTCCGGTCACCAGCAAGGGCCGGCGCAAATGCAGGGCCGCATTGACGGCGAGGCGAAGTCGTTCCCCCTGATTGGTGAAGGCCCCTCCCTCCCGAGGCAGGCGAAAGGCACGACCCCGCTGGGCCGTGTTGGAGGAGGGATCGGCCGGCGGAACGGGCTTGGCATCTACGCCTTCAGGAAGCTGGCGCTGCCGCCAGGGAGGCGGGGGGGGCCAGGAGGAAGGATCTCCCTGGTCACGCTGGATGCCGTTGTTGGTGAAGAGGTCCCAGTTCTGGGCTGCAGATTGGGCCATGGGTCAGGGAGAGATGAGGAGTTGTTGGGTTGGAGGAGGGGGTTGTTCCTCTTCCCGCGCACGGGTGGCGTCTTCGCGGGGGGAGGAAAAGTGGGCCTGGAGCTCGCTCAGATCCGGTGCGCGACCTGGATGGTCCACCAGGATCGTGAGGCCCAAATCAATCTTGGGGTGGGGCCAATCGACCTTGGCCATGGACCGTCTGATCTTGGCCAATCGGAACAGGTCGGGGCAATGGGGCCTGTTCACCTTCCTACCCTGGGACCCGTCTTCTCGGGTTAAGGACAGTTCGCCCAGGCAGGACCACACCTCCTCCTCCTTCGGCTCCTCCGGCAGGAGGCCTTTGCGGGAGGGCCAAACCACGAGGGGAGCCATCGACTCTTCCGCCCACCTGAGCCAGGTGGTTTTGTTGGGCATCATGGAGGCACGTGGACAACAAATTGCGGCCACCACACCCCCTGCCTTGCCATCCTGGGTTTCGCCATCCAAGGTTTTCAACTCGTGGGCCATGGTGAGGTGATCTTCTGGCAGCCACACTCCTGTTCCGGCCACCAGGAGATCATGCATGCGGCTTAATGATCCCTTCTTTTCATTCATTTTTGGATTAAAGAGGCGATCGGAAGAGCGCAGCAAATAAGGCTGGTAGGAATGGAGTGGTGTCTCCTCCTCTTTATCCTCCACATTCATACTGCCCCAGTCTTCATCCAGTAATTCAGAGGGGGCAAAGATTTCCAGCACAGACACATCAGTAAGTTGCTGTGCCATCCAAGATTTCAACCGCCGCAGCAGCTCCTTGAGTGTCGCTCGTGAGCAGGCCGGATCCGCGCCCACTTCTCCATTGGCGATGCCCTGATACTCAGGTTCCCCTGACCTCTGAACAAAAGCTTTCCACTCGTAGGAACGCATGGGCCCTTCCTCACCTCCAGAGCATTTGAGCACCAGGGCCACCGCATCCGCCGAGACACGCGACAAGGCGGGCGTGGTTGCGCTGATGCCTGCTTGATCGATGGACGAATCCTCCAGACTCGAGCTGAACGGTGTGTCAAGCTTGCGTTGAACATGAGCACGAATGGCCGCAAAGTTATCTAGGCGAATAGCAGCACTGCCACGCGGCATGGCGATGCGATTGATGGCCAAAAGCATGTCTGGCAGACTCCGGATCATGTCTCTACACTTGATCAGGACCGCGCGCGATTTCAGGCTTCTCTTGGCTTTTCGATCCGCAGATTTCAGGACTTTCTTTCGTTTGCATCGCCAGGCTTTCCAGTACTTGACTAATTCTCCCTCATCCTTCAAGTCGCCCTCAGCATCCTCAAGCACGAGAGCAACGACATCGCTATTAAACTCTTTGTCAGAACCGCCACGGCGTGTATACGCTTCATAGAGTTCATAGAGCATGCACCATTCAGAGCGCAGGGATCGTGCGCTGATCACCGCGAGGATCAAAGGGGCCTTGGCAATCCGCGCGCCAAACGCTTCAATGGAGTCTCCAGGCTTCACCTCATTCTTATCCCTTCCAATCACAATCCCCACCTCTGCAAAGCTCCGACAAAGGGCGTCCACGATTTCTTCGCGTTCGCGACCCGCATCGGACTTGTCGTCACCCCAGGCGTAGGAGATGTAGGCAGCCGGTGTAGACATGCTGAATTAGTGCCTCATCAGCTACAGACCGCTCCAGCTGATTGTGATCGAGAAAACAACACCGCGACCAACAACAGCCCATACAGCAAGCCAAACAGACGCGGCACCCAGATCTCCACAAGGCTGAGGGGCCGATAGCGGCTGGGATCCATCCCTGCGCCGATAGCCACCCACTCGGCGGCATAAGGGGCAGTGGGAAGCAGTTGTTCCAAATAATGGATCACCTCAAACTTGCCATTATTGAGTTGGCGATAGCTGCACATGATCCGTTCCCAAACAACGCAAAGGATCAGCAGAGCTCCGATCGGCAAGGCACCCAAAACGCCACTCAGAATCTTGTCCTTGGCCAAGCTGGCAAAGACGGTGAGCAGGCCGGTGTTGGCAGCGAGAAAAAACGTATTGGCCTGCATCCGCCGAGCGCTGACGCGATCGGCCATTTCCACCATCAGTTTATACTGCTCCAACAGGTGCATTTGGTAGTTGGTGCCATAGTCACTGGGGGAGCAGCCATGCAGCAGGGCAGTATGCACGAGATGCATCGGGTTGGGCTGTTGCTCAGATGTCACGCTTCCCGAAGGCCCAGACCAAGAAATTTTAGTTTAGGCAATGACGCCCGTTGGCCAGGTCGGGCTCGGGCCTCTGGCTGGACTGCCAGAGGAACAGCCGATAGCCCGGCAATCGAACACATTCAGCTGTTCATCGGCACTTGACAACTGTTCAGGCCATGGGAATCGCCAACTCGCCGCATCGCCTATCGTCAACACCACAACTTCAGCCTCCACCAGCCGTCCTCCTTTCGCAAGAGCATCCACCTCCCAAAACCCGCCCTCCAGCAGCTGGACGCCCTCTGCCGCCAGCGGGCCATCTCCCGGGCCGAGGCCTGCGCCAGGCCCTGGTCCCCTGGCTGGCGCTCTTTCGCGGCAGGAGGCGCCGCGCCAGAAGCGGGGCAACCAGGCGCCCCTCTCGAACACCATCAGCCTAATTTCCCTCTCCGCGGGCAATCAGGCGCGAGAAACTCGACAATAGTCCCGATGCACGCATCAACAGCGTTGATCCTCCGGGCCTTGCCACCCCCGCTCGCGGCCCTTCAACCGATCCCGAATTCGCGACTGGCTCTCGGGATTCCGTTTGTCTCGGCGCCACCAAGGGCTTGGGCGGCTTGGCCATCGGCCTGATCGCCCTCCTCAGCTCCTATGACCACCTCTCGCCGTCAGCCTCACCCCTCCCGATCCCCCAGCCATGGGGCATCCCCTGCATGGTGGTCTCAGTGGCGATCATTGTTGCCGTAGCCGAAGGCTTCCGCGCAGCGGTTGCTGAATTTGCGTCGCGATCCCAACGACGAAAGGCGCATGTACGCGCTGGACAGCAGGATCCAGCAAGCCGAGGGCGAGATCTGGCGCGTGAGAAACGACGGAGACGAAGCCTTGAGCGTCTCCATCAGGGAGCTTTGCGTTCCGCGCGAGTGAAGCTCGGCCCCAGCGCCACCAACCAAGCCAGCCTCTGAGCCTTCCTCGCCCTGATGGCTCCAGGTAGGGGATGGATTGATCACATCCAGGCCCCCGAACCGGCGGGTCCGTGGCTGAAGCCTTCCCAGGAGAAGTGGAGGGCTTGTGTGCGGATGAAAAGCGAGGCGCCTTCGGCGCCCACTGGCTCAAAACCAACAGCCAACAGCCAGGGTCAAGAAACAGCCGAGGGCTAAGGGACCAACGGATCAAGGGTTGAGGGAAGGGCCCTGGGGGAGGCAAACCACACGGAAACCGACGCTGCTGAAGGCATAGCCGGGCTGAAGGTGGCCGCGGAAGGCCGAGCGGCAGTACCCGGGGAGGCCGTCCCAGGAGCCGCCGCGCAGCAGCCTGGTTCCTCCTTTTTCTTCTTTGTTCATCCAGGCGCTTCCATCGGTCAGCGTTCCTTCATCCTCATAACTTCCATGCCAGTGATCCAGGCACCATTCCCACACATTCCCATGCATGTCGTGCAGCCCCCAGGCATTCGCGGGAAAGCTCCCCACGGGTGTGGTTTGCTCCCTGAATTCGCCCCTCGGGCCATTGCCATAGGTTTCGGTCGCTCGATAGTTCGCCAGCTCAGCGGTGAGGGTGTGCCCAAACGAAAACGGCGTTCTGGTGCCCGCCCGGCAGGCATATTCCCACTGGGCCTCACTGGGCAACGTGTAGGTGCGGCCAGTGCGCTGGCTCAACCGGTCGCAAAACTCCATCGCGTCCTCCCAACTCACACCCTCCACAGGGCGTTGGTCCGCAGTCTTCTCACCCGGAAGCGGAGCAAATTGTGTCCAACCAATCCCACCCTCCTTCCCGTCCTGAAAACGCGAGGGATTCCCTTCCAGCTCTCTCCCCCACCGCTCCCCCTCCTGCTCCTTCCACCCCGCCACCACTCGCCACTGGGCTACGGAGATCGGCGTCTGCCCCATCAGAAACTCTCCCAGCCGCACCTGATGCACCGGGCCTTCCGCTTCTGATCGCCCTTCCTCCCCGTCCGGCGAGCCCATCCAAAAACTCCCGGCCGGGATCCGCGCCATCGGCAGCTCCAGCCCATCCACCCGCTCCACAAACACCTGGGTGCGCCCCCCCCCCCACCGCGCCCGGGCCCGCGGCATCCCACCGCCGGCGGGGGCGCGGGCGCCCCCCGGGGTGTGTGGGGCGGGGGGCTGGGGTGGAGCTGCCGATGGCGCGGATACCGGCCGG
>JBKCPG010000168.1:0-14204 GCA_046309395.1 Cyanobacteriota bacterium | reverse complement strand
CGAGGAGATGATCACCGCCTCCGACAGCTTCGCCACGGTTGATCTTGGGCCGTATTACGCGATTCTCCCCAGCCACGGGGAGGATCGGTGGAGTTACCGCCAGGATGGACTCAACTTCGAACCGGTGCGGCAGGGCTTCGCTTACAATTCTGGCTCTAATCCTGACTTTCTCAATGTGAATCAGCTACGCGCCCTTATCCGGGAGCACGTGGATCCCGCCTTTGAGCCCACATGAATCAAGCTTGGCGCCCTCCCCGCGTTCCCTCCTCGGCCGATTGACATGAGCTCTTACGATTTTTGCGTCGATACCTTAAGACAGGCTTACGCGCGCGGAGAGAATATCACGTTGTTATTGCGGGAAAACGAGAATTCTGAAGGCGGCGAAAATCGTCTCGACTCTATTGAGGTTGCCTATGATCTCCAGGCTGGAAGGTATACGGAGGATGCTCTTCGAGAGCCTGAAATGCTTCGACAATACGCGACTGATATCCATTCTCTCTGCTCGAGTCACTTAGCGGAATGCCGAAGCCTCTTGGATTGCGGCACAGGAGAGATGACAACTCTTTCCGCGCTAAGTCAATATCTGCCATCCCAGATAGCATTGCTTGCTTTTGACATTTCCTTGAGTCGTGTGAAGTGCGGTCTTGAGTTCTCTCGCCAATGGATGAGAGAGGACTTGCGGGAGGGGCTTCATGCCTTTGTGGCTGAAATGGATAGGATCCCACTTCCCTCGGCCTCGATTGATGTTGTGTTCACTTCTCATGCCTTGGAACCTAATCGTGGCAGAGAAGAAATCTTGGTCGCTGAGCTCCTTCGCGTGGCTCGTAAGAAGCTCATCCTATTGGAGCCCTCGTACGAGAATGCTTCTCAAGAAGCGCAACAACGCATGGATCAACTGGGTTACATTAGAAATCTCCCTTTATTCATCCAGCGATGCGGTGGCCACTTGATTTCGGTAGAGCAAGTTCCGAATTCTTACAACCCTCTGAACCCAACATATTGCTACGTGGTGGCTCCGCCAGTTGACCCGCACGCTTTCTCGTCTTCAATCCATGATGGTCAATATGGCGACTACCGCTGTCCAAAGAGTGGCCATCCCCTGGAAAGAAAAGATCATTATTGGTGGAGCTTCGCGGGTGGTTATGCTTATCCTGAAATCGATCAGATTCCTTGTCTGCGAGAACGTCACGCCATCGTCATGACCCATGGCTGAGGCTGTGATCCCCTACGGACGCCATACGATTACCGACGACGACATAGAGGCGGTCGTTGAGGTGTTGCGTGGCCCGTTTCTTACCCAGGGGACCGCGGTTCCGGCCTTTGAGCGAGCGCTGGCTTCGAAAGTGGATGCGCGTTATGCGGTGGCTGTGAACAGTGCTACCAGCTCCCTGCACAGTGCTTGCCTGGCCCTGGGACTGGGGCCGGGCGACCACCTGTGGACTTCTCCCATCACCTTCGTGGCCTCGGCAAACTGTGGCCGCTACTGCGGCGCCGAGGTCGACTTCGTGGACATTGAGCCAGCCACGGGTCTGATGAGCTCGACGGCATTGGCGGCAAAGTTGGAGCGGGCTGAACAGAACGGCACCCTGCCGAAGGTGGTGGTGCCTGTGCACCTTGCAGGCACCAGCTGTGACATGGCAGCCATCGGCACCTTTGCTCAGCGCTATGGCTTTACCGTTCTCGAAGATGCCAGCCACGCCATTGGCGGCCATTACCAGGGGCACCCTGTGGGCGATTGCCGTCACAGCGCCATCACCGTGTTCAGTTTCCACCCGGTGAAGATCATCACCTCAGCTGAAGGCGGTCTCGCCACCACCAACGATCTACACCTCGCCCAGCGCATGGCAGACCTCCGCAGCCATGGCATCACCAAGGAGGACGCCCGGTTCGAGCGTCCAGCCCCTGGACCCTGGAGTTACGAACAGCAGGATTTAGGTTTCAATTACCGGATGACCGATCTTCAAGCCGCGCTAGGCCTCAGCCAGCTGCGGCGGTTAGAGGAAATCGTGGGGGAACGCCAGCGTCTGTTCGAGCGGTACCGCGTGCTGCTGGCTGGACTTCCCCTACGGCTGCTGGAGATCCCCGATGATGTGAGTTCGGCCCTGCACCTGGCTGTTATCCGGTTGGAGGATCAAAGCCCAGCCCACCACCGGCGCGTATTCGAAGGTCTGCGGGCCGCCGGCATCGGCGTGCAGGTGCATTACACCCCTGTACATCTCCAGCCTTACTACCGGAGGCTTGGCTTCCAAGAGGGCGATTTTCCGGCCGCTGAGGCTTATGCCACCAACTCCATCAGCTTGCCTCTCTACCCCGGTTTGCGGGCCGCTGATCAGCAGCGTGTGGTGGACACCCTCACCACCTTGCTATGCGAATGTCGAGGCGGCTTTGCCTGAGCACCGCTCAGGATGCCGATTCATGGAAGAGGGCATTCCTGCTAGGTACCAGCGACATTTGAATCGGACGTCGCTTGATCCGGCTGATCGACTACTGTCCATGCTCGATCAGTTGGCCCCGTTCAGGGGCTGATTTTGGTGTTCATGACCCCTGGCACACTACCTGTGGTGGCTTTAATGGGTCAATGGGACTGAATTGGGAGAAAATGGGGCTTCGAGGATGGGTATGGGCTTACGCCAAACGACAGTGAGCGGAACAGATCCATTGTGTCTCAAGGTCTCTGAGGGAGGTCCCGCCCCGGGGACAGGTAAAATAGAGAGTTGCTTTTTAGTGACAGTGCGGACCGCCTTCATTGGCGTGAAACCTAAATCCATCGCCGTTTTCAAGGCCACTTCTCATCGAGGAGAGGTGAGTGCCCCCCCCTTTTGACAGATGTATACCAGCATGGTAAATTTAAACAGTTATGTCGGCCAATCAGTTGATTTGCCTGATTTAGATCATCCAACCTTGGCTTATTTGGAACATGTTGCTCGACACTCCAAACCAGCATGCACTTCATCAAGCAAGGAAAGTACAGCTCAATAAATTCTCAAAATATGTCAAGCAATTCCTCACGAAAATTGATCCTGAATTAGACTTTGAGAGTAATTCTTGCCCCACTTGTGATCGCCTCCCTGATGCGCCCCTTTTCACAAAGAACGGCGGCACCTACTGCTACTGTCCAGATTGTAGGCATATCTTCCTGTCCAATCCACTGAATGAAGAGAAGTTGCTTGAATTCTACTCTAATTATCCCACCTCAAGTCTGGAGTGGCATCAGAATGAATCTGAATTCTACCGGAAGATTTATTCCAAGGGCTTGGCACTTATCCAGTCAATCCCTCAAGTTAAAACAGTCTTGGACATAGGTTGTAGCAGCGGATATTTTTTGTCAATTGCTGCTGAGCAAGGGTTCGAAGGATTTGGTATAGAGCCGAACCGGCAAGAGGTTGATTATGCAATTAATAATGGAATAAATGTTATCGGTTCTACCATTTCTGACTTGGGAGATTTGACTTTCGATGCCATCACGCTTTGGGATGTGCTCGAACACATACGACGTCCAGTGAGCTACCTTCAAAAACTACGCTCTCATCTCAAGCCCAATGGATTAATCTTTGTTCAGGTGCCAAGCAGTGATTCACTTGCTGCGAGAGTGATGCGGGAAGCATGTAACATGTTCGATGGTATTGAGCATCTGACGTTGTTCAGTGCCATGAGCCTTGACGCGGCCTTTTCGCGCGCAGGGCTGAAATGTATCATGAAGCAGACTGTGATTTCAGAGATCTATGCCATCAGAAACTATCTATCCTACGAAGTCGATCCCTATCTACCGGAATCAGACTCGCAACTGGGATTGGATCTGCTTGAACCAGAATTAATCGAGTCTTCTGGTTTGGGATACAAGATTCAGGCTGTCTATAGCACTTCTGAATTATGATTTATTGTCGTCGCTGTTTGTACCCTTCAACGAAGCCTGATCTTTGGTTCAAGGATGGCATTTGTGGAGCCTGTCATGCCTTTGACCAAAGGTCTAAGTATGATTGGTCAAATGGACGACAAGTTCTTGCTGAAATCATTAATTCTAACAAAATGAATCCCCAATACGATTGCATTGTCCCTGTTTCTGGCGGCAAAGACAGCACTTATCAGGTTTGGCGCATCCTTCAAGAAGGATTTAACCCATTATGTGTTACTGCGCCAACTGATCAGTTAACCCCTCTTGGTAGAAAGAATATTGAAAACCTCAAGTCATTAGGATGTGACTATATAGAGTTCTCTGTCAATCGTGCGGTTCGCAAGTTAATCAATCGCTATGCATTCTTTAATGTGGGCGATATCCAGTGGCCGGAACATCTTCTCATCTATACAATTCCTGTTCGCGCCGCCGTTCTTTTCCAAATCCCAGTCATTGTTTGGGGAGAATGTCCACAGCGTGAATATGGTGCCGGGAGGCCAGAAGATGCTTCACTTAAGTATTTTGATCGCCGTGTTCTCGAAGAATATGGCTCTCTGAATGGCCTAAGAGTTTCAGATCTAACTTCTATTGAAGGTGTGCGTCACTCGGATCTCTATCTCTACGAATACCCTGAGGCATCCGATGTCGAGGCCCTTGGACTTAAGGGAATTTATCTTGACAACTACTTTCCATGGAATGGTATATCAAATGTTGTAATCTCTCAATCCCTTGGATTTCAGACCTATCATGAAAATATTCTTGGCACTATTGCCAACTATGAGAATCTCGACAATTATGTGCATGGAATACATGACTACCTTAAATATCTGAAGTTCGGTTTTGGACGAGCGACTGATGTCGCCTGTAATCTTATCCGGCGCAATCTTTTGTCCCGTGAAGACGCGATCCAGCTCGTTCGTGTCAATGATGGCGCTTATCCGTCAAGTTATATGGACAGATCTCTCGACAATATCCTGGCAGAGTATTCTATCAGTAATGAAGAATTTGATTCTGTTTGTGAGGACTACACAAACTATGACCTATTTCTTCAGGATACTGATGGTTGCTTAATCAGGCGACCCGATGGCTCACCGTGCCTGGGGGGCGATTACGATAACTTCCACGCTGAACCATAGTTGACGATGATTTGGATAGTCAATTTTCCATTCTGCAACTTCTTTAGTTTGGAGCGCTACTTGCGCGTCCGATCTCATCCCTACCGACTACTGACTGCGGCTGATCGTCTAGAACCTCTGGATATTCTTCTTCTTCCTGGAGTGGGAACATTTGCTCAGGGGATGGACTATCTACGTGGATCTCATCTTGCATCTGAGATTGTTCGGCATGCCAACGCTGGTGGACGGATAATTGGCATATGCCTTGGAATGCAGATGTTGGTTCAGGCAAGTTCAGAAAGTCCCGGTGTCCTTGGCTTGAGTCTGATTGGCGGTGTGTGTGAGCGTATTCCAGCCTCGCCAAAGTTTTCTGTTCCCCATATTGGCTGGAATGGGCTTATGTTTCCAGCATCTCTCCATCAAAGCTTCCTGCCCTTTGGTCAACCATCAGGATCCTCAAAATCTGATTATTATTTTGTTCACTCCTATCATGTCATACCTGAGTCATCTGTCACCATAGTTGCGGCATTTGACCATCCATCTGGCCCTCTCGCAGCTGCTATTGCCACCGATAAAATTATTGGCTTTCAGTTTCATCCTGAAAAAAGTGGCCCTGCTGGATATTCACTGCTCGATCACGTTCTGGCTTTATGAAAAAGCGCATTATCCCTTCGATCCTGCTTCGTTGTGGCACCAGCGTCTCACTCTCACAACAGTTCAAGCCTTGGCGAACTGTTGGTGCTTTAGCTCAGCAACTCCGTCTCCATGTCCGCCGTCATTGTGATGAGATTCTTATTGTCAACACTGATCTTGCGGGTTCCGGTACCTTTCATTGCCCGCAACGCCTGCTTTCTCTAGTGCGCCAGGAAGTGGACGTACCCATTGCTTACGCTGGTGGTATTGCATCAGAAACTGATGCTGCTCAATGTATCAATGCAGGTTTTGATAAAGTTTATATGACCTCTCTTTTCCTTGATGATCCGTCTGGCGTTCAGCGTGTGGCTTCGCTGATCGGTTCTCAAAGTGTTGGAGTCTGTCTGCCTTATCGCCGGGAATCTTTAGAGAGTGATGCTCTTATTTGGGATTATCGCACCTTGTGTCTTAGGCATGATCAATCTTTGACCGATGCCTTGGCTTCGGCGGTCGCTCATGGAGCTGGTGAGATTTTGCTCCATGATGTTGATCGTGATGGATCATTGCGGGGTTTGGATCTGTCGATCCTCCCAAAACTTGAGGCATGCAATATCTCTGTCCCTGTATTAATCGCTGGGGGTGCTGGTTCTTCCTCGCACATCAGTTCCGCACTGGCGAGTCCAGTCGTGCAAGGTGTTGTGGCTAGCTCGATTTTCTCGCTCACCCAGGAGACACCAGGTACGATCCGCGCTCATTGCGAGGAGCTTGGTATCCCCATGCGTAGGCCATAGATTCTTATGGGAACTAATATTTGCCTCATACCAGCTCGAGGCGGAAGTAAGCGCATTCTAAGAAAGAATATTCGCCTATTTCGTGGGCGTCCAATGATCGCCTGGTCGATTGACGCCGCGCGCGCTTCTGGATGTTTCGCGAGAATAATTGTCAGCACGGATGATGAAGAAATTGCCGCTGTAGCAACTGCTTGTGGGGGGGAGGTCCCTTTCTTGCGTCCTGCTCATCTGGCTGACGACTATGCCACAACCCAAGATGTAGTGGTTCATGCCCTGCAGTGGTGTGAACACCAGCATTTGTCTGTTCAGGCTGTCTGCTGTCTTTACGCCACCGCTCCCTTCGTGCAGGCTGAAGACCTCGCGAAAGCCGCTACCTTGCACGAGAGCGTGCCTGAGCATGGGTTTGTGTTTGCCGCTACCAGTTTTCCCTTCCCGATACAACGTGCTTTTCGCATGGATGCCGCTGGTGGTGCTGTCATGTTTTTCCCTGAGCATGTTAATACTCGAAGTCAGGATCTTGAGGAGGCTTATCATGACGCCGGCCAGTTTTACTGGGGGTCTCCTTCGGCTTGGTCTGGCACACGGAACCTTTTCCATGATGGATTTCCTCTCTTGCTTCCGCGCTGGCGCGTGCAGGACATCGATACCGAGGAAGACTGGGTTAGAGCGGAGTTGCTGCATGATGTTCTTTGCGCATTATCTGAATGAAATGACCTCTCGCATTCTTGTTGTTGCCGCCCATCCTGACGATGAAGTACTTGGCTGTGGCGGCACGATCGCGCGCCACGCCGATGCCGGCGATCAGGTGCAGGTGCTGATCCTGGCGGAAGGTGCGACATCCCGACAGCGGCAGCGCGATCGCGGCCTGGTCATCCATGAGCTTTCAGTTCTTGCCCAAGCCGCCCACAAAGCTGGTGCCATTCTTGGCGCCGCCGGAGTTGAGCTTTTGGATCTTCCTGACAACCGTCTCGATTCTATGGATCGCCTTGACCTGATCAAACAGATTGAAGGGTGCATCGATCGCCACCAGCCCCAGATGGTCTATGTGCACCACGCAGGCGATGTGAATGTGGATCACCGCCGTCTGCATGAGGCGGTGGTCACGGCTTGTCGGCCCACCCCGAACTACCCGGTGCGGCGGTTGCTTAGCTTTGAGGTGCCCAGCAGTACGGAGTGGCAACCGCCTGGCTCGGCGCCGAGCTTTCAGCCTAATTGGTTTGTCGATATCTCCGCCCAGTGGCCGCGCAAGCGCGAGGCTCTTGAGGCCTACGCCAGCGAGATGCGGCCATGGCCTCACGCCCGCTCGATTCGGGCTCTTGAGCACCTGGCGCGCTGGCGTGGCTCCCAGGTGGGTGTGGAGGCGGCTGAGGCGTTCTCTTTGCTCCGCCAGCTGGTTTGAGCTGACGTCATGGCTATTTCGCCCGGTTTCGTTAAATTTAGGCGTTGTCCCTGTTCAGTGGACAGATCCCTAATCCGCCAGGGCAAAACCCGTCTGGGCCCCCCGGTCACGACGGGTTTTGCCCTGCCGCTTGGGCTTCGTGCTGAACAGCGGTTTCCGCCGCCCGAGGGAGCTTGGCTATCGTTCGTTCTCCTGATTGTTTGTATCCAGGCGGATTTAAGATCCAGTCGCGAGCAAGATCGACCAACGTGGGAGCCCCTCAGCACTGATCTCGAAGATCAACTCCGAGACCTCGTCCTCCCGTCGCGAAAGCAACCCCTCGTGGCTGCGGAATGCTCCGCGGAAGTGAAGATTGGAGAGCTTCGTTCTCGCTTTTCTAGCGTTGAGGCGCAAGTCGCGAGCCCTGAACTGCCAAGCCCCGCCACCCCGCTAGCCACCCTTGACCCCCCCATGCGAGAAGGCAGGGCGCACGATTTGGGCGAATCCTCCTCGGCCTTCACCGAGGAGGGGCGGTGATGATGTCTCGTATTTTGGTTCGCGCTGACGCCGCACTCTCCATCGGCAGTGGCCATGTCGTGCGCTGTCGAACATTGGCGAGGGAGCTGCGGCGTCGCGGCGCGGAGATCACCTTTTTGTGCCGCCGTCAGCCCGGCGATCTCATTGAACTTCTGGAGCGGGAGTTCCAGGTGCTGGCCTTGCCCGAACAGCCGCTGGCTGCCTGCGAGGGGCTGGAGGGACGGAACCTCTACGGCGCGTGGCTCGGCTGCGGCCAGGCCCAGGACGCGGCCCAGTGCTTGCGGGCTCTGGCCGAGGCCCGTATCGGCGGCGCCGACTGGGTGGTGGTGGATCATTATGGGCTCGATGCCAGCTGGGAAGCACAGCTGCTGGCCGGCTTGCTCGGAGGTGCTCCTTCTCCGAAGCTGCTGGTGATCGACGATCTGGCAGACCGAGAGCACTTGGCTGATCTGTTGCTCGATCAGAACTTTTTTGGCGAGGCCACCGCCAGTCGTTATGAGGGCTTGGTGCCACCGCGGTGCCGCTTGCTCCTGGGGCCGCACTATGCCTTGATGGGGCAGGAATACGCCCAGCTGCATTCCCTCTTGCCGCCGCGCACGGAGCTGCGCCGAGTTCTGTTGTTCTTCGGAGGGGTGGATCAGGCCAACCTCACAGCCCGCGCGCTGGAGGCGTTGATGGATCCGCCGCTGGCCGATCTGGCTGTGGATGTGGTGCTGGGTCTCCAGTCGCCCCACCGGCAAGCTGTGGACGACCTGGTGGCCCGCCGCCCCCACACCACCCTCCACGGCCCCCTGCCGAGCCTGGCCGGGCTGATCGCCCGGGCCGACCTCGCCATTGGAGCCGGCGGCGCCACCACCTGGGAGCGGGCCTGCCTTGGGCTGCCGAGCCTGGTGGTGGCGATTGCGTCCAACCAGCTGCCCTTTGCCCAGGCTCTCGATCAGGCGGGCTACGTCCAGTTACTGGGCGATGGGGCGGCGGTGTCCTCCCGGCAGATCCGCTCGGCGCTCCTTGCGCGCAGCGCCGAGCCCCGCCTGGAAACCGGGGGATCGGATCTCACTGATGGCTGGGGTGCTTCACGCCTAGCCACCGCGTTGCTAGGACCAAAGGGGGCGATCAGCCTTCGGCCGGCCACGGCCGCGGATGAAGCGCTGCTCCTGCGATGGGCCAATGATCCTGAGGTGCGCGCCAACAGCTTTTCGCCAGAGCCCATCGCGGCGACTGATCACCACCAATGGCTTCATAAGGGTCTCGCTGATCCGAACCGGTTGCTGCTGATCGCCACCGCGGCTGATGGGTGTCCCATTGGCCAGATCCGCTTTGATCGGCAGCGGGCCTTCGCGGAAGGCGAGGCCAATGAGGCCATGATCGACCTATCCCTCGATCGCTGCGCCCGTGGCCATGGGCTGGGTACAGAGCTTGTGCGCCTTGGCCTGCAGGCGATGCAACAACGATGGGGACCGGGCTGCGACGCTGTGGCTGAGGTGCTGACCAGCAACACAGCGAGCAATGCCTGTTTTGCCCAGGCCGGCTTCACAGCGGAAATCGGCTCAGTCGTCCCATCCCCGTCTTGGGCTGTGAATCGCTGGCGCTGGCGCCCTGCCGCGGCACCCCGCTCCGGGCTGGCGCCAGATAGCTCACAGCTCCCGTTCCAGAGTTGATGGCGCCTCTCTGGCAGCGCGATCACAACATCCCCAAGCTGTTCAGCGCAGTGGTGGTGCCGGCCTGAGGCCAAGGTCTTAGTGGTGGTCGTGATGGGGGGAGTGCTCCAAGAGGGCCCATGCGCAATCGCCGGCGAGCTTTAACCCCGCGCCGCCAAAGGAGATACACTTCAGAAATAAAGCCCTGGTCGAGCGCGTCAGAATCCGCCTGGAACGCCCAACGAGAGCATCACCTCCCCAGCCATGCTCAAAACCGTAGACGCACGGGCTATTGTTATCTGGTGCATTCTTGTCCCACAGTGGAGACATCTGATCCCAAAGGCAATCTGGGTCACTGGCCCACCGACTCCTCGAAGAACATGAGCTTATTGAACGGTTATGGCAAAATGGCTCGGATCATCAAGCCGAGTGAGTAGGTACATCTCAGAGCCTCTGCATGTTTTGGAGGGGTAAACTCACTACAATTAGCGTATCAATCTACCCAGAGACGTAAATGCCCCAGTCAACTAAAGAGCGCGCTGAATCTCTCGATCTTTTGACTCCAAGACTTGATATTAATCAAAAGTGTCAGGATCGAGACTTTCAGGCCTGGCTGCAGTCAAGGCTTGGCGTGCAGGCTGGCGAAAGAGTCCTTGATCTTGCGTGCGGCAGCGGCGCCCAGGCCATGTATTTTGATAAACGCATTGGATCAAATGGCTTTTTGCGATGTGTGGACATACATGAACCCTCAATTTCCGCGATCAAACATCAGGTCCCTCCTGGAATTGCTAGAGAGTTCATCGTTTCTGACATGATGAATGTTTCTTTCTATTTGAAAGAGGCAGATGCATTTACCCTTGCGCATTGTTCATTTGCGCTTCCCTACGCCTCTGACCCTTCTTTTGTCATCAAAGAACTTGCTAAGAGCGTGCAAAAGCCTTTAGGGAGGCTTGCGATCTCTCTCCCTTGCAGGCCACATGGAATGGTCGATTTTGCAAAAAGCATCCATCCCATCCCTGAAACTGTAGAGCCTGCGATTGAGTTGGGAGAATCGCTGTGCATCGGCTTGTTCAGAGATTTATTTGGCGAGGTAGATGTGAGTTACTTCAACAGTAATCTGACATTTGTCTCTGACGATGATTTCATGCTGCTGTATAGAAGTACGACTTACTACTCGCCAGAGCATGATTCCGAAGTCGCCTCTATTGTCAGATCACGTATATCTGATTATGGCCGTATCTCATTTAGAAAGAGCGCCATCTTGTTGATTGGGCGAGACCCTATTTAGGAGGCGATTGGTATGTCGATTGAAATCGCCGGGCGCCCCATCGGCGCAAACCATCCCCCTCTTGTGATCGCTGAGATGAGTGGCAATCATAACCAAAGCCTAGAGCGGGCCCTGGCGATCGTGGATGCCGCGGCCCTTGCGGGAGCACATGCGATCAAGCTTCAGACCTACACCGCCGACACGATCACGCTAGACGTACGCGGCGGCTGCTTCGAGATCAGCGACCCTGATTCCCTTTGGTCCGGCCAGAGCTTACATGACCTCTACAATCAGGCTCACACCCCGTGGGAGTGGCACGCCCCGATCATGGAGCGGGCCCGCGAACTTGGGCTGATCTGCTTCAGCTCACCTTTTGATGAAACCGCCGTTGATTTCCTGGAAGATCTCGGCGTCCCTGCCTTCAAGATTGCCAGCTTCGAAAATAACCATCTGCCGTTGATCGAAAAGGCTGCGTCCACTGGCAAGCCCTTAATCATCTCCACTGGCATGGCCAGCCTAGGCGAACTCGACGACGCCGTACGCACCGCACGCGACGCCGGCTGCACTCAGCTTGTGTTGCTCAAATGCACCAGCACATACCCTGCCAGCCCCGAGAATACCAACATTCGCACGATCCCCCATCTGCGTGAGTTGTTTGGCTGTGAGGTGGGCCTGAGCGACCACACGATGGGTGTGGGCGTGGCTTTGGCTGCCGTGGCCCTCGGAGCCAGCGTGGTGGAAAAGCACTTCACGCTGGCTCGGGCCGATGGTGGAGTGGATGCGGCGTTTTCCTTGGAGCCAGCGGAGCTCACCAGTCTGGTGAGCGAAACTGAGCGGGCGTGGCAAGCACTTGGCCATGTGCATTACGGGCCCACAGAAGCCGAGCGGAAGAGTCTCGTGTTCCGACGCTCGATCTATGCGGCCGCCGACATTGCCAAGGGAGAACCATTTACGGAAGCCAACATTCGTATCGTGCGTCCAGGCCATGGTGCAGCACCCGCTCTGTATCGAAAGTTGATTGGGCGCTCGGCCCAACGCGCGTTCAACTTTGGAGAGCCAGTAAGCCTGGATAAGCTGTTTTGAATCTGTTTATTTTCTTGGGCTTCTTCTTGCCCCGCCATTTTATCGGCGATCTTTCCGGACTAGATAGGTGATGGCGATTTGACGGAGAAGCGTTTCAAAGACAAGTTTTTCTTGGAGTTGATCCCATGGATAGCCAAAGGACAAGGCAGATAGTTCCTCTCCGAAGAAGAGGATTGACTGTTGAGCGATCTCGTGGAATTGAGATTCCACCTTCGCTGGGTTGATCCTGTAACCCCGAGCGGATTCCAATGCGATCTTTAGATCAGAAGGCTTGTTTACACGGAAACACCCGTCAACATCTTGATACCAGACCTCCCCAAATATAATCACACACTTTGACCGTGATAAGGATTCGTAACCGGCACTTCCAGTAATGGTGGCGACCATCTCAGAGCGGTCGATCAGGGCCTGAGAATGGATTTCAGATGAAATCATCCTCACATTCTTGATGCCTTTGAGTTGTTTGTAGAAAAGCTCTGACCGACCCAGGTATCCGTATGAATGGCCTAAATATTGGGCAGGATGCTCTTTAACGTAAATCAGCCATCCGTCCGGCAAGGCTGAAGCCAATGCACGCACAGCGGAGAGTTGGTCACAAAAAACCCCCCCCAGTGGACAGGTGGTTAATTCGGGTTGATAGCTCAGTGGAAAGTAGATGTAGTTTCTGTCTAAATCAATCTCCTTAATGGAAGCGATTTCATTACGCGATCGATGGATCCATTGCAAGTAGGCCCGATCATTGGCGTTATTTCGGAGAAGAAGACCCTTTAGGGCGGCTTTCAGTGCTATCTTAATAATATCCTTGAATTTAGCTTTGGATTCGTTAGCCTGTGCAGACTTGAGATCATAACGAGGATCCCATTCAAATGGCTTTCTATGCTCTGACAAAAGTTGCTCCACGTGAGCGGCCTGTAATTCTCCTAAAGGGGAACCCTCGTCAGTGAGACAAAGCGGCACGCTTTTTATTGTCCCGTGGGAGTCTGCGGTCAGCACAACTGGCCTGTGCCCCCAAGGGTTGTACTGCAATGCAATCCAAGGAATACCATGGCGAAGCGATAAAATAAACAGAGCAAAATCTACAATTTCATGTGGGGCTGATTGTGAAATAATCATGTCTGGCATGTCTTGAGCCAGGGCGCCACTCCAGAATGAAATAATATAGCTTGACAAAGCTCTCCGCTGGTCTTGAGTTGACGTAAGTCCATCATATAATCGACCTTGCATGTAATCAAGACAAAACATCAGGCCTGGGCAGTCGTGAAATACATCCAGATCAGAGAGTAGGGGAGATGTGGGTAACGGCTCTTGCGACCTGGCTTGCATCAATAGAGTTTCTATGCTTAGGCACCTACAGATATGGTTGGACCAATGCTGAGTCTTGTCGTAATAATCTAGTGCGCCCCATGCCTCCAGTGTCCCCTGCTTGATGATGTTGAGTGCGGCATCTCTGGCTTCTCTTCCCAATGCGGAAAAAATGACTCTAGGTGGGTTCGACAATGTGTGCCTAGGATTCACCAGGATTTCCTCCAGTAGCTTTGATCATCGACCGAAAAGATGAACTTAACAATGTGAGCTCGCTATATGAACCTTGTGCTTTCAGCCTTCCAGCCTCGATTTCAAGAACCTTGTCGCAATAGCGCAATGTTGTCAAGCGATGAGCTATCATGATCACAGTTAGATCTCTACGTAGACCTGCAAGGACATTGATAAATGCATGTTCTGTGCTCGAGTCTAATGCACTTGTCGCTTCATCAAGAACAAGAACTTCGGCTTGCTTATACAAGGCTCTGGCGATACCAATTCTTTGGCGTTGTCCCCCACTCAGGCGAACCCCTCGCTCACCAACGAAAGTGTCGTAGCCAGCTGGTAAG
>JBKCPG010000167.1:0-5340 GCA_046309395.1 Cyanobacteriota bacterium | reverse complement strand
GAGCTGCTGAGCCGTGGCTTCCAGGAAGGCCACCAGGATCGTGATCAGCAAGATGTAGTCCCGCAGGGCTGGCTCCAGGGGGCCGTGGGCCGAGGGTGGTTGGGCAGCCAGCACCGTCTCCAGGGGAGCCCAGAGGGGGTTGGTGCGGGCCTCGGCATAGATCTCGGCCAGACGGGCGCTGTGGGCAGGATCACCCAGCGACGCCGATTCAGCGGAATGGGCAAAGGCATTGCGCAGCTTGCGCAGAGCAGAGAGAGCCCGCTCCACTGGGGCCTCGATCAGGTCCAGCCGGCGGGCCAGGGCCACCTTGGCGCCAAGAGAACCCAGAGGCCGATCCGGCAGAAATAGGCCATCACCTCGGCTGGGAGCCGGGGCCATCAGGGCCTGAAGCAGGTGCTCAAGAGCGGCATCGACCCGGGCCACGCCCACCAACACCGCACCCCGGCCGCGCTCTTGGAGCATCTGCAGGGCGATGCGGCGAGCACCGTCGGTTGCCGAAACGTCAGGCGGCTGTTGTGGGGCTTTCCCCTGGGTCCCAGGGGCCGGCGCGGTCATGGCAGGTGATGCGCAAACTGAAGTCTTGTGAAGACCATGCCAGCCTTGCAGGGGCGTTGACCGGGAGAGTTGTGGCCTACACCAACATTGAAGCCATCCTTGATGACGGCGGAGACATCACAGTGGGGCGCGTCGCTGGCGAGTGTGTGGCAGCCGCCAGCACCAGCTATGACTGTCCGGTAATGTTGGTGCGGAGGGAGGGCGAGAGCTTCGTGGCGCTACTGAGGCGTCTGGATCGCTCGATCGGCAAAGCCTGGGATAATGAAACGATCATTGATGAAGTCAATGGTTGAGAGCAAGGCTGTAATCAATCCCATTCCATTCGATCGGACGGGAGCTCCAGTGCTCTTCGATGGCCTGGGTGAAATCAGGGCGCACGAGCTTGGCGCGGCCCGTGCACCACTCAGATCCGTCCTGGCGGAGGATCACTCCCTCTGGGGGACCTGGGTGATAGAGGCTATGGAACTGATCGATCTCGCTGCTCAGGCCATGGAGGGTGTGGCGGCTGTTGTCCTGGAGGAGCGGAACGGTGGCCAATCCGAGCAGTTGGGCGGCGGCATCGCGGCGATTGCGGCTCCAGAAGCGGTGTTTCTCCGGATCCGCGACATCAAATAACAGAAAGGGATCGGGCAGATGGGTGTAGGCCACCGAGTGGCGGGCGGCGCACCATTCACCGAATAGGATCAGGCCCTGGTGCTCTGGTTCCTGCAGGAATGCTTCCAGATCGGGACGATGCAGGGCCAGCCAGGTTGTCAGCCCTGAGAACTGGCCTTTGTATGGGTGCTGCAAGTAGTCGCCGCGCTGCTGGATGCGGAGGCTGCCTTCGGAGCCTAGTGAGAAACCGATATTGGCACCATCGACCTTCTCTTCGATCGCTACCGGTTGGGCGAGGAAGGCTTTGGCTTCCTGAGGTGTGAAGACCTTGTCATCGCGGACGGGGCCGCTACCCAGCCAGGCGAGGTGAGGGGTATGGGGGAATCGGTAGAAACCGGAGTTCAAGATTCAGGAGTAGGGAGAGCTGGCAGTGGCTGTCCAGGAAACTTATTGGAATAGAACTGGCAGATATCATCTGGGCAGAGGAACTCGACCGCGACACCTTTGGCTTTCAAGGTAGTCCACCAATTCAGCCATTTGCAGTCGACCGCCTGCCAGATAGGAGGTTTGTCTGGATGGGCATTGGCCACGGCTGGAAATTTGCGATCTGGAGCATCAAACAAGAATTCAAGAGCAGGGTCGGGAAATTCCGCAAAGCTGTCATCAGCCATTTCGTCCAAGGTGACTTGCTCCACACGTGGTGAGCTTGAGTTGCGGAGTAACCATTTCAAGAATACGTCCCCTACGCCCTTGGGTGGATTAATGCAGGTTTTGTTCTGGTACTCACCAAGGATGCGGTATTCATCATCTATAACGACAATGCCCTCACGCTGCATCCCTTGCAAGCGGTTCACGCATTCCACTACGCATCCGGGAGACGCATCATCATGCTGCCCATTCGCCACGAGCAGAACATTTGTGTCAATCACTGCTTTCATGGGGTCACACCTTCTTGCCTGAGATCCTTCTTGCGCTTCATGGCAGCCACAGTGCGACCTGCGATGTCCGCCATCTCGTCACCAAAGAAATACTCAGGCCTATTCTCGATCTCTCCAAACATATTGAGCTTTAATGGCTCCAAGTCTGTGGCTGCACCTGCACGACGGCAGAAGTAAACAGCTACGTCCTCATGCGGGACCGTTCCTTCTGCCACGCGTCGTTGCAGGCGGTTCAGGAAATGCTCAGAATGGCTCTCTACGATCAGCTGCACGTCACGTGGCTTACCATTCTCACGAGCTTGTGTTGCTGAGATAAAAACATCTGCCAACTCAGCCTGCACTTGAGGGTGCAAGTGGATCTCGGGCTGCTCCATCCACACAGTAGAGTGTGGTTGACAATAATAAGCCTGGACAAGAGCTGGGAGTACTTGCGAAACCCCAAAGCCAACGTCGGTTATTTTCACCTCTGCGGCCTTAGCATGTGTCTTAACCAGTACTTCATATTCTTTGCGGCCTTCAGCAACGGCTTTGACGGAGAAGTCGTGGATAACTCCTAGATCCTTAAGCCACAGAGCGATGAACTCTGCAAAGGTTTGTGTGGCTCGTTTTGGCCCACGATTTAATCGTCGCCCTTCACGCTGAGCCGCGAGAATTGCGGCAACGGTATTTTCACCGAGCGATCCAACACTAGCGGGACTGTCACCAGACCACTGGTAGAGGCGTTGCGGGTGCTTACGCAGTGGCCCTAGGTAAGAGATGCCTTCCAGCATGGCCTCTGTTGCCAATGCAAAATCAGCAAGAAAACCAGCATTCTTATATCTGGCTATGGTCACATCAGATAACCGATAAAACTTTTCCGGTTCTTCTAGTGGCCACTTGCGGCCATCGGCCATCTTGAAGTCATAAGTGCTGGATCGTAAATTCAGCTTACGCTTTTCGTCACGAGAGAATGAGACATCTAGAACTCTGGTTGCATTAAAGGCAAGCTCATAGCACAGGCTCTCTACTTCAGGTTGTTGTGACTTATTGGATACCAATGATACTTCAAGCTGCATGTGGTTGCCTTGGTAGCGTTTTTCTGGCTGCAGGGGGTCACGTATCTCCAACGGCTTCGGCAGTCGCCAACCAAGCTCGAATGACATCTCCCGCTGCAGATCGTGTGCATGCAAGCAATCCGCAAAGGTGCCGAGGTCAATCAATGACGTGCCATCCCCGAGGTTCAATGCCCGTCGGCGGTCTGCTGAGCTAGCGGTTTGTTGAAGAGCAAGCAGAAGATGGCCCAGGCTGCTCTTTCCGGCGCTGTTGGCCCCAAAGATCACGGTGAGAGGGGCAAGACGGATGTCCTTGGTGTCCTTCCAAGCCTTGAAGTTTTTGATCCGAAGATGAGTGAGCATCAGATCACACCTCCAGATTTTAACCGATCCCACGCCTCCAGCACCAGCCGCTGGGTGCGGTATTCGCCGAATTGGCGGATCTCGTTGGTTTTGAGCACGCGGAAGGTTTCGCTAGGGTAATCGGGGCCCATCACATCGGCTGGATCGAGGATGTAGCGCAGCTCATCCCGATTGAGGCCGTAGAGGTGGGCGTAGAAGGCATCGAGTTCGGCCCGCAGCAGGGATCGGCGTTCGGGATCGAAGATGAAGGGTGGACCGTAGTAGCCGAGGTCTTCGGCCCAGGGCTTGAGGTCGTGGGCGGTGTAGGTGAGTTCGAGGACGCGGGGAGAGATAAAATCTAAATGGCTATCTGTGTATGTTTTTGGCGCGATAACAGGCAGCTGCTTGACTATGTAGAAATTCATATTATTGCCGCCCGTCTTCATCCTTGCAATGAAGTCAAGAGATAGCGAATTTAAATTTGCAAGCAACGCTGCGTAAAGGCGATTGTCATCAAGCCTCCCAGGCAGCAACAGTGGTAGCTTATTTCCGGCAGGAACCAATGGGAGCACCGAAGCAATAAACGTCCTTAAGACGTGCGCGCTGGTTATATCTCTCCAGCCAAGGAGCCACTTGAAGTTCCACTGTTTTGATCTCAGCTTATCCTCCATGAGCGAATGGCTAATCCAATACCTTGGCGTAATTGCGTAGTCGCAATCCGACTTCTCTAATTCGTCAACGTCTCTCGTGGCGCCATCTTGTTCGTACGTGGCCCACCTGTGATCATATTGGTGCATCATTTTCCCTTCATATAACGGGGACAAACCATCGCCAGGCTCCGACTTAAAAAGATGACTGTCTGTATTCATCATAAACATCAGCATGAACGAGGCCTTCCAGGGATTCCCATTCACTGGATCCTCGTCATTCATGAGAACTGGAACAGATGAGTAAATCTTTCTTGCAAGCGAGTAATCTTGTTCACTTCTGAAGATTGGGCAGTTCCTTGTGTTTGGATTTATGACTTCAAAGTCTTCATTGGACATTGAGAATATCTTTCCGGTGCGCGTTATTTCATCCGGTTTTCTCAGGAAGAAGGCGAACAATGGATTTGCGGCCTTGCCCAGTGTCAATAGGCTAAAGCGGAAAGAGTGATGAACATTGCGAAAGATGAACTCCTCGTTCTCAAAGCTGTATAGGCTTGCAAGGCCTGATTCGACGATGGCTCTAAATAGAGATTGTGTAAACGAGTCGGTCGAGATGCCAGAAGGTGCAATCAAGCCGGCGCGCCCATCGCGAGAAGCAACGCTCATGAACGCCTCGGTAAAAAGGTATGCCAGATTTAACCTACCAATGCTTGAGTTGGGAAATCTTCCCGAGGAGTGAAAGAACCCCTGGGATCCGTTGTTGGCGGATACGGCGAGTTGATACTCTCTGAACAACGCGGGATCTGAACTGGCAAGTTCGCTGATCAGGCTTGAGCGAATAGCCGAGGTCTTCGCTATAGATATTTGGCTATTTCGACTGGCAAACCATTCCTGGGGGTCAACTTGAACCATCTCCCAGGGTGGGTTTCCTAGTACACAATCAAAGCCCCCTCTCTCCATCACCTCGCCAAAGCGCAGGTGCCAATGGAAGAAGCGAAAGTCTCTGGCGGCTTGTTCCACCGCCAGCTCCAGGTCGCCTGGGATCTCCTGGCCGCTCTGCAACAGCAACAGGTGCTCGCTGGTGGGCACCTTGGATCGGCTGGCCTGCGTCTTGGGCAGGAAGAAGGCCGCGGTGTAGAGATCAGCCGCGAGGGTCTGGGGATCGCTGGATCGCTCCTGTTCCCAGGCTTCGTAGGCCGCCTGTTTGGCTGATCCTTCCGCCAGGGTGGTTTC
>JBKCPG010000166.1:0-4915 GCA_046309395.1 Cyanobacteriota bacterium | reverse complement strand
GATCGAACCGATGGTGGCGCTGGTGGAGGCCAGTGGCCGCTTCCGCCGACCCGCCTCCGATCCCCGGCCATGGCGGCCCACCAGCCCCCTGCCCCTCCCCACCGAACGGGAGCGGCACGTGGAGGCCCGGGGGCTGCCGGTGTTTCGCGTGCTCTTCGAGCGCGATGCCTCCCCACCCCCGCCACTCGACGCACTGGAGGGGGCCGCGGAGGCCGAAGCCGCCGACGCGACCCATAATCCTGGCTGACGCTCCCTCCACCCCTTGTGACCGCCGTTGCACCCACCCCCCTGTTGTTGCGATGGCAGGGATCGTTGGCCCATCAACGCGGCGGCTGGCTGAGCCAACACCTCGAACTCCTCTCTGGGCTGGTGTTGTGCGCGTTGATGGCCTGGCTTCCCCAGATCACTCGCGCCGGCATGAGTCTGCTGATCTTCGCCAGCGGACTCCTCTGGCTGGTCTGGGCCCTGCGCACAAAACCAGGTCCCATCGGGACCATCAACATCTGGCTGCTGGCGGTGCTGGGGGTGGCGGTGCTGGCCACCGGTTTTTCACCGGTGCCCATGGCGGCCTTCAAGGGGTTGATGAAATTGGTGAGCTACCTGGGGGTGTACGCCCTCATGCGCCAGCTCCTGGCCACCGCTCCACTCTGGTGGGATCGGCTCACAGGAGCCCTGCTGGCCGGCTCCCTGCTCACCAGCGTGATCGGCATCCGCCAGCTTTACGCCGACGCCAGCGCCCTGGCCCGCTGGTCGGACGCCAACTCCATGGCCAGTGGAACGGTGCGGATCTACAGCAGCCTCGACAACCCCAATCTCCTGGGCGGCTACCTGCTTCCGATCCTGCCTTTGGCCGCGGTGGCCGCCCTGCGCTGGACGGGATGGCCCAAGCGGTTGTTTGCCGTGGCGTCCCTCGCCCTGGGCCTCGTGGCCCTGGTGCTCACCTACAGCCGGGGTGCCTGGATGGGCATGGTGGTCTCCCTGGCCCTGTTGGCCCTGTTGCTGGCGCTCCGCCAGACCCGTGCCTGGCCGCCGCTCTGGCGCCGGCTGGTGCCGATCCTGTTGCTGGGAGGCGGGACGCTGCTCCTGGTGGTGCTGATCACCCAGGTGGAACCCCTTCGGGTGCGGGTGATGAGCCTGGTGGCCGGCCGGGAAGACAGCTCCAACAACTTCCGCATGAATGTCTGGACCTCCGTCCTGGAGATGATCCGCGATCGGCCCTGGATCGGCATCGGCCCGGGCAACAACGCCTTCAACCTCATCTATCCGCTGTACCAGCAACCGAAGTTCAACGCCCTCAGCGCCTACTCGATTCCGTTGGAATGGCTTGTGGAGGCGGGGCTGCCCGGGCTGATCTGCGGGGCTGGCCTGTTTCTCAGCGCCATGGCCACGGGCCTGCGCCAATGGCGAGCCTTGGGGCCTCTGGTGACCCCGGCGCTGGCGGCGGTGGCCGCCTTCGCGGGCCTGGCGGTGCAGGGTCTGACAGACACGATTTTCTTTCGGCCCGAGGTTCAGTTGATCGCCCTGTTCCAGCTGGCCACGCTGGCCGCCTCCGTCCGTGGCGCGGGAGCCACCGAGCCCCCCCTCCTCCGTCCATGACCGCCACCGCCAGCTCCCACCCATTGGAGGGCTCGGTGCTGCTGGCGGGCTTTGACGCCGGACAAACCCACACCCTTTGCCGGTTGGCCACCGCCGCGGGAGAGCCGCTGGCGGAAGGGGAGGGTCCGGGCGTGTCGCATCTGGCTTCTCCCGAGGGTCCCAGGCGGTTTCAAGACGCCCTGCGGGAAAGCCTGGTGCGGGCTCGGGCACGCCTGGTCAACCAGCAAGCGCCCCAAGGCGTGTGGCCCCTGGGAGCGGCGGCCATCGGCGCCAGTGGCATGGAACAGGGCAGCGGGGCACAGGCCCAGGGCCTGCTCCTGGCGGCCGCCACCCTGGGCCTGCCGGAAGCCCTGCTGGTGGTGACCGGGGATGAACGGACGGCCCTGGCGGGGGCCTTCCCCAAGGGGGAGGGGATCTTGGTGATCAGTGGCACTGGCACGATCGCCATCGGCCGTGACCGCGAGGGCCGGCACCACCGCTGCGGGGGGTGGGGGTGGTTGCTGGATGGGGCTGGCTCAGCCATGGACATCGGCCGGGACGCCCTGAGCCTGACCCTGCGCATGGCGGATGGGCGCCATGCGGATGGCCCCCTGCGAGAGGAGCTCTGGAAAGCGCTTGGGCTGGAACTGGACGATCCCCAAGCCCCCCAGAGCATCAAGGCGAGGGTGGTGTCGCCAGACTTTGGCCCGGCGGGTTTCGCGGCCCTGGCGCCGCTGGTGGATCGGCGGGCGGCGGCCGGGGACGGGTTGGCTGTGGAGATTCTGCGGCGGAATGGGGAGGCGCTGGTGGAGATGGTGGGCGCCGTGGCCACCCGATTGGAGCTGGTGTCACCTCCCGTGTGCGCCCTGGGCGGGGCCATCACCCGCCTGCCCACGTTTCGCCAGGCCTATCTGCGCTCACTCAGCGCCACCTGGCCAAGGGTGGTTCCGCGAGAGCCCGCCGGGGATGGCTGCACGGGAGCCCTGTCGCTGGCGGCTGAACGGCTGGCGCGCGGCCGGGGGTGTGGCCTCCCCCCGCGCCCCTGAGCCGTCCTCGCTCAGGCGACGTTGAGGAGTCGGTCGGCCTCGGCCGCCAAGAGGGTGCTCCAGTGGTCGACATCCCCGGATTCGGCCGCCTCCACCATCACCCGCAGGAGGGGCTCGGTGCCGCTGGCACGCACCAACACGCGCCCCTGGCCGGCCATCGCCGCCTCCGCCCTGGCCACCGCCTCCCGCATCGGCGCGCACTCCTGCCAGCTGGTCCGCCGGTTCCGATCCGGCACGGTCACGTTCACAAGTTTCTGGGGATAGGGGCGGAAGCTTTGGTCCATCCAGTCCGCCAAGGTCTGCCCCCGGCCGTGCACCAGGGTGGCCACCTGGAGGGCCGTGAGCAGACCGTCGCCACACATCCCATGGTGGGCCGAAAGGATGTGGCCGCTCTGTTCGCCCCCCAAACCAGCCCCGAATTCCTCCATCGCGGCGTGGACATACTGGTCGCCCACGGGGGTGCGCTCCAGCAACCCTCCGGTTTGCCGCCAGGCCCGCTCGAAACCGAGGTTGGACATCACCGTGGCCACGATCCGATCCGCTGGCAACCGACCCGCCTCTCGCAGGGCCGAGCCCCACAGATAAAGGATCTGGTCCCCATCCACCACCCGGCCCCGGCCGTCCACGGCCAGCATGCGATCCGCGTCGCCATCAAAGGCAAAGCCCATCTGGGCCCCTTCCTGGATCACGGCCCGCCTCAGGGGCTCCAGGTGGGTGCTGCCGCACCCTTGGTTGATCCGAGCCCCGTCGGGCTGGCCATGGAGGATCACCAGGTCGGCCCCCAGATCCCGAAACACCTCTTCCCCGCAGGCCGTGGCCGATCCCCAGCAGAGATCGAGCACCACCCTGCAGCCCTCCAGCCGCTGGCCGGCCACGCTGTCCAGCAAGGCCCGCTGGTAATCGGCCAGGAGATCGCCCCGCTGACGCACCGTGCCCGAGCCCGCCAGCTCGTCTCGCGGGTCGGGGGCCTCTCCCCGCAGACCCATTTCGATGGCCCGCTGCCGGTCACGCCCCAGTTTGGCTCCACTGGGGCCAAACACCTTGATGCCGTTGTCGTGGGGGGGATTGTGGCTCGCCGACACCATCACGCCCCCCGCGGCGCCCAGGCGCTGGATCGTGCCCGACACGGCGGGGGTGGGACACAGGCCCAACTGCCAAACCTCACGACCCGCCGCGGCCAGACCGGCGGTGAGGGCGGCCACCAGCATGGGACCGCTGGAGCGGGAATCGGATCCGATCACCACGGGTCCATCCGCGGGAAGCACAAGACCCGTCCAGTACCCCACCGCCAGGGCGAGGGCGGGGGTGATCGCGGTGCCGACCCTGCCGCGGATGCCATCGGTGCCGAAGGCCACTCCCTCCCCCAACGGGGCCCCGATGGGGTGCGCGGCGGCGACGGACATGAAGGGCGGGGACTCAATGTGGGGCTCAGGCTACGTGGGATTGCCGGGGCCCACCAGCGGTGCCAGAGGAAAAAGCGGGGAGGCCGGCTCAACTCCAGCGATGGGGCCACCACAGCCAGCGAAGGCCCTCCAGCACCGCCCACAACAACAGGATCCCCACCACCGATCCCGGCAGCCACTGGAAGGGAGGCCATGGCCTGAGCAGCCACACCGCCAGGGCCAGGGCCCCCACGGCGAGGGCGCGACGGCGACCGCGGGATCCCGGCAACGTCGCCAACAACGGGGGAGCCGGCGGGAGAAAACGGCGCGGCTGACGCATGGGCCAGGGCGGTCACAACGTCTCGTCAGAATGCCACCATTCGCCCCTCCCCCTTGGCCCGACTCTCCTTTTTGCTGGCGGTGTCCTGCCTCGGCACAGGCGGCGCCCTGCTGGCGGGCAGGGCCTTGATGGAATCCCGTCCGGCCCTGTCGCCTAACTGGCCGGCCGGCGAGCTGGAGCGCGTCTGGCGCTGGTCGCCGGATCCCCAACGGCGAAGGGAAGCGGCCCTGCTCCTGGCCAGCGCGGACCGCGACGGCGCCGCGGGTCAGGGGAACTGGCTGGCGGCCCAGGGATGGGGACCGGATCCCCTGGCCGCGGTGGCGCTCAAGCGAGAGGCCCTGCGGCGCGAGTTGGAGGCGGGACGGGAGAAAGCCCTGCCGCTTTGGCGGACCCTGCTGCGGCGCTTCCCCGATCAACCCGCCAGCGCCGATGCCCTCTATGCCCTGGGCCGCCAGCGTCCCGAGTGGCGCCAGGAGCTGCTCCGCCGTTTTCCCGCCCACCCGGCCGCCCTCGCCGCCGCCCTGGAGGCGGGCCCGGGTGAAGCGGAGCGGCGCCTGGGCACGTTGCACCTG
>JBKCPG010000165.1:0-6357 GCA_046309395.1 Cyanobacteriota bacterium | reverse complement strand
ACCCGCGGGCCCGGCCCCGGGACCCCTCCCGGGGGCGATCCTCGCCAGCTGTCCCCCCGAGGCCCCCTGCCCCCTGGGGGATTCCCTCCGGGCGGGATGCCTCCAGGCGGGATGCCTCCAGGGATGGTGCCTCGCGGCGCCATGCCTCCTGGAGCCATGCCTCCGGGGATGGTGCCTCCCGGGGCGATGCCTCCGGGGATGATGCGCCAGGGGCGCGTTCCTCCTGGTGCTCTGCCTCCTGGTGCTCTGCCTCCCGGGGCGCTGCCTCCCGGGGCCATGCCTCCTGGTGCTCTGCCTCCCGGGGCCATGCCTCCCGGGGCCATGCCTCCTGGAGCGGGCCTGCCGGGCGTCCCTGGTCAGCGCCCGGGAGCGCCCTTGGCCGGAGACAAAGCGGGAAGGGGGGCTTGGTCGCCCTGGTCCTCCCTGGGGGCGGGACTCGTCTTGGCCTCAGGGGTCATCGTGGTGCTGACCACCACCCGCAAGCGCAGGGAGAAGGCGGCGAAAGGAGATGAGCGGCCCCCCGAGTTCTGATCCGGTCGTCGCCACCAGCGCGGCGGCGGACGGCTCGCCCCAGTTGTTTCTGGTGGTGCTCGGGGGCCGGGTGGAGGGAGCGCACATCGAACTGCATGATGTGCGGTTTGTGGCGGGCGAGAACTTGGAGGCCACCCTGCCGGCCCTGCGCCGGCAATGGTTTGGCCGGCGCGGCGGGCTTCACATCGACAGCTACATGGCGGTGCGCCAAGTGGGGGGCTTCGCGGTGGCCCTGCGGCGGGAACCCTTCAACGGGCTGGAGCGGCTGTGGTTTGTGAATGTGGGAGGGTACCACCCCGAGCGGTTGGCGGAAGAGCACGCCTTCGGGCTGGTGGTGGCCGCCACGGCCGCGGGGGCCAAACGGCAAGCGTTGGCCAGCTGGCTGCCGGGGACGGAGGGACGCCACAAGGACGATCTGCACGCGCTGGAGGCGGTGGATGACTGCCTGCCCCTGGACGTGGTGGAAGGCTGGCGGGTGCATCTGCGTCCCGTGTCCACCCCGGCGCCCCCCCAGCGGCCCGACTGGTTTGGCTACCAACCCATTTGAGGAGGGCCCTCCACGGGGACAGGTGCCACCAGGTGGGGCCAGAGGCGAGGATCAGTCCCAAGTCGATTCCCCCCGATGAACATTGAAGGCAAGGCCTGGCGCACGATCTGGCTGGAGGAGGGGGGGCACTCCGTTGGGGTGATTGATCAGACCGTGCTGCCCCACGTGTTCGCCACACGCTCCCTTCGGCACTGGGAGGAGGCGGCTGAGGCCATCGCCACGATGGTGGTGAGAGGCGCCCCCTTGATAGGCGTGACGGGGGCCTACGGGCTCATGCTGGCCCTGCGGGACGACCCCGGCGATGGAGCCCTGGAGAAGGCGTTTCATGGGCTCAACGCCACTCGCCCCACGGCGATCAACCTGCGCTGGGCGCTGGAGCGGGTGCGGCGTCGGGTCGAGCCCCTGCCAATGGATGAGCGGGCGACGGCGGCCGAAGCCGAAGCTGGGGCGATCGCGGAGGAAGATGTGGCCATGTGCGAGGCGATCGGCGCCCACGGGCTGGAGATCTTCCAGCGGCTGGCGGCGGCGCGGCCAGCGGAGCGGCGGGGGGAGCCCTTCCAGGTGCTCACTCACTGCAACGCCGGCTGGCTGGCCACGGTGGATTGGGGCACGGCCCTCGCCCCGATCTACAAGGCCCACCGCGCCGGGCTGCCGTTGCATGTGTGGGTGGATGAAACCCGCCCCCGCAACCAGGGCGCCAGCCTCACCGCCTATGAACTGGGTCGGGAGGGGGTGCCCCACACGGTGATCGTCGACAACGCCGGCGGCCACCTGATGCAACACGGCCAGGTGGACGCGGTGATCGTGGGCAGCGACCGCACCACCCGAAGTGGAGATGTGTGCAACAAGATCGGCACCTATCTCAAGGCCCTGGCCGCCCACGACAACGGAGTGCCTTTTTATGTGGCCCTGCCCGCGTCCACCATCGATTGGTCGATCGGCGATGGGGTGGCGGAGATCCCGATCGAGGCCCGCGCCGCCGCCGAGGTGACCCACATCCAAGGGCGGGGAGGGGATGGGGCGATCACCACGGTTCAGCTCACGCCCGACGGCAGTGCCGGCTTCAATCCGGCGTTTGATGTCACGCCAGCCCGGCTGGTGACGGCCCTGATCACCGAGCGGGGGGCCACCCCAGCCACGGAGGAGGGGCTACGGCGGCTGTATAGCGGTGAACACTCCGCAAACTGACCCGCGTCAGTGGCGCGAGCCCCGGCCGGAGGGAGGGTGAAGATCTTCGGCCGGTCGTTCCATGATCGATTCCGTTCGTTCCCTCCCCCCCGCGGCGACGCGGAGTTCCAGCCTGGAGCTGGACGGGCACCGCCATGGCCGCTTCCAGCTGGTGCTCCATGGCAGCCGGCTCTGCCTGGAAGGGTGGTGCGAGGAGCCAGGCCAGGAGCCCTGGCGGTGTAGCGCTTGGTTACGGCCCTTTGACGCCCCCAGGGAGGTGGCCCACCGCTTGTTGGAGCGGCCCAGCTGCTGCCTGTAGGGCGGGCGGTACGGTCATGCCCACCCGCGGGCGCCATGCCGATGGGGGGCGCGGGTGCCACAATTCAAAAGTTCGGCTTCGGCTGAACTAGGTGGTCCACACCAGTGTTTCGGACAGCGGTTCGATTCCGCTCAGCTCCATTTTCGCTCCCGTTCAGCGGGGGCCTATCCCGGGGCTGCAATGGTTTCGACGGGGCGCCAGGAGGATGACTGAAGCCTGCTCGGTAAGAGCAAAACCGTAACAGCGAACACTTCCGTTCGTTTCTCCCGTCAAGCCGCCCCTGTGGCTGCCTGACACTCTTAACGGAGACGGGGTGAGGTCAGCCTTGTCACCCAAATGACCCTCGGGGCCCTGGAAGGGGCCCTTTCACATGCTTGGGGGCAATGAGCCGCCCACGGGCCGCCACGTGAAGTCCCCATGGCCGGGAGTCGTCCTTGGCAAGAGAGGAGATCAGCGACGGAATTGTCATGCTGAAAGCGAGCGAATGAAGTGTGAAAAGGACAAAACGTTCAACTCTACCCTCTCAAAGATCTAAGTCAGCGGAAGACAGAACTCCCGCCATTCCCTCGCTTCTTGACTGAGGCCAAATCAAAACAAAGATCATTGATCATGGCGACCCTGGGACAAACCCCGTTCTTCCCACGGAAAAGCTCGTCTGATCAACCAACTGTGGCAACTCGACCGGCTCTACAGAACAGCGGGCACAAGTAGCGCCTTCTTGTTTATCCACAGAAATGTCAGCCATACGATCGCCACTGGTGCAGCCGTCATCCACATCGGTGCGATCTCCGGATTGATCCCGCCCAGAAATCCGGGATTTAGACACATCCGCCAGCGCGGCCAAATACATCACAGCCATAGACAAGAAGCCGGAATTCCAAAAGAAATCAAGTGCTCCGGAGAGGCATCTTTCGACGAAAGCCCCGCTCTTCTTGTCGGCTTGAAATTGAACGTTCAAGGGAGTAATGGTGCTCCACTCGAGCTGAACTTAGACACTCCAGCGGGCAACCCGCCAACGAAACCAAGGTTGCCCCCTCAAACCTTCCCCCGAGGTCCCCGATCCACGGCGCCGGCATAGACCGCCTGGCTGCCCAGCTCGTCTTCGATGCGCAGGAGTTGGTTGTATTTGGCCACCCGGTCGCTGCGGCTGAGGGAACCGGTTTTGATCTGGCCGGCGCGGGTGGCCACCGACAGGTCGGCGATGGTGACGTCTTCCGTTTCGCCGCTGCGGTGACTGATCACGCTCGTGTAGCCCGCCCGACCCGCCAGATCAATCGCCTGCAGGGTTTCGGTGAGGGAGCCGATCTGATTCACCTTGATCAAAATTGAATTCGCCACACCCCGCTCGATGCCCTGCTGGAGCCGGGTGGTGTTGGTGACAAACAGATCGTCGCCCACCAGCTGCACCGTGGCCCCCAACCGCTCGGTGAGCAGCCGCCAGCCATCCCAGTCGTCCTCGGCGACGCCATCTTCAATCGACACGATCGGATAGCGGCTCACCAGCGCCGCCAGCTGATCCACCATCTCGGCGGCGCTGTAGCTGCCCCCACCGAAGGCATAGCGTCCATCCTTGAAAAATTCCGTGCTGGCCACATCCAGCGCCAGGGAGATCTGATCCCCCGGCCGGTAGCCGGCCTTTTCAATCGCCTTCACCAAAATGTCGCCCGCCTCATCGTTCCCCAGATCCGGCGCGAAGCCCCCCTCATCGCCCACGGCGGTGCTCATGCCCCGCTCCTTGAGCAAGCCCTTGAGGGTGTGAAACACTTCCGCCCCCATCCGCAGGGCCTCGCTGAAGCTGCCGGCCCCATGGGGCACCAGCATGAACTCCTGAAAATCCAGGTTGTTGGAGGCGTGGGCCCCGCCGTTGATCACGTTCATCAGCGGCACCGGCAGCAGGTTGGCCATCGGGCCGCCCAGATAGCGATAGAGGGGCAGGCCCAGGGCCTTGGCGGCGGCATGGGCCGTGGCCAGGCTCACCGCCAAGACCGCGTTGGCGCCGAGGGCGCTCTTGTTGTCGCTCCCGTCCAGCTCCAGCATGGCCGCGTCCACCGCCGCCTGATCCAGGGCGCTCAGCCCGCAGAGGGCCGGGGCGATGCGCTCCTCCACGTTTTCCACGGCCTTGCTCACCCCCTTGCCGAAATAGCGACCGCCGTCGCCATCCCGCAACTCATGGGCCTCATGGGCCCCAGTGCTGGCGCCGCTGGGCACGATGGCTCTCCCGCTGGCCCCCCCCTCCAGATACACCTCCGCCTCGACCGTGGGCGTGCCGCGGGAATCGAGCACCTCCCGCGCGACAATGGAATCGATCACCAGGTCGAGGGAATCGAACACAGGGGAGCCGGAGCGGATGGCCAGATCCTATGGGTCACCCCCACCGCCCCGAATGTGACGATGCCTACTCCGGGGGCCCCTCCCAGCGGAAGCGCTCGTCATCCCAGGCCCGGGGATCCTCGATGGGCTCCAGGTGGGTGAACGAATGGCAGCGGGGGACAGCGGCGCTGATTTCGGCCTCCACCTGTTCGCAAAAATCATGGCCCCGCTGCACGGTCCAGGATCCGGGCACCAGCACATGGCAGGACACAAATCGCCTGGAGCCCGCCTGGCGGGTGCGCAGGGCATGGAAGGCCACCCCCTCGCCGCTGTGGGCCACCAGCACGGCCCGCACCTTGTCGAGATCTTCGGGGGGGAGGGCCCGATCCAGCAGGCCGGCGCCCGTCTCCCGCAGCAAGCGCCAGCCGGTGTAAATGATCTGCAGGGCCACCGCGATGGCGATGAGCGGATCGAGCACCACCTGGCCACTCAGCTTGGCCAGGGCCACCCCCAGCACCACCCCCAGGGAGGTCCACACATCGCTGAGCAGGTGGTGGGCATCGGCCCGCAGGGTGATCGAATCCAACCGGCGGCCCGCCCTCAGCAACACCCAGGCCACCCAGCCGTTGATGGCGGTGGCCACCAGGGAGAGGGCCAGGCCCAGATCCACCCGGCCCAGGGGCGCGGGATGCAGCAACCGCTCGCCCGCCGTGGCCAGGATCGCCGCGGCCGCCACCACGATCAGGGCGCTTTCCAGGCCGCTGGAAAAGTATTCCGCCTTCGAATAGCCGTAGTGGTGATCGGCGTCCGCCGGGCGGGCCGCCAGGGTGAGGGCCCAAAACGCCACCAGGGCCGCCACCAGATTCACCCCCGATTCCAAGGCGTCGGACAGCAAACCCACCGAACCGGTGAGCCGATAGGCCAGGGTTTTCAAACCGATCGTGGCCAACGCCGCAGCCACCGAAAGCAGGGTGTAGGGCCTCGGAGAGGCGGGGGCCATGGAGCGCCGGGGCACGGACCCCCCACAATGGCCGGACGAGATCCCCTTCGCTGGCGTCGGAGGCCACAATGGTGGGGATGTTTCGCCAGCGAGCGTTCGCTCCCGCCGCGATGCGACTGCTGCACACCATGCTCCGGGTGGGCGATCTCGACCGCTCTTTGGCTTTTTACACCGATCTGCTCGGCATGCGCCTGCTGCGCCGCAAGGACTATCCCGGCGGCCGCTTCACCCTGGCCTTCGTGGGCTACGGGGAGGAAAGCGACCACACCGTGCTGGAGCTCACCCACAACTGGGATACCGCCGCCTACGACCTGGGCGAGGGCTATGGCCACATCGCCATCGGGGTGGACGACATCGTGGGCACCTGCCAGGCCATCGCCGAAAAGGGAGGCCGGGTGGTGCGGCCGCCGGGGCCCATGAAGCACGGCACCACCGTCATCGCCTTCGTGGAGGATCCTGACGGCTATCGGGTGGAGCTGATCC
>JBKCPG010000164.1:0-3073 GCA_046309395.1 Cyanobacteriota bacterium | reverse complement strand
CCACTTCTTCCTGGCTGCCTGGCCGGTGATCGGCATCTGGTTCACCGCCCTGGGCGTGAGCACGATGGCCTTCAACCTCAACGGCTTCAACTTCAACCAGTCGATCCTCGACGGTCAGGGCCGTGTGGTGAACACCTGGGCTGACGTGCTGAACCGTGCAGGTCTGGGCATGGAAGTGATGCACGAGCGCAACGCTCACAACTTCCCCCTGGACCTGGCTTCCGCTGAAGCCACTCCTGTGGCTCTGGTGGCTCCTTCCATCGGTTGATTTCGAAAGGTACGTTGGTTAAAGTGATCTTCAACCAACGTAGAGTTTAAAATTAGTTACTAACCCCTGTCATTTAGCAGGGGTTTTTTATTGGGCTTGGTGAAGACTCTTGGAACTGCAAAAATCCTGCTCCACTGCTTACCGGTTTTGACAGTCGGTTCACAACAGATCATTCTTATCGTCAGAGCGCTATGACCGCTAAACTGGAAAACAGACAAATTTGGCAAGAGCTTTTCGCAAGCAAGGCCTTTGGATAGAGCAAATATCCGCTCAAGCCGATGATGAAGCAAAACATGAGAATTGCTCCAGGGACAGGTGGCAGGGGAGACCTCTAAAACGAACTCAATAGTGTCCGAGAAAATCGTTTGACATTGCAAAAAATCCTTTGGCAAGCAGACGGACTGTGCATGGGCTTGACGCATCGATCAACGCCCCGAAGATTTGATGCACACGACCACCATCCTGCGCGGCTTTGTCTCATTCAGATAGCAATTGGCGAATGAGATCATCTCTTCCAGCAAGACTCATTGCCAACTGGGTGAAACCAGAGGGATAGACATCAGAGCCAGTCGGGAGATATATCTCTGTAGCCCTGACAAGGGCCATTAATTGACTGAGACAACCAATGATAATATTTCTATCTGTTACTCCCGCCGTGTTCAATAGTGTTTGGCCTCCCACATCAGGAACGTTCGCCACGTCATAAATCGTTGACTGATCAAGAAAGGATTGGGCATAATCCAAGGCCTCGCGACTATCCGTGGATACGAGAACATTGCGATTTTGAAGGCAAGGTTTCACAGCTTCTAAAAAACCGCGATAGTCTAATTTCACATCAGAATGCCTGATAATTAAGCTTGTATAGTTACTCGGCAAGATAGCCAGTCTTGATTTGATGGCCTCTCGCATGCTCGCCACGAAGCGGAAGTATGGAAGGGCTAGAAAACCAAATCCACCACCGGCCTGATCATGCAACAAGAGGGACTCTGGATAGTCACAATCTTCCCAACCAATGCCTGGACGATCTCCCGTAATAGAATGAACATAGTTGCAAATTTCAGGAACATATTTTAATTCATATGTTTTCAAATTTCCTTGAAAACTTTCAGGACGGCAACTCAAAGCCTCTAACCTTGGCAGGTCGGCAGGGTCGAGTCGGGTTTGGATGTTTGAAAAAGGAGCAATCGTCTCGAAGATATTGGAAAATTCATCATAAAAGCCCGCTCTAGTTGTGTCGATAATGAGTTTCCGATGATGCACAAACGCATAAATGATGCAGCGATGAATCTGGCAGAGCGTGTCGTTAAGGCCTCCCTGCGGACGACAGAGAAGGATTCGAGGGTAGCTAGGCGCAGAACGCGCCATGCGAATGCGCCGTTGTTCCTTGATGCGAGCCAACAGGACCGAGGGCTTATGCTGTTCAAGATAAGAAGGCTTGCGTTGAGCCCAATAGGAAAGGCGAGTCATAATGAAACAATCAACCTGAAAAGACAAGCGGCATGATAGTTTTATTTTACAGGCGAAACCATGGCAACAAACTAAAAAACAGAGTGATCCAAGCTAAAATCTAAGCAAGAAAGAGGTCCCCTGTTCACTGGCCCAACCGACCAGCCGTGATTCAGCTCGATGCAGATTTGCAATGCCCTCATGTTTCCACACTTGCATGTCTGTTGAGATAATACACCTGAGGGCGGCTCCGCCACCGAGGCGAATCCTGCAATGCTTAGACAAGTGGCAAACTTAGCAACCTATGGGTGAGAATAAACTCAAATTATTTTTTGCGAATCTCAAGGTAGAGCCATCTAAGTTGTGCAACATCAGAATCCGTCCCGCTCTGGTTGCCGCCTGAATCGGGTCAACCAAGAAAAGGGTGATACAGGCAGATGGCTTTGACTCTCAGCCCAGCATTGGCCGCGTGAAATCGTTTCCATGCCTTGGCATGAACGTGTCTAGCCACCGAAACGAGCTGCTGAAATCAGCCTAATCTTCACTGGCACCCTGCTGCAAAGGCATCATCCACCTCCCCCTCAGTCATGGGGGTTGCTTCAAGCCAATCTGAGCCCTTCTGGCCTGGGCTCTATTAACAAGTGCCCTGCATCACAAGTCGATTCCCGCAGTTCACTAGACCATAAAATCCAACAATTAAAATCTCAACTCTACGCCAAGTGCAAGCAAATCGCGGGCAATCATTGCAGTTCAGATCAATTGCGCCAGCTCAGGCACCTGACGAGCCGCCTCTTCATACGCGATCACCTTGATGCACTGGCATTTTTCTTTAACACAGAAAAAACATTTCCCATTCGCACACAACACACGATCAACAGCGCGGGGATCGCGTCACAGTCCGCGTTTTCAAAGATCTGGCTGGCATCTGTGGTCCCCGCCGCTGATCAAGCAACATTTGCAACGCCATGGAACGGCGATGGAGGAAGGCAAACCAGCCCAGGTTTCGATCCTCCCGCCTGCCAGTGGGGGCAAATCCGCGATCAGCGACAGACTCGTTGCGCCTGGCATCCCCGCGCCCATCCCACTCCCCCATGGTCCATCCCACTCCCCCATGGCCCATCCCCCGCAACCGGTGTTCATCCTCGGCGGCTTCCTGATCACCGCCGAGGCCTACGTCGCGATGGTGGAGACGTTGGCCCGCCTCACCGGCCAACCCGTGCGGCCGGCGGCTGGCCGATCGTCTGATCTGCCTCGGCACCCCCCACATCGCCCTCAAGGCCATACCGCCCTCAAGGCCACGCCGCTTTGGGCCCTTGTGGAACGGGAGCTGCTCGGCGCCTTCCACTCTCACGACGTTGT
>JBKCPG010000163.1:0-2988 GCA_046309395.1 Cyanobacteriota bacterium | reverse complement strand
CTGCCTTCCAAGGCGTAGAGCTGGCAGAAGGTGGGATTGAGACGATCGAGGGCCTGATCCGCCAGCTTGCGGATCCGCCGCAGTGGATGACTGGCCGGGATCCGCTCCTCGATCGAGACGTAGGAGAACAGCGAGCCCGGTCGCTCCTGTGGGCCTCCCATCAATCCTCGGGCGGTTGCCCAAGTTTCGCAGGGGTGGGCATGTTTTTCAGCGAACTCCAAAGGCAAGGGCGACTGGGACAGGCTTTGAATCAGCCCTGGGTCCCCGGGCGGCTCACCCTGCTGCGTTCCCTCAATGCCAGGACTCAGGCCTGCTGGCCCGTCTTGCTTCACAAGGTGAGGATATCCAAGTAAACGCTCGCACAAGTCGCCATGGGGGGCATGGTAAAATGAATGAGTGGTTTTGAGAAACTCCACTTTTTTTCCCAATTTTTTCATGCAATGAAAAAAAGAACTTACCAGCGCCTCAAACTCATTTTTGGACTTGGCATTAGCTGCACGGCATTGATTGGCACTCCCCAATCAGCCAATGCCGCAGGATGTAGTACTTTCTTTTCTCTCCAAGACCTGATCAATGGCGGCGGGTCTTGCACTCAATCCGGTTCTTCAGGCGCCACGACTTTTACATACCTAGGTAGCTCGGGCTTCAACACATCAGATGTAGGCTTTACAAGCTTAGGAAACGGAATTACTTCCGCAACTTTTGGCTTGTCCTCCAATTCAGTAACTTGGAATACTGGCACATATACTTTTAATTACACCATTACCCACGCTACTAAAAAACTTTCATCGATATCTAATACCTTGAGCGGTTCCGCTAATCTCAATCAAAACATCGGTGCTTATCAAGTTGATAGCACCTTGAGTGCAGCTGATCTTACGGCTAATTTTAACTTGGGTCTCGGAACAAACGGAACATATACTTACCCTTCCCCGACTCTTTCTAGTGATACATTTAACACCAACCTTACTGTATCCCAGGGCAGCATCGAAAACTTTAGTGCCACATATAGATTCGCGGAAGTTCCTGGTCCTCTTCCTATCTTTGGAGCAGGAGCAGCTTTCGCTTTCTCGCGTCGCATTCGCGCTCGTATATCAGCAGCTAAATCCTGAATTTTCAACATATTAACAAAGCCCCCTCAAGGGGGCTTTTTTATTGCAAACATAAGGATAAGCAAAGTAGGCGGTCATGTCCTTTCCAGTTTCAGCAACCAAACCAATCATGCAAACCAGATCGTGAGTCAGGGCATAACTGCGACCCGCAACCACTAGCAGTGCTTGTAAGAGCTTTTCCCCCCATTTGCTGGGCATGAAAACCGATCACCCCATCTTCGGAATCATCCAGATCCGCCAGTTGACACCCCCGAGCTTCGGCTTGATTGAGGCAATGAACTGGCCCTCCCGGTGCGCACGCCCAACCAGATGGCTGGGTGAATCAGACCATCCGGGAACGGTGATGGGGCGACGATCAGTAGATCCAGGTCCGCTTGCGCCAAATGGGTGCGACGGGCCCTGGAGCCGTAGCCGCAGCTGCCTTCACCGCACCTCCCCTGATCCGCGACGAAGTTCTTGGCCAGGCGGTGGTGTTGCGAGCAAGGAGCCAACTGTAATATGAGCGTATTACAACCCCGAGGGAGCGATGCGAACCATCACCGTGCGCCTCGATGACGGCAGCGAGGCCAGGCTCGACAGCCTCTGCCAGACCCTTGGCCTCACCCAGACCGAAGTGGTCAAGGCTGGCCTTGATTTGTTGCAGCAGCACTCCACCAGCCCGGCGGCCCTGGCGCACGGCCTCGGACTGATCGGCAGCTTTTCCAGTGTGGCCCAGGAGGGCGGCACCACCAGCCGTGGGCGGGATCATTCAGCGCTGCTGCGTCAGAAGCTGAGCAGGCAGCAGAGCCAGCAGCGGCTTAGTAGACCTCAATCATGAGCAGCTCCAGCTTTCGGGGTTCCACCCTCCTCGATACCGGCCCATTGGTCGCCTGGTTCGACCGCAGTGACCAGGACCATGGAGTCTGTGCGGCCTTTTTTCAACAGCACAACGGTGCTTTCGTATCCACTTGGCCGGTTCTCACCGAGGTCTGCCATCTGATCCCGGCCGAGGTGGCACCACGCTTTCTCTCCTGGGTGTCGCTCGGTGGCCTCAATGTTGCGGAGCTGAGTGGATCTGCCCTGGAGTTGATGGCGGGCTGGATGCGGCAGTACGGCGATTTGCCGATGGATCTGGCTGACGCTTCGCTGCTCTGGGTTGCCCAGATGCATGGGCTGCGGCAAATCGCCACCCTCGATCGCCGCGACCTCGGGATCTACCGACTTCCTAGGAGGCTGTTGCGCGTAGATCGCCCAGCGACGCTCCACAGACGCACCTGAATCTGCCTAGATCCCAGTGACAGCAGTGGATCTGGGCGATAAAATGGGGCATGCAGAAGCGCAAGACCTTTCGTCCCTGGCAGCCGGAGCAGACCTCCTTGCTGCCGGCCTCGCCGAGTGACTGGCTGACCGCTGACCATCAGGTGTATTTCCTGCTCGATCTGGTCGACGAGCTGGATCTGTCGGCGATCGTGATCCCTGCCCAGAGCAAAGATCCCCGTGGCGAGAAGGGTTTCGACCCTAGGATGTAGGCGAAGCCTTCCACGCAGCGGTTGACGTTATTGCTGCTGTACGCCTACTGCGTGGGGATCGTCTCGTCCCGCAAGATCGAGCGGGCTTGCTACGAGGATCTGGCCTTCCGGGTGCTGACCGGCAACCAGCAGCCGGACCACAGTCGGATCAGTGAGTTCCGCCGCCGCAACCTTGAGGCCCTGAGCGAGCTGTTTGTGCAGATCCTGCGCCTCTGTCAGGCGGCCGGCATGGTGAGCCTGGGCCATGTGGCGCTGGACGGCACCAAGGTGCAGGCCAAAACAAGCTATGGCGCCACCTGAAGAAACAGAGGCTGCAGGAGGCGATGGCAACGGGATAGGGGGGGCAGCCCCCCCCCACGGCTGAGCAG
>JBKCPG010000162.1:0-2919 GCA_046309395.1 Cyanobacteriota bacterium | reverse complement strand
CCGCGTTCCTTCAGGAGTCGGAGTCGCTGCAAGGGGCAGCGGATGCAGAGAAGGAATCAACATACGATAAAGGTCCTGGTGACGATTGAGGAATCCCGACAGTCGACCTTGCAGCTGAGAAAGGCTCAAGCTGTCATCGAGAGAGTCAATAAAATCCGATATTGAAGAACGCTCTTCTGCCGATAGCAAAGAGAGGTTGTCTTCCAGCCCCTGTAGGAATTCATTCAAGACTGTTGGTGCCACCGTCGCACTCAGCTCTAACTTCAAGCTAGCAGGTCCGACCGGCCTACTGCCCCCCGGCACAGAAGGCTGCCCAGTAGTAGGGGTGGTGATAGGGGCGATCGTCTGCGGCGTAGCGTTCGCTCAAGGAACGGCGGATGCTGCGCTTGGCCGTTTCCTGAACATCGGCATCAAGGGAGGGCACCAGGCGCTGGAGCGTGGCCACGGCTTCGGCGCAGGTGAGCTGGCGCAGCCACTGCTGGGCCTGTTTGAGGGCCAGGGCCACATCTGTGGAAGGCTGGGTTTGCTCCTGTTGTTTGAGCAGGCGGTAGAACTCACCCATCAACAGGCTAGTGCTGAGGTCATTAACGGTCCAGAGGGTGCCGATCACACTGTTGCAGCCGGCGTAGAGAAAGCCGCTGCTGAGCCCCACGAATTCATCGCTGAGGCTGTTGAGCTCACTCAGCCCGGTTTCACATGCCGAAAGGGCCACCAGGCGAGCCTGGCGGAGATCCAACTCGAACAGATCCAGCAGGGTGAGACATTGGCTCAGATCAAGGGCACCGCCATCCCGCTGGGCTAGGTAGCGGTTGGCATCCGCATCAGGTGGCGCAGGCTTGACGGTGCTGCCAGCCAGGATCAACGCTGACAGCTCAGGTTTCTCGAAGTTGAAATAACCATGGCAGGCATAGTGCAGGCAGTTGCTGCTGGCTAGTAGGGCCGACTGTTGCGCCAGTGCTGCTTTGGTGGCCTCTTGCCGCTGCAGCACCTTGGCCCTGGGAGCGAAAAGGGACTGAATCTCCGCCATTTCCAGCTCGGTGTAGAGGAGATCCTCCGTGGGATTCTGCAGGGCAAACAAGCTCTGCAGCGGAGTCTGCGGCCGTTTCTGCACCACATCCAACACCTGCAGGCTGGGGGCAAAGCGTACGCCGCGGCTGAACTGGTCCACGAGGGTGGTGGTTGGGTTACCGAAGGGAAGACTGTGAAGGGGAAGCAGGTGCAGGAAGCGATGGGGAACGAGGATCAGTTGATCGGCCTGGGGCGCGATTTTTGCAATGTGGCCTACCAGAGCCTCCATCTCCAGCAAGACGGAGAGGCGGTTGAGGGTTTCCGGCAATGCAGAGAGCCACTCAGAGCGATTGGATGCGTATGCCGAAAAATAGCTTCTCAGCTCCTCAATCAACAGTTCCAAGGTTGACTCAGAGTAGCGGTGGCAGAACGGCTCGGATGAATTCTTGACAAGGATGAAGGCTATCAATTTGGATCCCGCTACATACCAATTCACCAAGACTGTGCGCTCATCGGGCAAGGTTGCCCGCAGTTGTTCGATGGAAAGCGGCTGCACCCTCTGGCTAAGGGAGAAAGTTGGGTCTATTTCTATGATCTCTTCTTGAATCAAGCGATCAAGATCCTGTTTGAGCTGCCGCAAGTTATCGTCTGATCTTTGCCCTCCGCCTGAGCCGGCCTCTGGCCTGAACTCACTGCCGCCGAGCTTTTCACCCCTGTTGAGCTCGCGTTCAGCTCTGGCGATGGAGCCGCGCAGTTCATCAAGCCGCCGGATCACATCAGCGGGGATCTCACCTTTGGGATATAAGTCTTTGGTGGAGAGAAGGTCGACAAGATTGCGCGCCTTGGAACGATCAGCCACCTCCAAAGCCTGATCAAACCGCTGTTGATCCACATACACCTGCACAAGATTGGCATACACCTCAATCGCCTGGGAAACGATCTCAGCCTTGCGTGCGGGATCGATGGCGACAGAGCGGAGGTTCTCCACCGCTGTGATGGCCAACAAATACCCTTTGATGGCCACGTCAGGGAGATTGTTGGTAAAGCCCAGATTGCCAAGATTGCGAGACGGCTTGAGGCAATCAGTCGACCGCTGCACAGGATCCATGACCCGCAGGGCGTTGGCGTAAGCCGCGATGGCCTTCTCGATCTGCTCGGCTGGATTGGCGGAGAAGGGGGCAAGAGCGCTGTAGGCAGTGCCGAGATTGTTATTTGTGGTTGCCCAGGCTTGTGGCAGCTCCGCTTCGGTTCTGACCCGCAGGGCGTTGGCGTAAGCCGCGATGGCGATTTGCTTGTTGAGTCCTGGATTGCCAAGTGGAAATTGCGCAAACAGGTTGCCAAGCTCGCCAACCACGGCCGCCAGACCTTGTAGATGCTCTCGGTCTGCTCTGGTGAGCACCCCCTCCCACCACCGGTTCAACTGCGTTGCAAGATCCTGGTTAATCACAGGCAAGTTGGCCCGCAGGAGTGGATACACCACCTGCGGGTTCCCTTGGCACTCCGAAATCGTTTGCAGCAGCTGCATCAGAAAGGCTCCCTGTTGCTCAGCTCCGCCGCCGCTGCCCCCGGCTGCGATCACCTCGCCCAGCTGGGTCGCCAGATTCCGCAACCAAGGCGCAGAATTTTGATCGTCCTGTTCTTCCAGCATCTGGGCCACCTGCTCACACATGGCCAGAAACTCCGCATCCAAAAGGTCCCGATGGCTTTCGAGCACAGCTGGCTCCCCACTGGGGCATTGCAGCAGCTGCTGGATCAGGGCCAGGTAGGCCTGTTGGCGTGAGGGCTCCATGGGCAGGAATGGTGAACGACGGGCAAGGAACCCATAATTCATTATGCTCGAAAGAGGTAGAGGGGGTCAGGCGGTCTTGTCTGCTGGGGCCGCGAGCGGCACTGATCTAGATGGCTTGATGG
>JBKCPG010000161.1:0-6314 GCA_046309395.1 Cyanobacteriota bacterium | reverse complement strand
GCAGCCAGGCAACACTATATGGGCATATCAAACGGTTCGTGCAAACACATCTTTTCGGACAGGAGATTGATTTAGAGGATCCTAATACCCTGCGCAATCTGGCGGAGCTTGCAGCTACAAAGACCATCCTTGACACGTTCGACAAGGCCATCAATGACGTTACCGTATCCGATCGAGGTTCAGCCGAGATCGTGGGCTCGATCAGCCTTATAGATACGCGTCCATTCATGGCCAAGCAGCAGGCCTTCCTGGTTCCTAAGCGGAGTGTTTTCAATAGGATCATTGGAGACCAGGGATTTGAGCTCAGTTTTGCTGAGTTTCTTGAGCGGTGCCCGGACGTCGTCAGTTATGCCAAAAACTATCAAGCCATCGGCTTCAAGCTTGATTACGTTAAAAACGATGGAGATCTCTCCACCTACACCCCAGATTTCTTCGTGAGGCTGGATGATGGCAGAATCATTATCGTCGAAACCAAGGGTCTCGTGGATGTCGACGTTCCCCATAAAATGCGGCGACTCGCCCAGTGGATTGAGGATGTGAACACACTGCAAGGCGGTGTCAGCTATGACTTCGTGTTCGTTGATGAGTCTAGCTTCAAGCAGTACAACCTTAAGTCATTCAAAAGTATTTTAGCTGGCTTTTTGCGCTTCAAGCAGCCTGCCTAGAAGTGGATCCCCAAGCTGCCATGAACCAGCAAGATCTCATTGCCCTGGTGGATCGGCTTCGCAGGCTGCCACGAGAAACCGAATGGCTGGAGTTCAAGCACAACAACGCAGACCCCCAGGAGATCGGTGACTATCTCTCTGCGCTCGCCAATGAAGCCGCCTTATTGAATCAAACCCGCGGCTATCTGATCTTTGGCATCGCTGATACCAGCCATGCCGTCGTGGGCAGTCGCTTCGATCCTTACACCACTAAAGCCAAGGGGAACCAGGATCTGCTGCCCTGGCTGGCCGCTCAGCTGCAACCCAATCCCGGCATCGAGCCCCACTGTCTCGACCATCCCGATGGCAGGCTCGCCCTGCTTGCAGTTGGCCCTGCACGTGGGCGTCCGGTGGAGTTCCAGGGGCAGGCTTATTGCCGCGCGGGGACCAGCAAGACCAAGCTCGCCAACCACCCCGAAAAAGCCCGCAGACTCTGGTCTCAGGGTATTGACTGGTCCGCCACGCTCTGCGAAGACGCCAGCCTGACAGACCTCGATCCCAAGGCGATCGCTAAGGCCCGCGAGCAATTTCTGGTCAAGCATCCCCAACAGGCTCAGGAGCTCGCCAGCTGGGACGATCGCACCTTCCTGAGCAAAGCCCGACTGCTGCGTCAGGGGTCCATCACCCACACCGCCATTTTGCTTCTGGGCACATCTGAAACCTCCACGCTGTTGTCGCCAGCCGTGGCCAAGGTGTCCTGGATCCTCAAAGATGCCGACAACCACGAACTCGATTACGCCCACATCGGCCCGCCGTTTCTGTTGGCCGGTGATCAGCTGTTGCAACGCCTGCGCAACCTGACGGTGCGTGCCCTGCCGAGTGGCACCCTCTTCCCGCAGGAATTGAGCCAGTACGACCCCTGGGTACTGAGAGAAGCGCTGCACAATGCCATCGCTCACCAGGACTATCTCCGCCATGGCCGCATCACAGTGGTGGAGTTTCCCGACCGGGTTCTGATCTCCAACCTCGGCGATTTTCTACCTGGCAGCGTGCAGACGGTGATCGAGCAGGACGCCCCCCAGGAGCTCTACCGCAATCAGATGTTGGTGGATGCCATGGTGGAGCTCAACCTGATTGACACACAGGGCGGCGGCATCAAGCGCATGTTCGAGACCCAGCGGCGGCGCTCCTTCCCCCTGCCCGACTACGACCTCAGCAGTTCCGAACGAGTGCAGGTGTCTATCCCCGGCCGCATCCTCGATGAGCGCTACACACGGCTGCTGATGCAGCAGCCCGAGCTCTCGCTCAGCCAAGTGATCCAGCTTGACCGCGTTCAGAAGGGCCTGCCGATCAGCCGCGAGGAGCATCAGCAGCTCAAGAATCAGAAGCTGGTGGAGGGGCGCTTCCCCAACCTGATCATTTCAGCTGCGATGGCTAGAGCCACAGGTGAAACGGCCCGACACATCCGTGAGAGTGGCCTAAACAAGCAGTATTACCTCAATCTGATCCTCGAACTCATTCGCCAACATGGACCCGTGACCCGCATGGAGGTTGATGCGCTGCTGGTCCCCAAACTCCCCGAGCGGCTGAGCGAGCAGCAGAAACGAGCCAAGGTGCACAATCTCATGCAGGAACTCCGACGGGCCGGCCAAATTGAACGACAGGGCTCCCGTGCGGAAGCCGCCTGGATCCTGAAACCACCGACCCCTGCTGGAGGAAACCAAATTAGCTGAGCAACGAGGTGCCAAGAAAAGGCATTGTTAAAGGGGGCGGCATGAACTCACGAGTTAACAGAGCTTTTAACAAACAATCCATCCGGGCGGCCGCCGAAACGCCAGTCGCCGCAGGGCATCTTCCTTTGTTGAGCCCAACTTTCCAGATGGTTCGAGGGTGCCTTCTGACGCGAATGGGAGACCTGCAGTGGGCGTTGAGATCCCCAGCAGCAGCCCAAGCCCTACCAGCTGGTGCCGCTGCTGATGGCGCTCAAGCAGGAGGTGAGCCGGGTGCTGATCGCCGATGAAGTGGGCCTCGGCAAGACGGTGGAGGCCCTGCTGATCGCCCTGGAACTGCTCGATCGCGGCGAGATCCGCAAGGTCACGGTGATCTGCCCGCCGCACCTGTGTGAGAAGTGGAAGAGCGACATGATCCGCCAGTTCAACCTGGCGGCTGAGGTGGTGCGGCCAGGCACGGCCCAGAAGCTGGAGCGGGGCCTGCCTGCGGGCAAGTCGATCTTTGATGTAATCCCCTTCACGGTGGTGAGCCTCGACTGGATCAAGAGCGACCGCAACCGCGAGGGCTTCCTGCGCAGCTGCGGCGAGTTCGTGATCGTCGATGAGGCCCACACCTGCGCGGCCCGCAAGGGGGGTGGGCGCCAGCAGCGCTATGAGCTGCTGCGGGGCCTGGCCGCTGATCCCCAGCGCCACCTGGTGCTGCTCACCGCCACACCGCACAGCGGCGACAAAGAGGCGTTCGACAACCTGCTCGGGCTGCTCGATCCCAAGTTCGAGGGGCTCAGCGAGATGCCCGAGGGCCAGCGCCGCAAGGATCTGCGCGATGAGCTGGGCAACTACTTCGTGCAGCGCCGCCGGCTTGATCTCAAAGAGGAATGGGGCACCGAGGGTGCCGACTTCCCCGATCGGGAAACCCGCGAGGCCACATACACCCTCAGTGGCGACTGGGGGCGTCTGTTCGATGACGTGCTGGCCTACGCCCGTGCACTCGTGGAGCGGAGCGTGGGCGAAAGCAAGTTGCGCCAGCGGATGAGCTGGTGGGCGGCCCTGGCGTTGCTGCGCTGCGTGAGCAGCAGCCCCGCCGCCGCCTCGGCCTCCCTGCGCACCAAGCTGTTCAACCTCCAGAACGGTGCTGATCCAGCCTCCGCCCCCAGCGAAGACGAGCTGGCCGATGACCTGGAAGCCATGGCCACGCTCGCCGTTCTCGATGGCGCGGAAGAAGAATTCAGCGCAGAGGAAGCCGCCCCGGGGGGCGATCTGGCGGAGTCGGCCGATGCCGGGCTGCTGAGGGATCTGATCGAGCGCTCGGATCGCCTGCGCGGCAAGGCCCACGATCCCAAGCTCAAGCAGCTGCTGAAAGAACTCATGGGGCTGCTGGCGGAGGGCTTCCGGCCGGTGATCTTCTGCCGCTTCCGGCCCACCGCCCACTACCTGACGGAGCAACTGGAGGAGGAACTGCCAAAGCGAGCCCATGTGGTGATGGCCGTCACCGGTGATCTGCCACCGGAGGAGCGGGTGGAGCGCATCCGCGAGCTGCAGAACGAACTGGCGAACGGCAAGGTGCCGGTGCTGGTGGCCACCGACTGCCTCTCGGAGGGCATCGACCTGCAGCACACCTTTGATGCGGTGGTGCACTACGACCTGTGCTGGAACCCCACCCGCCACGAGCAGCGGGAAGGGCGCGTGGACCGCTTCGGGCAGGCGCGGGCCTCTGTGCGGGCCCTGATGCTGCACGGCGGTGACTCCAACCCGGTGGATGAGCGTGTGCGCACGGTGATCCTCGAAAAGGAGAAGACGATCCGCAAGGAGCTGGGGGTGAGCGTGCCGATCCCCGGCAACGCCAACACCATCACCCAGGCGGTTCTGGGCGGGATTTTTGGCAAGGCCGCCAAGGCGATTCAGGGGTTCCTCAACCTCGGCCTGCCTGGATTCGGTGGGTCCGGATCAGACCTGGATGCCGTGATCGACGCCGAATGGCAGAGCGCCAAGGAGAACGCCAAGGCCACCCGCACGATCTTTGCCCAGCGCAGCCTCAAACCGGAGGAAGCCCTGCGCGAATGGAACCGCACCCGCGAATCCCTCGGCAGCGCCGATGCGGTCGAGCGCCTGGTGCTCAACGCCTGTCGCCGCCATCGGCCCTCTGCCATCGGGCGGCGGTTGGGAGCTCGATCTCACCCACCTGGAGGACAACCGCCAGGCCCTGAACGAGCGCCTGCGCAACCACGACCTCGGCGGCAAGCTGCGCCTCAGTTTCCACTCACCGGCCAGAGATGGAAGCCAACTGCTCAGCCGCTCCCATCCATTGGTCGTGGAGCTGGCTGATTTCGTGGCCGAGCGTGCCCTCAGCGGTCTGGAGCCTGAGCTGGCGGCTCGCTCCTCCGTGATCCGCACCAAGGCGGTGGCCAAACGCACCCAGGTGCTGGTGCTGCGGCTGCGGCACCAGCTGCACCAGTCGCGCTGGACAGGCAGTCAATACGAGGCCCTGCCCGATCTGCTGGTGGAGGAATGCCTCACCGCGAAGGTCACCGGCGATGGTGTGGAACCACTGGAGGGTGCCGCAGCGCTGGAGCTGCTGGAAGCCCCAGCCAGCGGCAACATCGATCCGGGGCAACGCCAGCAATGGCTGCAGGAGGCGGTGGCGGAGATCGAGGCCCTGCAGCCCGCGCTGGCGGCCTTGGCCGAGCGGCGTGCCGATCTGGCGGAGGAAGACCACAGGCGGGTGCGCGAGGCCTCGCTGCGCTCCGGCGAATCACTGCGCATGCGCTTCCGCTGTGAACCCAGCCTGCCGGTGGATGTGATCGGCCTGTTTGTGCTGCTGCCGGCGCCAGTCCTATGAACCCGGTTTCAGCGCCACCTCTGGAAACAGCTGCAGCAGCTTGCGGTCAATCGTCAGCAACGGGCAGTTCAGTTGATTCGCGAGCACGACAAATTCAGCGTCGTAGCTGGAGCAGCCGTGGCTGTGGGCAACCGCAAGACAGTCGGCGCTATTCACAGAGATCGTTCGATGTGCAAACTGAGCATTGGCATCCGCAAGGATGGCCAAGGCATGATCTGGGAGGATGGCTCCAGCTCTTAGGTATTTCAGCAGGATATGTCGAAACTCAGGGATCCATAAGCCCGGCAAATGCCAATCCTGATCAGAAGCCCAGACGGCCTGCACAGCCTCGGCATTCAGCGTGGGCTGAAAAAGCTCGATTAGCACATTGGTATCGGCAACCAGCATTAGGAGTTCTGGTTGATGCGGTATCCGAAGCGATCCAGTTCCGGAGGATGGCTGTCTCGTTCGATCGCCGCGATGATTTCCTCGCTGGTGAGCGGTGGCCCCTTGAAGTGGCTGCGCAGCTCCCGCCAGCGATCGAGCTGGGCCTGGATCTCCTTCTCTGTCATCGGGGGCAGCGGCGGCACCTGCCGAATCTCGCGGCCCTCAGCGGCTGCCTTGGCCCGCAGCCCGGCGCTGATCTCCTGCATGCGCCGCAATGTGGGCTCGATATTCACAGGTTCTGGAGCAGGTTGAGCCACTGCCCCCGATGACGGAGGAGGAGGTCCAGTCCCAGCTCGATCGCTGGCGGGAACTGCGCAGCCACTTCAAGGGGCCACCGCTCACCAGCAAGGAAATCATCGCGGCGATCGAACGAGACAGCCATCCGCCGGAACTGGATCGCTTCGGTAACCGCATCAACCCCGAATCTTGATGCTGGTTGCCGATACCAATGTGCTAATCGAGCTTTTTCAGCCCACGCTGAATGCCGAGGCTGTGCAGGCCGTCTGGGCTTCTGATCAGGATTGGCATTTGCCGGGCTTATGGATCCCTGAGTTTCGACATATTCTGCTGAAATACCTAAGAGCTGGAGCAATCCTCCCTGATCAGGCCTTGGCCATCCTTGCGGATGCCAACGCTCAGTTTGCACATCGAACGATCTCTGTGAATAGCGCCGACTGT
>JBKCPG010000160.1:0-9224 GCA_046309395.1 Cyanobacteriota bacterium | reverse complement strand
GCGACGATCTGCACCCCCCGCCGCCCCCTCTGCCCCGCCTGTCCCTGGCGGGATGCCTGCGGGGCCTACGCTGCCGGCGACCCCACCCGTTTCCCCGTGAAGGATGTGCCCCGGTCCGTGCCGTTTCAGGTGATCGGCGTTGGCGTGGTGCAAGACGAGGGGGGTCGGGTGTTGATCGATCAGCGGCTGGAGGAGGGCCTGCTAGGGGGGCTCTGGGAATTCCCCGGTGGCAAGCAGGAGCCCGATGAGCCGATCGCCGAGACGATCCGCCGGGAGTTGCGGGAGGAGCTGGCCATCGAGGCGGAGGTGGGCGAGGAGCTGATCACGGTGGAGCACGCCTACAGCCACAAGCGGCTGCGGTTTGTGGTGCACCTCTGCCGCTGGTGTTCGGGCGAGCCCCAACCCCTGGCCTCTCAGCAGGTGCGCTGGGTGGAGCCCGAGGAGCTGCCGGCCTATCCCTTCCCGGCGGCCAATGCCCGGATCATCGCGGCGCTGCATGAGCGGTTGGGGGTGAAAACGGGCTCCTGAGCCCTGGGGGGCGGCGCGGTTCCGCCTCCAGGAGCGCCAGCGGTTGCCCTCGTTCCGCGGGCAGCGGAAAGGGCCCCTCCTCATGGCGGGCCTCCACCGCGAACACTTGCAGCTGCCGCGGAACGGGGTCGAGCGGCTGCCCCGCCAGGTCCGCGAGATCGGCCAGATCGTGCACCTTGGGGGGCTGGCGATCGGCCAGCACGATCCAGGCCTTGAGGAGCTTCTCCACGGCCTGTTGGGCGGAGAAGCCCCAGTCTTCCTCCGGGAAGGCGGGATCGAGGCCCACCCGCAGGCCGCGCAGGTGCCGTCGCACGATCGCCAGCAGCAGCCGTGCGTCCTCAGACGGCGACATAAAGCACCTTCCCCTCGCGGGCCACATCGCCGAAAACATGCCAGCGGGAGCCGCTGAGCCGTTCGGCGTCCGCGCTGCCGGCCACCACCAGGCCGATGCCCACCCCGAGCGGGTCGAGGCGCTCGCGAAACCGGCACCAGCCGGCCAACTTCTCGGCTGGCGTGAGCTGGGGCTGGCGCAGGATCACCGCCAGATCGAGGTCTGAATCCGCCCGGGCCTCCCCCCGGGCCCGGGAGCCAAAGGCCACCAGGGCGAGCACATCGGGTTCGGCGCAGAGCCGCGCCAGCGCCTGGTCGCAGGCTTGTGGATCCAGGCCGGGGCCCAGCTCCACCGGCGGGGCCAGCGGCCGAGGCTGCCGCCAGGGGATCTCCGGCGGGCGGAAGGGCTGAGCGACGGCGGTGGGCATGGCGTTCACCCTACCGGGGACAGCCAGACTCGGAAGGCGGCTGGATTCAGGAGCAGCGTGGAGGGCCTCAATGATGTTGGCTGTCGACGCAAACTTGGGGTAGGCCTGCCAGCGTCAACCAGCAAGGCCGAGTTCCGCCCGTTGGGATCGAGCACCACCCGGATCAGGCCTGGCGGGCCGAGCGCACGGCGTGGTCGCCGCGCTGGGATGGAGAGGGGTGAGTGGGTTTTTGCTCCACCCTTCGATGCTCCACCGGTCTCTCAGCAGTCTCGGTTTTGCCGCGAACGACATCGATAGCGACAGAAGTGCGCTTTACAACGCGCTTGAGGGCAAAAGTATGCCTCCCGAACGGGCTGCCAACCCTTTGCCATTCAGCTGCTGGAGCCCTGCCAAGGTCGCTACATATTCCATAATCGCACGGGCCTCATGGGCAACAAAACAAAGATGACTTACTCGTGCTGAACCGAGGCCTCCTGGGCGTCCCCAGCCCTGCCAACCTTTTGTAACCTGGCGGACTCTTATAGGCGGATCCGCCTATGGCACCCGGTCTTGGTCCGACCTGCATGAGTCGCATTGCGTGGCAAGCGATCTCCGGGATGTCTCCCTGTTGGAGCCCGCTTTGATACGGCCAGAACGGCGGAAATGGGAATAACATACGGACCCGTATAATCGCTATTGGACCAAGCCGCTGCGCGGCAGATTCAACAGCGCAACACTACCATCAAGCATTCAGTTTTCGCCCATTCAACACTATTGCAGGTGTGGCTCCACGCCTTCCTCCAAAGCCGGTTGAACACCAGTTACACCTTTAAAGCAGCCATGAGAGCCATGTGGGAGGCATCTCTACCTACCGCCGAGGCCAATCGTGAAGGGAACCTTAAAAACGGGGCGGATATATCTCCTGTAGCTTAGGCCCCTGGGCTCCTCAGAGCCCCATCATTGTGGGGCTTGTCCAACACCGGATAGATCGTGGCTGCGCACGATCTATCCATGTCGTTGGTCTGACCCCAAGCGCCAATCTCTGCAGGCTCAGAACCCTTGAAACCTGTCGCATGAGGTAAATTGGCTGTAGAGGTGTAACATGAGCGCTCTTCTCGAGAATCACAAAGAAGCCATTGCTGAGCTTTGTCGCAAGTACAGCGTTCAGAGGCTTTTTGCATTCGGCTCAGCCCTTCGGGAGGATTTTCGACCAGGGGAAAGCGATGTGGATCTAATCGTTGAATTCGCTCCTATTGGTGGACACGCCAAATTCCATGCTTATTTTGAGATGCTTGATGAGCTGCAAAGAGTACTTGGCACCAAGGTAGATCTTGTTATGAGTGGGGCTGTGCGCAATACGATCATCGCTCGTGAGATCGAGAAGACCAAGAGGTTAATCTATGGCTCGTAAAATATCCGCCTACATCTGTGATATTATTGATGCATGTGACTCTATTGCTTCTATTCTTGCGGATATCTCTATTGATGCGTATGTTGAGATGCGTGAAAAGCGATCTGCAGTAGAACGTGAGTTTATTGTAATTGGCGAAGCAGTCTCAATGCTGGCTAGGTTTTGACCTGAAGGATTCAAGCGTCTATCGCATGGCCGGAAGGCAATTGGGTTTCGCAACGTTCTGACCCATAACTATGCTTCAGTTGATCACGAGACTGTGTATGAAACCGCTCTTCAGGATGTCCCGAAGCTGAGGAGAGAATGTGTGGAGTTGCTCAGGGAGGCGGAGGACGTAGTTCATGACGCCCCGTAGCAGAGATCAGGGGCAGACTAACAATGCCATTCACCTGAGCCACCTCCAAATGATTATTTTTTGCCCCCCAGCTCACTGCGGCCAGGTGATAGCAAGCGTTGGGCAGACCAGGGTCACAGTTGATCCTTTGGAGGCGATAGCCAATTCGGGCCAAGAAAATGCCGCTGACTGCCATTGAGCAGGCCGTAGTCTCCGGGTTGTCGCGTTGCCCTCACCACGTTGCGCCCAGATCGGATGCCGCGGCCCTTCGGCCGCTCATCAGAAGGGCCTCCTGAAGAAGTCCAGACCCACCGCGGCGCAATGGATCTTGAGCAATTCTAGGCAGTAGAATGTAGGCGTCTGGGCCCAAATGTGCCCAAAAACCGCTCAGAGTCTTCCACATGTACCGACGTGGACATCGTAACCAGCTCTCGTTTGAAGACTTCTTCCTGCCGTTTGGAGGAAAACTTTCAGGTGACAACCGTTGGATCAAACTGGCTGAGTTGATCCCATGGGATGAACTGGAAGATGACGATTCAGCTCAGTTCCGCAAGGGATTTGGTGCACCGGCGAAGCCCTTCCGCATGGCGCTGGGGGCCTTGATCATCAAGGCACGCATGGGGCTCACGGATGAAGAACTGGTTGAACAAATCAAAGAAAATCCATATCTGCAATTCTTTATCGGCCTGGAGGCTTTTCAGTTTTCGACTCCGTTTGACCCATCGATGATGGTGTACTTCCGCAAACGACTGCCAGAATCAGTCGTGAATGAATGCAACGAATGCATCGTACGTCATGGACTAAGCATCATCCGCTCATCTGAAGAAGATGATCGCGAAGACGATAACAGCCATGGGGGTGGAACTGTTCCCGCAGTCGATAGGCAGATTGGATCGGAAACCACAAGACCCAACCAAGGCTCATTGCTCATTGATGCGACATGTGTTCCGGCGGATATTTGATACCCAACCGATCTCTCGCTCCTGAATGAGGCTCGAGAGTTGACCAAGACACTGATCGATAAGCTGCATCCACAAGTCAGACAATCCTTTGGCCATAAACCACAAACATACCGTAAACAAGCAAGGAAACAGTTTCTTGCCGTGGCCAAAAAGAAGCGGCTCAGAATCGACAAGATCCGTAAAACGATCAGTTCTGAAAGCCGAAGTATCCCTGACCGTATCGTCAGCCTCTATCAAGCCCACATCAGGCCAATTGTTCGCGGCAAGGCGAGAAGCAATGTTGAGTTTGGGGCTCTAGCCCGAAGGGCTTCCGCTCGCGGTAGATCTCGATCTCTGTCACTGGAACTGGATTCACCTTTCTTGATCGGTTGAGTTTTGATCCCTACAATGAAGGGGAAGATCTGAAAGTCCAGGCTCGAGCTTATCGCCGCCGACATGGCTACTATCCGAAGGTAATATGTGCTGATCAGATCTACCGCACAAGATCGAATCGGGCTTTTTGTTAGCGTCACGGCATTCGCTTGAGTGGTCCACGACTTGGTCGCTCCAAGAAGGATCCTGAAATGCTGTCCGCAGAGAAGAAGCAGTTCATCGATGACCAAAGACAGCGCAACGCCGTTGAAGGAAAGATCGGCCAGGGCAAACGTCGCTATGGATTGGGCCTGATCCGCGAGAAGCTCGCGGCAACACAGGGTTCATCAATCGCGATGAATATCTTGGTGATGAACCTCCAGAAGCTGCTGGAGCTTCTTTTTGTCTTTTTTGATGTCCTGTGGCGGCTATTGGTCTCCTGTCTCGGAGACCAGAGGGCGAATAAGGAGGGCCTGATCGATCAATTGGCTGGAGCATGCCGACCATACAGTGTCTAGCGGGTTCATCCAGTTTTGCTCCTTTTCCCCGGGGCTCGCTTTCTCAGGAAGCCCTATTTTGGTTTAACCAAAAGATGGCCTATGATCTCCCGCTAAAAATCGCCTGGCAAACCGTTCATTCTTTTGTCAAACGAGATCCAAAATTGAAAGGGAACACCGGTGCCCATGCGGTGCTCCATACTCACAGCAGAAGGTTGGCTTATCACCCCCATGTCCACCTGATTGTGCCTGCTGGTGCAATCAATAAACAAACCAAGCACTGGCGCAGAAAAGATGGATCCTATCTCTTTAAAGAGAAGAATCTCGCCAAGGTGTTTCGGGCTAAGTGGTTTGAGGCCTTGCGCCGATTGGGATGGAGTGTGAAAGCTGCACTACCCAGCCAATGGGTGGTGGATTGCAAGGCGGTGGGCACTGGGAGAGTCTGTGATCAGCTACCACCCATGGCCAGCGCCAGATCAGCGCCGATCAACCGCTTCCACTGACGCCGCCGATCAGCCGGCCGCCAAAGAGAACGCGGCAGTCGTTGCCGAAATCATCGGTACCCACCCCAGCATCGTCGGGAAAGACCACAAACCGCAGATCTCTTCCTTGACGTACGGCGCGCCGGAATTCGCGTGTCACATCGATCGTGATTGTCCGGCGTCTTTCGCCGGTCCCTGACACCTCAAAGGCTCTGGGTCTTGACTCCAGCGTCGCGGGGAAGAAGGGCCGTAGAGGTCGACGCTCCTCTGCGGAGTCGGGATCGGTAGGGCGCAGCGGCGTGGTGGCGCCGCTGAAAAGGCCCACGCGGAAACGGCAGCTCGCCCGAGTGGTGCGTAGACAGCCGGTGCCGAAGCCGCCGGGGCAGGAGGGGCTCCGGTTGATCACCCCTTCTCCACGGACCGGGAGGGTTTCCTCCAACTCCAGCGCGACTAGGGTAAAGGGGCGATCGATCCACAAGCCGCGATCGGGGGAGACATCGAGACCAAAGCGCAGCACCCCCGCCCAGGAGCGCACCGTGAAGTGATTGCAAGGGAAGGGATCGGCTCCCGGCCGGTAGTGGTTGAAAAATCCCGCCATCGCGCGCTCCGGAGTCAGACGCGGGTCACCGCTGGTGAGGAAGTTGGGGAAGGGCGGGGAGCGATCAATCAGCGGCGGCTCGCAGAAGCCGAACTTTCCACCGCGACTTTCCGTCACCAGTGAGAAGGTCTCCACGGGCTCCAGTTCGATTCGCTGGGCCTCCGCCGCCCCCGCCCAGAGGCCGGCCGCCAGAAGCACTAGCGGCGTGAGCACGGGCAGCGGGCGGCAGACGCGGCTGGATCTGTTGAGGGGCGGAGACATGGGTGTGCGTTCCTCGAATGTGGTGCCCGCAGACACCTCTATTTTATAGTCTTTCTATGCCGGGACGAATGGATTGGGGGAGCACGATTGAGACCTCCTCCAAAAGCGATCGCATCTTGGGGGATCCGTGGTGATGCACGAGCCAGCGCAAATCACCAAACATGACGAGAGGCATGTTGAGCAGCGGGCCTCCGGATTTACCCCACGCAAAGGAACGCGGCCACAATCGTGAAGGGAACCTTAAAAACGGGCGGATATCTCTCCTATGGTTTGAGGCCCCTGGGCTCCTCAGAGCTTCAGCATTATGGGGCTTGTCCAACATCGGATAGATCGTGGCCGCGCACGATTGATCCATGCCGTTCGTGGGTGGTTCGCACCCTAGAAGCGGTTCGACCTCCTCGTGTTGCTCTGGCCTTCGGGAGGCCGTGCACCCCGCGTCAGGCCCTGGCGGTGGTTCCTCAAGCCGGGGTGATGCCGGGAGCTGTCCCGCGATGGCCATCGACATTTCGTCACAGCACCATCGCAACGTTCCCGGTCAAGGCGAGCATGGTGCGGATCGCCGACGCCCAGGCCCCATGGCTGCCCCCTCCCATTCCAGACGCGGGTTCGGCGCTGATGCCAGCGGCACCGTTTGGCAGGTGGGCCTGGTGGCGATGCCGGCCTTTGTGGCCCAGGCGGATGGCGGCACCGTTCGCCCCCTGATCGCCCTCGTGATGGAGGCCGATGGCGCCATCCGCGCCTCGGCCGTGGCATCTGCCGATCAACCGCTGGAGGCGTTGGAGCCAGCGGTTGCCAAGGCCCTCCACGACCCCGAGGCCCCCTGTCGGCCCGGACCACCTCGGCGGGTGGTGGTGAATCGGGCGGAGCTGCTCGACTGGCTGCCGCCACTGCTGCCGGGGGCGATCATCAGCCAGGGCGCCACCCCCCGGGTGGACCAGGCGATCCAGCTGATGCGCGAGCAACTCGCCGCTGGCGGCGATCCGCTCGGCACCGAAGCGCTCTCCACCTACCTCACCGGCGACATCGGCCCGGAGGCGATGGCGCGCTTCTTTGAGGCCGCCGCCGCCCTGTACGAGCGCCGCCCATGGGAGCGCATTCCCAGCGATGGTCACCTCTTTCAGGTGAGCTGCGGCGCCCTGGCAATCCAGGGCTGGGTGGGTTGCGTGATCGGCCAGCAGCGCGAGCACTACGGCGTGGTGCTGTTCCAGTCGCCGCGGGATTACGAGCGCTACACGGAGCTGGGCGAACGCTTCGAGGCGGGAGATCGCCACGCCATGGACGCGGCGCCGCCCCACCGGGCCATCAACTTCGAGGCCAAGGCCGCCATGCCGCCCCATCTCCTCCAGGAGATCAGCCGCCACGGCTGGCCCCTGGCCCCCGGCCACGCCTACCCCACCGTGATGCTGGTGGAGCCACCGCTGGATCTGAGACCGCCCCGCCTTGCCGATCTCCAGCAGCTGGAGGCTGTGGCCCTGGCCCTGGTGGCCTGGATCGAGGCCGAACCCCAGCTCGCCCGCCTCTGGCGGCAGCCCGCGCCGAAACGGCGCCGTTTTCAGGTGGAGGTGGGCGGGGCGCGAGTGCCGGTCACCATCGGGGCGGTGGCCATGGAGGAGGAGGAGCGGGGCCAGCCACGGCCGGGGCCAGCGGAGCCGGCACCATCGGAGCCAGCGTCGTCAGCGATGCCGGCGGAGCCCCCCAAGGTGCCCGCCGCCCTCCGGGAGACGGTGGATCGCCTGCTGGCCCGCATCGATCCCTTCTGCACCCGCCACCTCAACGAGGACTACCGCACGCTGATCCACGCCGCCGTGGCCGCCCTGGCCCGCAAGCGTCCGTCGCCGCTGCTCACGGGGCGGGACGCCTCCTGGTGCGCCGGTGTGGTGCACGCCATCGGTGCCGCCAACTTCCTCTTCGATTCCACCCAGAGTCCCCACTGCGGCGCCGCCACGATCGCCGATCATTTCGGCGTCGCCACCAGCACCTCCCACAACCACGCCAAAAAGGTGCGCGACCTGTTGAAGATCACCCCGTTCAGCCCCCGCTGGTGCCTGCCCAGCCTGCTCGAATCCTCCGACATTCCCTGGATCCTGGAGGTGGATGGCTTCCTGCGCGATATCCGCACCCTGCCGATCGAGGTCCAGCTGCAGGCCTGCGCCAAGGGGTTGATTCCCTATGTGCCGGCGCTGGGGGGACAGGCGCGCGGGCGGGCTTAGGGGTTTGTTGTCCGTCACGGTCGCGCTCACATCCTTCTCCGGCCAGAAGGGCAAGGCGTGGGTCGTCCTGAAGGGACGGTGGCGGGCTTCCTGATGCTCTTCCACGCCAGCGGCCTGGCAACCATCCAGCCGGGCAGCTTCCACCGCATCGACAACTCCATCCCGGGCAGCGATTTCGCCTTCGTCAGCCGCTCCCCCATGGGCCATGGCGATGGGATTCCGCTCACAACGGCCGCCAGCAGGATCCGGGTGATGATCAGCCGGCTGTCGGTGCGGGAGGGGGAGGAGTCGCGTCGCTCCTGAGATCGGCCGCGCTCCCGTCGCTCGCGGGGGGTCGCAGCCGCGCCACCCGCCGCTCCCCCGCAACCTCCAGCTCCACCCGCCAGCAGGGCTCCGGCACAAAACCCAGCCGTTCCGGCCACTCCACCGCCAGCACGGCCCCCAGGGCCCGGGCCTCCTCCTCCTCCTGGGCGAAGAGTTCCAAGGCGGCGGCGGGCTGTTCCAGGCGGTAGAGATCCAGATGCACCAGGGCGGTGGGCACCCGGAGGGCGGGCTGGTCCATTCTCGCGGCACCCGGGGAAGTCAGGGGTGGGACAGGTCGCGGGAGCGTCGTTTCCCCCCGGTAGTGGTGGGCCAGGGCAAAGGTGGGGCTGGTGATCGGCTCGTGGATGCCCAGCCCCTCCGCCAGCCCCTGCACCAGGCAGGTCTTGCCGGCCCCCAGGTCGCCTTGCAACAACAGCAGGGGAGGAGTCGCCAGGAGCGGCGGGGCCGCTTCGGAGCGGCGCTCTCGGGCGCCAGCGGCCGGGCCAGTCGCCTCCTTCAGAACCTCGGGGACCCGGCCAGACCCCCCATC
>JBKCPG010000159.1:0-3962 GCA_046309395.1 Cyanobacteriota bacterium | reverse complement strand
GGCCTATTCTGCGATCCCAACTGGCGGGAAACCCATCCAATGCAATCTCCCATTGAGATGACATTGAGAATTAGTGCTATCAAGGGCTCGCAAAGGCCGATACTCAAGCGAAACGGCTGTCCCGACCTCTGGATGCAGACGAAAGACCCATGACTTGAGAAGTATCCCTGAAAGATTTTCCCCCAAGGCATAGGCTTAAACCAAGGACTCTTGATGGAGTGACAGTTGTCACATCGCGACTAGCAGACGATTTGGATTACAGTACGTGGAAGACGTTTCCACCCTGCCAATTCAACCTTGCCCCATGCATGGGCCATGCGACTCAACGGAATGGACTTACGCCAGGCTTGCTAGCGAGCCCGATGCGTTTGCGCAATTTGCGGCTGTAGCCGAACGCAGCCAGAGTACCAAGCACCGGGAGGGGTCCAGGCACAGGCTCGTAACGCATTTCGACACGGCCAAATAACCAATCTTCCGCAGAAACCGGACCTGCAGGACCATTACTCAAAGCATCCTGATACACCAACCTGTAAAGCGTCACCGGCTCGCCAAGAATGGAGGAACCAAAAGCGACGCTCCCATAGGAATTCGTTTGACCACGGACTCCCAGGATTCCGATGACATCTCCTGAGGAGACAGGAATATTCGTGTCAAAAAAATTGGTCCCCAGCCCAGTCCAAGTGCCAAGGGTGGTGAAATTGGTTGTGTCGTCTGGATATTCCGGTGGAACACCAGAGTTAAATTTTACCGCTTGTATATACTGGGTATCTGTTGATGCATCTGTGGGAACCCTTAAGCCTGTGATAACAAAATCTGTTGGAGCTGTAAAAAAATAGCCTCTTGACTCTCCGGTGTATGTATCCACCTGTGATCCTATATCCAAAAATGCTGCCTGCGCGGGGCTTGAAAAGAGCGCAGACATTGTCAAGCAACTAGTGACAGCCAACTGAGGGAGGATGCCATGAAGGCGCTTGACGTTGGCGCGGCCTGAAGGGCATGGAGAGCAGATAACGCAGTCTGCATGCGGGTGAATCAGTTTGATGCGAGGAGACATGCGGGAAGCCAAGAAAACCCGAAGTTTTTTAGCAACTTTTGTTGTCTCGCGTCAAGTCCCTTGGGAGTTTGGCGTCAAACAAGTTGGCCGGTCTCGCGTCGTGACCTCCGCTCAAGCCTGATGCGGCGCGCTGGAGCCGGCGGACCCCACAGTCCGCCGGCAGCGTGCAGCCCACCACTGAGACGGCTGGCCATCGGCGCCGACTTGTCGCACGGCGACAACCACCTCTTCTCATCCCTGGGTTTTGCGCCGGGTTCGGCTCCGCTGGCTGGCCTGCTGGCGGCGATGGCTGGCGCCGCTTATTTCGAGGATGTGGCAGTGGTGCACCAGCCGATCCACCGCCGCCACCGTCATGGAGCCGTTGGGGAAGATCTCTTCCCAGGCCGTGAATGGTTGGTTGGCCGTGATCAGCAAGGAGCGCCGCTCATAGCGGTGGCAGATGAGTTCAAACAAGACGCTGCTTTCCTGCTCATCTCGCCGCACATAACCAATGTCATCAATCACCAGCAGAGCCCAACGATCCAGTCGCTCCAGCGCTGTTGAGAGGCCAAACTCCGCTCGGGCTTTCTGGAGCTCCTGCACCAGCGCCGTAGCTGGATAGAAGCGACAGGGTTGATCCAGTCCAATTTGTGCCAACGCTAAACCAATGGCGATGTGGGTCTTTCCTACGCCGCTGGGGCCAAATAGCAGTACATTCTCTCCCCGCTGTAGCCATTCATCTTGACGGCTTAGCGCCTCCAACTCCTTCCAACTTTCCTCCTCAATCCGTCCGTTTGGATCATAATCTGCCAGCAGCTTGCTCCAGGGAAATTGAGCGGATCGCCACAACCGCTGTTGCCGCGACTGTTGGCGTTGTTCTGTTTCCTGCTCGCAGAGGGCAAACAGGAACTGGCTGTGGCTCCAGCCCTCCGACTCCGCCCGGGAGGTAAGGCTTTGCCAGTGGGAGCGAATCCAGGCTAATTTCAGTTGCCGCAACAGCATCGGCAGGGCTGCCTCCGCAGCTGCGCGGGGGAGAGAAGAAGAGAAGGTCGTCATAGCTTTGCAGGGGATGTTGATCGATGGTTTGAGGAGGCAGGGCTCTGTGGGGCAGCAGGTGGAATTGTTTTTGCAGCGCCGCCAGAGTCAGCCCTTGTCGCTGATGGGCCTTCTCCATCCAGCGCAGCACAGGTTCGTAACCAGCCAACCGGCAGCCCGCATGCAGGGCCTCCACCATGAGGCGCGCCGCCGCGTCACGATCACCACCGTGCCGCAGCTGTTGCCACAGCTCCCACCATGGCTCATCAGGAAACAGTTCCCGCTGATAGCGGCAGTGGAGCAAGGCCCGGGGTTTGCGCCGCAGGGCATCAATCAAGTGGTCTAGATCAATGCACCAGGCCCGCCCGTGCCGCTCCTGGCCGCCGTGCAGACGGGGCAATTCGCAGGTGAGTTCGCGGCCCAACAGGATCTGCAGGCGGTCATGATAAATCCGCACCGTCACCTTTGAACCAATCAACCGTGGCGGCAGCGAATACACCACTCGGCGCACCTCAATGGTGCTGGTGCGCCGTACCTTAAGCTGTTCGATGTCATAATCAGCAAAGCGATAGGCGGGCAACGATCGCAATGCCGTTCGTTCCTGCTCCAGGCGACCCAGCCGCGGCCGGTTGTATTGCGCCGTCACCTCAGCCACAAAGGCCTGATACGCCGCCACCGTCTCGAAATCAGCGCTGCCGCGCAACAGCAAGGCCTGCTCGATTCGCTCCTTGAGATGGCCATGGGGGCTTTCCACGCGGCCGTTCTCGTGGGCGACACCCAAATTGTTACGGCTGTAAGCCAATCCGTAGTGGCAGCACAGCGCGTGATGGCGCTGGGTGACATCCGCGCTGAAATGGCCTTTCCGGTTGCGATAGGCCGCCGACAATCGGTCCGTGCGCAGTTCCCCAGGTGCCCCGCCACAGGCATGGAGCGCATTCTGCAACCCTTCTGACAGGGCCACAAAACTCTCGCCCCCCTGCACCACTTGCGCGTAACTCCAGCCACTCCACGCCAGCCGGTAGTGAAACAGCAAATGGGGAAAAGACTGGCCAGCAATGGACACTGCCACCCCCTCCTTGAGCTGGGTGAAGTCACAGAAGGCGATCTCCCCGGGCTCATAGCTCAAGGGAAACATCACCTCCGGCTCCGGCCCATGCAACGCCTTCCATTCCCGCACCCGTCGCTGCAGCGTCCTGTGCACTGGACTCCAATCCACGTCAGGCTTTTGCCGTTGCAGGTGCTCCAGCAGCGTGATTGGCGTCAAAGCGGGAGTGCGACTCAGCAAGGGCACGAGCACCTCCTGCCACACGCCATCCAGTGGATCCGCTCGCGTGCGGCCACGGGGCTGGCCCGCTTTGGGCTGAATCTCACCCTTTTCAATGCGGCGGGCACTGCGCACTGAGAAACCCGCCGCCGCTGCGGAAGCCTCCTGGCTTCTGCCCGATCGTCGTTTGGCCATGAACAAGTTGCGTTGGTGGCTCGTCAGTGGTGCTGGCATCCCCAGGGCCCTGCGCATTGGCGCCAGGGTCGCCTGCACTCACCTCACCGGCCAACGGGCTTGTCGTCGACCGGCCAACTTCATTGTCGCGGAACATCCATTGTCCATCCGCAGATGGATGGTTGTTGAATACTTCTAGCGGAGTCCATTGTTGACATCAATTACATCGACAGCCTTGCATCGTTTGTCAACACAAGTGGCCATGCAAAAGCGATGGTATTCAACCACAATATTGAGTAACGTCGGCCCACCCGTGGAACCGTCTGCAGACCATGCTCACATTCTTCTACACGGCCAGGGGCCTCTAGAGCCGTACCTAGCGCTAGTGCACGAGAGACGCAAAAGTCTCAGCAGATTAGCGTTAGCACCAAGATGGTCAGCTACTGGCCTCGTCGC
>JBKCPG010000158.1:0-7060 GCA_046309395.1 Cyanobacteriota bacterium | reverse complement strand
GGTGAGGCTGCCCTCCTGGTCCGGGTCGTAGAGGAAGCCGTTCACCCCGTCGCTGACGATGTCGGGGATGCCGCCGCGGGCTGCACCCACCACCGGGCAGCCGGCGGCCATGGCCTCCAGCAGCACCAGGCCGAGGGTCTCGGTGCTGGAGGGGAAGAGGAAGGCATCGCCGCAGGCGTAGGCGCTCGCCAGCTCCTCCCCGGCCAGGTAGCCGACGAAGGTGGTGGGGGTGCCTTCGAACAGCCGCTCCAGGGAGGCCCGGTAGGGGCCGTCGCCGACCAGGGCCAGGCGGGTGTCGGGCAGGGCCTCCAGCACCGGCCGGATCCGCTCGATCTGCTTTTCAGCTGACAGCCGGCCGATGTACAGGAGCAGATTGCCGGTGTCGTCGGGGCCGCCATGCAGGCGGCGGCGCATGGCGGCGGTCCGCAGCTCGGGTCGGAACAGCTCGGTGTCGACGCCCCGCTGCCAGAGCGCCGTGTGCTGGATTCCCTTGGCACTCAGCTCATCCACCATGGCCGTGGAGGTGCAGAGGTTGAGCAGGGCCTGGTTGTGTGCGGCTTTGAGCAGCTCCCAGAGCAGGGGTTCGAGCATGCCCATGCCGTAGTGCTCGAGGTACTTGGGCAGGTGGGTGTGGTAGCTGGCCACCAGGGGGATGTTGCGGGTCTTGGCCAGCCAGATGCCCCCCAGCCCCAGGACGGCGGGGTTGACCACGTGCACGAGATCGGGGCCGAAGCCCTCCAGGGCCTCCGAAACCGACGGGCGTGGCAGGGCCAGCTTGAGCTCGGGATAGAGCGGCAGCGGCATCGCCGGTACGCCCACGATGCGGGCTCCCTGCCAGCTCTCCGGCGCCCCCTCCGGGCAGAAGATCAGCACCTCATCGCCGGCGTCGACCAGGTGCTGCACGGTCTTGGTGAGACGCGTGACGATGCCGTCGACCTTGGGGAGGAAGGTTTCGGTGAAAAAGGCGATCTTCACGTGGGACCCTGGATTCAGGCCTTGGCCTGGATCGCTTCCGCCTGCCGTTGCGTCCACGCCGACACGCAGGGAATGCGTGAGCGGTCGCAGCGGTCGGCCCAGCGGCGGGCCACGTCGACCACTTCGGCCAGCAGGCCGTCGTCGAGGGTGGTGGGCCGCAGGCCCAGCTCGATGAAGCAGCGGTTGTCGACGATCAGATCGTTCTCGATGGCCTCCTTGCGGGGGTTGGGCAGGTCGTTGATCTGGGCGCCGGTGAGGTCGGCCACCTTGCGGGCCAGGGCGCCCACCTGATGGCTTTCCGTCATCTGGTTGAAGATCTTCACCTTCTCGCCGCTGGCGGGGGGGTGCTCCAGGGCCAGCTGTACGCACTTCACCGAGTCGCGGATGTGGATGAAGGCGCGGGTCTGGCCGCCGGTGCCGTGCACGGTGAGGGATAACCAATCGCCGCCTGCATCAGAAAGCGATTGAGCACGGTGCCGTAGTCACCGTCGTAATCGAAGCGGTTGGTGAGGCGCGGATCCCGGTCCGTGAGGTCGGTGTTGGTTCCCCAGACGATGCCCTGGTGCAGATCGGTGACCCGGATGCCGTCGTTCTTGTTGTAGTAGAAGAACAGCAGCTGATCCAGCGTCTTGGTCATGTGATAGACGCTGCCGGGATCCGTGGGATGCAGGATCTTTTCGGTGAAGCGGCTGCCATCGGGCTGGGGCACTTCCACGGTGAGGTAGCCCTCGGGGATCGTGGCGCCCCGGTGGGAGCCGTAGCCGTAGACCCCCATCGTGCCCAGGTGCACGATGTGGACGTCGAGGCCGCTGTCGACGATCGCCGCCAGCAGGTTGTGGGTGCCGTTGACGTTGTTGTCGACGGTGTAGCGCTTGTGGGCGCTGCTCTTCATCGAGTAGGGGGCGGCCCGCTGCTCGGCGAAGTGGACGACCGCATCGGGCCGCTCGCTGCGCAGCAACTCCAGCAGCCGGTCGTACTCGTGGGCGATGTCGAGGTGGACGAAGCGCATGGCCTTGCCCCCCACCTGCTCCCAGGCCCGCAGACGCTCAGAGATGGTGGCGATCGGTGTCAGCGAGTCGACCTCAAGGTCGACGTCGATCTTGCGCCGACTCAGGTTGTCGACGATCACCACGTCGTGGCCGGCGTCTGCGAGGTTGACCGCACAGGGCCAACCACAGAAGCCATCACCGCCGAGAACGAAAACCTTCACCCCTGACTCCTGAACGGGCGATTGTTCAGGCGTCAAGCTACTACAGGCGTTCCGTGGGCCCGGCCGGCCGGCCAGACCTCAGCTGATCCCGGCGGCCACCGCCACCATCAGGGCCACCAGCAGCACCCCGCCGATCAGCAGCCAGCGGCTGGCGCCGCGGCCCGTCTCGCTCGCGTCCATCACCACCATCCGGGGTTCCTTGGCAAAGGCGTTCAGCTTGCCGCCATCTTCTTGGGTGACCTGCATGGCCAGGGTTGTCGGAGTGGGAAAACCCTATGGGCGGTGCCCCGCCCCGTCTCCCGCCCGGCATGGATCGTCACAGAGTGACGGGCGCTGGGATGGTGCCCCTAGGTGCCCACCCGCCCTTGCGCCGGGGAACTCGGGCTGGCCTCGGGACGCATGGGCAGGCGGCCGGCGAGGTGGGCCATGCGCCCGGCGCGGGTGGCAAGCGCCATGGCGCGCGCCATCGCGGGTGGATCCCCCGCCAGGGCGATGGCGCTGTTGACCAAGAGCGCGTCGGCGCCCATCTCCATCGCCTGGGCGGCCTCGCTGGGCACACCGATTCCCGCGTCCACCACCACGGGAACGGTGGCGTTTTCAATGATCAGGGCGATGTTGGCCGCGTTGCGAATGCCTTGGGCCGAGCCGATCGGGGAACCTAAGGGCATGACCGTGGCGCAGCCCACCTCCTCCAACCTTTTGGCGAGCAAGGGGTCGGCATTGATGTAAGGCAGCACCGTGAAGCCTTCCCTCACCAGTTGCTCGGCCGCCGTGAGCGTGCCGAAGGGATCGGGGAGCAGATGGCGTGGATCCGGAATCACCTCCAACTTCACAAAGGTGTTGTCCTCCTGGCCCGCCAGCTTGGCCAATTCCCGTCCGAGTCTGGCCACCCGGATGGCGTCCTCCGCCGTGGCGCATCCAGCGGTGTTGGGCAGCATCCAGACGCGTTCCCAGTCGATGGCGTCCATCAACCCTTGGTGGCCCTGGGCTTGGCTCCGCACCCGGCGCACAGCCACGGTGACGATGGCGCTGCCACTGGCCTCCAGGCTGGTGCGCATCAGGTCGAGGGAGGCGTATTTCCCCGTGCCTGTCATGAGACGGCTGGCGAAGCGGCGTCCCCCGATGACGAGCTCATCCGCGGCGGCCGCCGAAGGCGCCTCGGGCCAGACCTCCGTCAGGGCCGATGGGGAGGGTAAGGGGCACATGGGGAGCGAATTCCACGTCTCACCCTCCTAGTGTGCGCGCACGGCCGCCCAACTGTGATGCCCCTGCCCATGGCCCTGGCGCCCCTGCTCCTGGCCGCCAATCCTTTTTCCCAAGAAGCCTCCCCGGTCCCGTACAGCGCCCCGGCGGGGCCTTCCGCTCCCCTCTCCACCCCAGGGGTGGAGGCCTACGACCCGGTGGGTCGGGCCAGGCTCATCGCGGAACGGATCCCTCGCGTCTGGTCCGGCACTTACCGACCGTTCAATAGCGGGCGCGTTTTTCAAGCGACGATCAACCTGGAGAGGGTGACGCCCCTCGGCCAGATGGTGGATCTTCGTGGGCAATTGACTCTCGACGGTGTGCGAGCCCCTGTGCGGGGAAACATCCACGCCAAATCCAACCAGTTGGATCTGCTGGTGCTGGGCAACACGTTGGGCGCCGTGTTGGATCCTGGTGGGGAATTTCAGGGCCAGCAGGGGTTGTCCCTCAGTGGCTGGTTGCCCCCACGCCCCACGGGTTTGGGCGGCCGATTGCAGTTAAATCCGGGGCCCTCCCCCGTGGTGGCGGGAGACGTGGTGCGGGGCCTCTGGTAGCCGTCGGCTGGGGATGGAGAGGGCCTCAGGCGGCCTTTCCGCCCTTGGCGCCCACCATTCCGGCACGACGATCAACGGATTTGAGACGCTTGCTGGCTGTTTTGTTGCCGGGATCCAGCTCCAGCACCTGGTTGTACATCTCGCGGGCCTCGTCCACTTTGTTCTGCTTCTCCAGGGCGAAAGCCAGGTTGTTGAGCGCCACCGGGTAATTCGGCTTGGCCTTGATGGCGGATTTGTAGTGACGTGTGGCGGCCGGGTACTTCCCTTGAGCCGCGAGGGCAAAGCCCATGGCGTTTTCCATCAGGGCCACCGCCTCTGAGGGCGCGCGCTCGGTTTCCGATTGCTTGAGCGCTTTTTTCAGGGTGTCGCTCGCCTGGGCGTAGAGGCGCTTGCGGAGTTGCACGGAGGCCAGCTCGTAGAGGCTGGCGGCATCCAAGGGGTCACCCTCCCCTGGTTTGGTCCCCCCTAAACGGGTGAGGGTGAGCTCATCGGCCCGCACCCTGAGGATCTGCCGGGCCACCGCCACGGCGGCCACGGCGAGAAGCCCGATGAGGCCAAGGAGATAGGCATCGGGCAGCATGTCAGACATTGATGGACTCTTGTCCTCAGTGGATGGCGGTGCTCACCACGGTGGCGAAGGCCGAGGGATCGGCGATGGCCAACTGGGCCAGCATTTTGCGGTTGAGACGGATGTCGGCCTTCTTCATGCCTCCGATCAGCCGGCTGTAGGTGGTGAGGTTTTGACGGGCCGCGGCGTTGATGCGGGCAATCCAGAGACGACGGAAGTCGCGCTTACGGCGACGCCGGTCGCGGTAGGAATTGCACAGGGCTTTCATCACCCGCTGATTGGCGGTGCGGAACAGGCTGCCGCCGCCGGCGCGGAACCCCCGGGCCAGACGAAGAATCTTGTTGCGGCGCTTCCGAGCGACGTTGCCTCTTTTGACGCGGGTCATGGATCAGTCGGGATGGATGGACGGGAGGAGAAGCGTGGGGGAGGGCGCCTGGGGGCTGGAGCCTCAGGCGTAGGGGAGCATGAGGGCGACGTTGTCGCTGTCCCGCTCGTCCACCACGGCCATGGTCCCCAGGTAGCGCTTGCGCTTGGGGCTCTTGTGGTCGAGCAAATGGTTGCGGAAGGCGCGTCGGCGCACAAACTTGCCGCTGCCTGTGGCCCGAAACCGCTTGGCGGCCGCTTTGCGGGTTTTCAGCTTCGGCATCGTCCAGCGAAACGCACAAACAAGCAGAGTACGACGCGACTTCCCCCCCTGTCCAAGCTCCCATGCCTTCCGTCGCCCGTACTCCCCATGGCGCCGCCCTCCGCCCCGCGTGGAGGAGGGGCTGGCGGCCCTGTCTCCTGGGAGCGTTGCTGCTGCTCAACGGGGGGTGTCAGGCGTCCGATCAGCCCCCTCGGCAATGGCCCGTCGACGCCCCGCCCCCTCTCCGATCGGAGAATCCCACTCTTTGGGTGGCCCTGGCCGCGCGCCTGGGGCCCACTGGGACGGAAGAAGGCTCCACCCCCCTGCGCTTGCGGGCGGCCAGCGGGGTGCTCACCCTTGAGGATGGGGACGGACGGCGGTGGGTCGCCCCGGAGGTGGTCCTCCACTGGCGTTGGCGGCCTTTGGCCCAACCCTTCACGGCGCGACGGAGGGTGCTGGGGCCGTTCGCCAGCTACGAAAGCGCCGAGGCGGCCGCCCGAGCCTGGGCCGACAGTGGTCACAACCCCGTGATCGCCCGTCCGAGGGATTGGGAGGTGTGGGCTCCCCCGGAGGCCCCCGATCCCGCTGGCCGTTCTTCGAGGCTGGTGGAGATCCGCCAAACCCGCCGCCTGGGGCTGGAACTTCAGCGCGCCGAGGGGGCGCTTGAGTGGCGAGGCCCCATCCGCGTCCTGGCCCCAGGGGGGTTGCGATGGAATGGAGGGGTCTATGGGGGGCCCTTCCGCCTGATTCCCGATGCCCATGGCGGTTGGAGTCTTGTGGAGGAAGTGCCCTTGGAGCGCTACCTGGAGGGGGTGGTGCCCCATGAGATCGGGGCCGGCTCCCCCCCAGCGGCCCTGGGGGCCCAGGCTGTGCTGGCCCGCACCTGGGCCGTCCGCAACCGGGGAAGGTTCCGGGCGGATGGGTATCACCTCTGTGCCGACACCCAGTGCCAGGTGTATAGCGATCCCGGCCTGGCCAGCCCTGGCGTGCGCCAGGCCATCGCCGCCAGTCGCGCCCAGGTGCTAGCCGAGGCGGAGCGGCCGATCCACGCGGTGTATCACGCCAGCAATGGAGGCGTGGCCGCTGGATTGGAGGAAGGATGGGATGTGGATCCCGTTCCCTACCTCCGCCCCTTTGTGGATGGCGACGCCGGCTTCGTGGCGCGCACGTCGCTCCCCCTTCGCGCGGAGGCGCTCCCGGGCCTGCTTCGACAGGGCCAGGGCGCCTACGGGGTGGACCATCCCCTCTTCCGCTGGCGACGCACCCTGACAGCGGAGGCCATCCAGTCCGCCCTTGGGGCTCGGGGGCTTTCGGTGGGAACCCCGCGCGATGTCCGAGTGCTGGAGCGGGGCGCCAGCGGTCGGGCCATCGCGTTGGAGTTCGTGGGCTCGGAGGGCGCCGTGGTGCTGAAGCGCGACGCCATTCGCCGAACCCTGCGCCAGCTGCCGAGCACCTTGTTCACCCTGTCCCAACCCCAGCCAGGCCGCTGGCTTTTTGAGGGGGGAGGCTTTGGTCATGGCGTCGGCCTGTCCCAGGCCGGCGCGATCGACCTGGCTCGCCGTGGCTGGAGCGTGGAGACGATCCTCAAGCACTACTACTCCAGCGCGGTGTTGAAGCCCCTCGGCACCCTGGGCCCCCTGCCGTAGGCGGAGCGGGGAGGCCCCTCCATGGGGGGCTGCCGGGCCTCCATCGCGTGGGTCTGGTTCCAGGCCCCTTAAGATCAGGCCAGTGTTTGGTAGGCCATGGGGGGCGGGAGCGGAGACAATCGCCGCCCGAAGGCAGCCCTCGTGCTTCTGGTTTGCGTCCTCGCGGGAACCCTCCCCCATGGGTTGCCTCCCTGGGCTCGCCTGGTGCCGGCCATCACCCTGGCCGCCCTGATGGGTGGG
>JBKCPG010000157.1:0-3033 GCA_046309395.1 Cyanobacteriota bacterium | reverse complement strand
GTTTCCAGCTCAGCGGTGCTCAGATTGGGGAAGGCCGCTGCCATCAGGGGGCATCCGTGAAGAAGGCTGCGTCCTGCTGGATCAGGGTGGGCACGACAAGGGCGCGATCGAGAAACTCATTGCGGCGTTCACAACTGGTTTCGGCAATCAACAGACAGCCATGACAGGCGGCGCCGTGGGCATAACGCTTCTCCAGTTCGCTGTTGGGGTCGTGGCTGGCGCAGAAGGGGTCGTTGGAGCAGAGGGCGGCGCGCTTCAGCGCCATCGCCAGAAGTTCGTCGATGCGATCAGCCAGGCCCACCAGGCCCCCGAGCGAGCCCTCCGAACCACTGCCTCCGGTATAGAGGAGAATGCCGTAGCCAATGTCATCGAAGGCGTAGATCCGCTCCTTGATCGCCGAAGCGCCATAGCCGCAATCCAGGGCGGCTTCGGTGATCAGCAGATGGGCAAGGCTATGGAGCATCAGGTAGGCGCCGCCGGGCCACTGGAACGTTTCCTCAGTCAGCCCGTGCTCCTTATTCCAGATCTTGAAGGCATCACGGTGCTTGGAGAGGTGCTGACCAGCGCCATCACTCTTGAGCCAGCCGCGGATGGCGCCTGGATCGAAGCTGAGGAAGATTCCCTCACCGAGGTTTTCCACGGCCGGGAGCCAGGTTTCCTCCTTCACATCAATCTTCGCTCGCTTCACCCCCAGATCGAGGGGATCACCATCGATCTGGCTCACCACAGGCTCCAGGCGGGTGAAGCCGAGCAAAGCCATCACTTCCCGCAGCTGGTGCACCTTCAACACTCGGTTGATGCGCTGCTGAAACCAGGCTGGTTTGGCTGCCAGATCCAGCTGTTCCGCTTCAAAGCCCCCTGTGTCAGCAAAGAAGTCCACCCGGTTTGACCAGTACACCAGGGGGCCATCCAAACCACCATGAAACCGACCTATGACGCCGCTGTTAAGGAGGAGGTCCACAAGCGCATGAGCCCTCCCAGCCGGGAAAGCATTCCAGAGATCTCTCGCTGCACAGGCATTGCCACCAGCACCTTGTATAGCTGGAAACGCCAATGGAGAAGTCGTGGTGATCTGGTTCCAGCCAGCAAAAGTTCAGCGGAGGATTGGACTCCTGCTGACAAGTTGGCAGCGGTGATCCAGTCCGCTGGGCTGAATGGGGCTGATTTAGGAGCATTCTGCCGAGAGCGTGGTCTTTACCCCAAACAACTTGCGCGTTGGCGTCAAGCCGCCGAAGATGCTAACAGCTCCACTGCAGGAAACATGGCTGACCAACGCGAACTACGGAAACAGAATCAAGAGCAGGCTCGCCAAATTCGACGCCTGGAGCGTGAACTGCAAAAGAAAGAAAAAGCGCGTGCAGAAGCGGCAGCATTGCTGTTTATCGCAAAAAAGCGCGATGCCCTCTGGCCACAAAGCGAGGAGAGCTGATTGTGGAAGAAGATCGCGTGAAAGCCTTGCAGCTTTTCGAGGAGGGCCAAAGGAAAGGAGTATCTGCCAGTGCGATTGCAGATTTATTGGGCATCTGCACACGCTCCCTGCGGCGCTGGGGACATGCATTTGCAGCCCATGGCTTTAGTAAAGACGGCCGCAAGGGCTCTCGGCGCCAGGTCAGCCATCGTTTCAGCGATGAGGAAAGAGGTCGACTGATTGAAACGATTAACAATCCTAGGTTTGCTGATCTCCATCCAGCGCAGATCGTAGCCGTTCTTGCGGAGGAGGAAGACTATGTCGGCTCTGAATCAACAATCTACCGCATCATGCGCCAAGAAGGGCTGTTGAGCCACCGTGGCCGAAGCCGTCCACCAAGAGAGAAAAAGGAGGCGCCAGTATTAGAGGCAACAGGCATCCATCAAGTGCTGGCCTGGGATATTACCCTGCTACCAGGAGCCATCAGAGGGCAGTTCTTCTATCTCTATATGGTGATGGATGTATGGAGCAGACGCATTCTTGGAGTAGAGGTGCATGAGAAGGAAAGTGGCCCTCTCGCCCGTGAATTCTTTGACCGAGTCTGCCGTGATGAGGGGATTTGCAAAGGCATGGCAACGGTTCTCCACTCCGATAACGGTGCTCCGATGCGATCCTTTACTTTGGCAGCAAAGTTAGCTGAACTTGGGGTGATACGGTCCTTTTCTAGGCCAGGTGTAAGCAATGATAATGCATTTGCTGAATCCTTATTTCGCACAATGAAATATCATCAGAGTTATCCACATCGGCGCTTCCGAGACTTGCTTTCAGTCAGGACCTGGGTTGATGGGTTTGTCGATTGGTACAACAACGAACACCGACACAGCAGCATCCAGTATGTGACGCCCAATCAGCGGCATTACGGCCAGGCAGAAGAGATATGCACCCGCCGCCGACAGACCTACGAAAAAGCACGTGAATTGAATCCACGACGATGGAGCCGTCATCCACGGAATTGGTCGCAGCCACAAACAGTCCAGATTAATCATCCACGAGCAGAAAAAGCTGTCTCTCAATGACGATCAGATCTTTAGGCTCCAGGAGGGGGGGGTGGGGGGGGCCCCCCCCCACCCGGGCCCCCACCCCCCCCCCCCTCCGCCCGGGAACCGGCCGCTTAATCCTCGGGCGATGAGTCCAATAGCCAATGAGTCTTACAAAAAGTCACGGCGAAGGCACATTCAACAGCCTTCTTCATTGCCAGTGCACTGCTTAGTCGCATTGAACACAGTAACTTTCAATAGAGACACTGCAATATTCATGCAAACATTCATCTCAATGACATTTGTCTCGCTCGCTTTGACACATCAATCGCCCCAATGGGGTAAGATGTAGGTGGTGCTCAAGCCAGCGCCACGAGTGGACTTCTTTCCTGATAGACGCCGAGGGCACGGCGCTCCAGTAGCTCCAGCAGGTGGTCGGACTTCACGGCCTCATCGATCTCCTGCATGCGGGCCTTCACCGCCGGATCGGCGTTGTAGAGCACCGCATCCATCAGCAGCTCCCGCAGCGAGCGGCCGGTGAACAGCTGACCGAGCACGTCGAACACCTTGTCGCCAAGGGCCTTGCGG
>JBKCPG010000156.1:0-5401 GCA_046309395.1 Cyanobacteriota bacterium | reverse complement strand
CCGCTTCGTTTCCAGGGGTTCCAGCAGCTGGCGCCGTTCCAGAAAGCCACTCAGAGCCGCCACGCTGCCCTGCCTCCCCACCAGCGCCACCACCTGGATGGCCAGCGGCCACTCCCGGGAACCGCGCTCGCTTTGCGTCAGCACGTCGCCCAGAGCCTCCCCCGCTGACGCTGGCGGAAGCGGATCCCCGGGGGGTGGCGTCAGCGGGGGAGGCTCTGGGCGACGTGCTGACGCACAGCGAGCGCGCTTCCCGGGAGTGGCCGCTGGCCATCCAGGTGTTGGCGCTGGTGGGGAGGCAGGGCAGCGTGGCGGCTCTGAGTGGCTTTCTGGAACGGCGCCAGCTGCTGGAACCCCTGGAAACGAAGCGGGCCGCCCCGCTGCTGGAGGCGCTTTGCCAGGCCGCTGCGGCGCTCCAGAGCATTCACCGTAGCGAGCCTCCCACCCATGACGATGAGCCCCGCTGGCTGCTGCTGCCCAGCGCCATGGTGGACGCCGCTGGCCGGGCGGTGTGCACGGAGCTGGTGCGGCTGCGGTTGTGGGCCACGCCAAGGCTGGAGGCCCCGGGGGCCTGGTTTGAGCCGCTGGGGGAGGGTGTGGCGCTGACGATGGTGGCGATCCCCGCCGGCAGCTTCCTGATGGGCTCACCGCCAGAGGAGACGGGCCATTCAGGCAAAGAGGCTCCCCAGCACCAGGTGACCCTGGAGGGCTTCTGGATGAGCCAGACGCCGATCACCCAGGCCCAGTGGCGGCAGGTGATGGGCACCAACCCCTCGCGATTTCAGGGCAACCGCGCCGATGGCCACCAGCGGCCGGTGGAGCAAGTGAGTTGGCAAAACGCCATGGCCTTTTGCCAACAGCTGAGCGATCTCACGGGGCGAACCTACACCCTGCCCAGTGAAGCTCAGTGGGAGTACGCCTGCCGAGCGGGCACGACGACGCCATTTCATTTTGGTGGCACCGTGATCAGCGAGTTGGCGAATTTCAACGCGACGCAAAGCTATGGAGAAGCTCCCAGGGGGGGCAATCGAGGCGAGACCTCAGCCGTGGGTCTCTTCCCGGCCAATGGCTGGGGCTTGCACGACTCGCACGGCAATGTGTGGGAGTGGTGTCTGGATGCATGGCACGATTCCTACACGGGTGCTCCTGACGATGGCCGAGCTTGGTTGGACAGAAACGCTGAGACGGGGCAGTCCGCAAGGGTGCTGCGCTGCGGCTCCTGGAACATCTACCCCGGGAACTGCCGCTCGGCCTACCGCTCCCTCGGTCGGCCCGACTATGCCGTCAACTACGTCGGTTTCCGTGTGGTTTGCCTCCCCCAGGGGCTTTCCCTTCACCCTTAATCCCTTCATCCCTCAACACTTGGGTGTTTCTTCACCCTTGGCTGTGGGGCCGCGGTCATTGGCTTGAGGCTGCTGGTTTGGGCTGCCGATTGGGGATGTCCCCCCGATGGCACCGCGGCGCTTCACTTCCTTCCGCTCAGACGTTGATCGCCTTCAGCATTCTTACAGTTCCAGCCAAGCCCGCAAATCCTCGGCGCCGGGAAAATCGAGCAGGGCGAGAGCCCGCTCCTCCAGTCGCGCAAGGTTCAGCGCTTAGATGCGGGCGGTGGTGGTGGCGCTGAGGGAGCCACAGCGACGCTCCAGCAGCCGCAGGGCCAGAGCGCTGGCCTCGCGGCGGCGGCCTTCCTCCACACCCTCCCGCAGCCCCTCCTTCCGCCCAAGTTCAACACCTTCTTGCCGCCCTTCCGCCAGGATGTCCTGAAAGGCGCGGGTGTGGCGCCAGAAGTCTTTGGAGATGCCGAGGGTGGCCATGATCTGGGAGGGGGAAAGTCCTTGAAAGCGTTCAGAAAGAATAGGCAGGATCAACTCCATCAGACCCGGCCTGAGCGCCAGGATGCGCTGAGCACAGGGCCCGAGATCGGGCTCTTTTTGAACAGGAAGAGTGAGAAGGGCCAGCGAAGGATCCAGATCGGGGCGGCGGGCGAGGGCCTGCAGATCCACCCAGATCACGTCGTGCTCAAGGAAGCGCCGCAACAGTGGGGGCTGGCCGGAGCCGAGGGCCAGGCGCCGGTGGGCCAGAAGCACCAGCACACGCAGGTACGCCACCTCCTCATGCTGTTGAAGGAAGCGGAAGGTTTCCGCGGCGAGGCGACGGTGGAAACGCCGATCGGGATGCATCTGCACCTCCAGGAGGACAACCGGCCGCTGTTTGCTGCCGCCGGGGTTTTGGCGAGGCCAGAGCACGCCATCGGGGTGGTGGGTCACCTTTTTGAGGGCCACTGGCCGGAAGATGTAGGTGGTTTCCCGTTCGGGGCCGGTTCCCGGTTCGAAGCTGGAGCTGGAACTGGAGCTGGAGTCCGCCGCTGAGTTCGAGGCGGCAGGGATACCGGTGTCGCCAGTGCTGGCGGCCCGCCCGGGCAGAAGGTGACAGACCAGATAGGGCCGGGGCCGGCACACCGCGGAGTACCAGTGATAGCTGGGCAATGGGGCCGTGAGGGAGAGGGAAGAAAGGGGCGCGGGTCCCACAGATCGAGTGCCACCGCCTGTCACCGCCCATCACCCGGATTGAGGCCGGCCCCCTGATCCAGCCACTCCACCCAGCCCCTCCACCCAGCCCAGCACCGCCGCGGCCGTCGCGATCGCCTGGGCGCTGTCTGTCGGATCGAAGAGATCCATGGGCGGCGTGTCCTCCAGGGGATAGCGGCTGGTCACGGTCATGCGCGTCAAGGCCCGCAGGGGCAAGGCCGCAAGGCCCGAGGCCTCCACACCCTCTTGCTCCAGAGCCGCCACCAACTTGGGCAGGCCGTGGGTGTGGGGCGGCTCCAGGCCCAGCTCCACGATCACCCCCTTGAGAGCCTTGTCCGCCGCTTGGGTGGCAAAGAAGCAGGCCTGGGCCTGGAAGCCATGGCGGCTGGCCAGCTCCGCCAGATGAGGTCGTCGCGGGCCTGGCGCCACCAAGCCCCGGGTCGGGCCTGGCTCATGGTTGCGGATGGAGGCGGATCGCCTGGGCGCGGATCGCCCGCCAATGGGGCGACGGAGAATGGTCCATCGCTTCCCAGCGCGCCTGATCGATCGCCAGCACGTCCTCGCCCACCAGGGCCTTGTCCAGCTGATCGGCGGCTCGTTCAGCCTCGTGCTGGTTGGCGGCCACCACCAGCAGATCGGTATCCGAAAACCCATCCCAGTCCCCCCTGGCCAGGGAGCCGAACAGCCAGACGCCGCATCGGTTGGCCCCAGGGTGTCGCTCAGGCGCTGGCGCGGGGCCGCGATCCGCCGCTCCCGCTCCCGGCGGCGCAGTTGGGCAAACGTGCTCTCGCTTGCGGCCATGCTCCGATCCTATGGGCGGCCACGAGACCCTGAGCCTCCCGCCCCCCGTCACCGCCGCTGGGGCTCTGGCCCCAACGGCCGCCACCAGCGCAAGAATGGCCCCATCCCCGCGCCGCCTTGCGGTCCGTTCCCGCCATCGCCATGGCCGCCCGCAACAGCCTCAACGCCAAAAACCTCGAGGGTTTGGGCGCCGCCCGGCTGGCGGCCCTCTTGATGGAGATCAGCGAGGGCAACGCGGCGGCGAGGCGCACCTTGCGGCTGGCCCTGGCCGAGAGCCAGGGCCCTGTGGAGCTGGCGCAGGAGGTGCGCAAGCGGCTGGCCGCGGTGGATCGCTCCAGCCGCTGGCTGGACGCCCGCGATTGCGATGCCCTGCTCATCGATCTGGAACGCCAGCGGCAGGTGATCCTCGGACCCATCGCCTCCGTGGCCCCGGCCCTGGCGGTGGAGCTGCTGTGGCGCTTCCTGGAGCTAGGCACCTCGGTGCGGGATCGTTGCGAAGACTTCGACGACCGGGCCCTGGGCTTCTTTCAAGCCTTGAGCGCCGATCTGGGGGCCCTGGCGCCCCTCGCCAGCCTGGCGCCAGCGGCCCTGGCGGATCAGGTGGCCGAGTTGGCGATGAGCACCCACATGGGCCAGTACAACCTGCTGATCGTGCACCTGGCGCCAGCGCTCGGAACCGAGGGCCTGTTGCGCCTGCGCGCCCGGATCGAGGAAATGCGACCCGCCACCGCCGCTCCCCGGCCCTACTGGGTGGAGGAGGATCAGCCCGACCCGGGTGGGGAAGACGAGGCGGAGGAGGCTGGCGTCTGCACCCACAGCGACGTCTACAACGTTTACGGCTTCCACAATCCCGAATGGGATGACGACGATGGGGATGACGAGCCGGAGGAGACGATGCGGATGGAGCCCTGGATCGGCGACTTCGAACCCGAGTTCTCGACCCCGGAGGCGATCGACCGGGATCCGGCGGTGCGCCACCAACGGGTGCGGCTGGCCATGCTGGCGATCGCCGATGGGCTCAACGATGCCGAGGCCTATTGGGCGGAGTACCGCGATCACCTGCCCGCCGCCCTGTGCCGGCCGCGGTTGGCGGCCCGGGTGGCCCGGCGCCTCACCGCCGCCGGCCAGCCCGAGCGGGCCCTGGCGGTGCTGGAGGCGGTGCCGCGGCGGCGGGGCTTGCGCAGTGACGGCTACCGGCGCTGGCTGGATGCCCACCTGGAGGCCCTGGAGGCCCTGGGCCGGCAAGAGGAGGCGCAGCGCCCGCGGCTGGCGTTCGCCCTGGATCGCCTGTCGTTGACTCACCTGCGCGATTACCTGCGCCGCCTACCAGCTTTTGAGGATGAACCCGCTCTGGAGAAGGCTCTCGATCAGGTGCTGCGCCACCCCAATGCGCCGGCCGCGCTGGCATTCCTGCACCGCTGGCCGGATCGGCGCCGCACGGCCCGGCTGATCCTGGCGCGGCCTCACCAGCTCCACGGCGGCGATGAGCCTCTGCTGGAGGGCATCGTCAGCGCGCTGGAGGACTCCCAACCCCTGGCCGCCACCCTCTGCCTGCGGTTGCTGGTGGAGTTCATCCTCGAAACGGGCCAAGCCAACCGCTACAGCCGTGCCGTGCGCCATCTCGACAGCTGCCGGCGCCTGGCCGCCGCCATCGACGACTGGCGAAGGATCCCTCGTCACAACAGCTATGTGCGCGACCTGCTGCGCGACTATGAGCACCGCAAGGGCTTCCTCAACAAGCTCGACTACGATCAGCTGCTGGTGGAGGAACCGCACCGGTAGGCGCGCTCATCAGCCACACCGATGGGGTGGGCGGCATTCACCCACCACCACGACGGTTTGACTTGAGCCAAGCATCAACCTTCCCGAGAGCTCCAGCCCCTACAACAACGACCCCTGATGGTCCTGGGGCGCCAGCTGGGGCGCGGCCGCGGTGCGCTCCTCGGCCTCGCCAGCCTTCACATCCAAGGCCTGCTCGATCACCCGGTCGGTGAGGGCGTCGAAGTAGGCGGCCAAGGTGCTTTGCAGTTCCTGAAATTCAGGCCAAAGGGTGTCGTTGACGAAGGCCCGGTTCA
>JBKCPG010000155.1:0-2843 GCA_046309395.1 Cyanobacteriota bacterium | reverse complement strand
ATCGAGGCGCAGCTCATCGCGCAGGTCTTCATCGACAAAGAAGGTCTGGATCACCGGCGCCGGATCGGCCAGACCGGTGGTTTCGATCACCAGGTGATCAAAGCGATCCCGCCGCTTCATCAGGTTGCCGATGATGCGGATCAGATCGCCGCGCACGGTGCAGCAGATGCAGCCGTTGTTCATCTCGAAGATCTCTTCATCGGCATCCACCACCAGCTGGTTGTCGATACCCACTTCTCCGAATTCATTCACGATCACCGCCACCTTGAGGCCGTGCTCATGGGTGAGGATCCGGTTGAGCAATGTGGTTTTGCCGGCGCCGAGGTAACCGGTGAGCACGGTCACCGGCAGGCGCTCGGCGGCGGGAACAGGGCTGGAGAAGGCCATGGCCAGGGAGGAGCCGGAGCCCCGTATGCTGAGAATGGTTCTCGTTCTAGCAGGTTGCCCACCTGGCGGTCCGCCCATGGCTCCACGCGCCCATCCCCCCGATCCGGACGCCCTGCCCCAGGGGCTCCGGCAGCGGGCTTTGCTGGCTGCGTCGCAGGAGGCGAATGCCGAGCTCAGCGGCCAGGAGCCGCGGGAACGTCTCAAGCAGGGTTCCCAGCGGCACGGGCTGGCCACCGTGGACCGGAACACGCGGCTGCCGCGGCGCTCAGGCCTGGTGCGCTGCCGCAAGTTGCCCAATGGGGAGAGCGTCTATGCCCCGCTGGAGCGCGATGACCATCACCTCACCTGCGTGAGCCGCGGCCTCTGCCGTTCCTGCCAGCAGAGTGCACCCTTGGCCCATGGCTGATCTTGTGATGGTTGGGGCCGGACCTCAGGCCCTCACCCTCAGTTGTCTGTTGCTGCGGAAGCGTCCGCGGCTGCATCGCCGCCTCAGGATCGTCGATCCGAGTGGCAACTGGCTGAGCCGCTGGCAGCGCCAGATGGAGCGCTACGAAATTCCCTGGCTGCGGTCCCCCACACCCCACCACCCCCAACCGAATGCCCATGCCCTGCGGCGCTTTGCCCACCGCCAGCAGCGCCATCGGCAGCTGGAAGGTGCGTATGGTCTGCCGCACACCACTCTGTTTGCCGCCTTCTGCCGCGAGGTGATCAGCGAGTTTGCGCTGGAGGGGCGTGTGCAGGCGGCGAGCGTCGAGCACATCAGCCTTCCAGCGAACGGCAAGGGCCCGCTCGAGCTATCGCTCAGTGATGGGACCACAGTGCAGGCCGGGAGGGTGGTGATCGCGACGGGCAACGGAACCCCGCGGTGGCCTGCCTGGAGCAAGGGCATCGCAGGCGAGGCCCCGGCAGATGCGCTGCGGCACAGCGACGCGATTGATCTGCCGGCGCTGCGGCTGCGCCCTGGTGAACGGATCCTGATTGTCGGCGGCGGGCTCACCAGTGCCCATCTCAGCCTCGGGGCGCTGCGGCGCGGCGCCAAGGTGCGGTTGCTGTGCCGCGGTGGCCTGAAACAGAAGCCTTTCGATGCCGATCCCGGCTGGCTGGGCCCCAAGTACCTCAAGAGCTTTCATGCGGAACCCTGCATGCACCGCCGCCGCCGCCTCGTTCTGGAGGCACGGGACGGCGGTTCGATCACTCCCGAGGCTGCGGCAGATCTCAGGCAGGCCCAACGAAGCGGCGAACTCCAGCTTTATGAACACCGCGAGGTGCAGGCCGCACGCTGGAGTTCCGATCACTGGGACATTGTCTGCACCGGAGGCCAGCGGCTTGCCGCGGATCGGATCTGGCTCGCCACGGGGCATCGGCAGGGCGTCAGCCAGCAGCCGCTGTTGCGGCAGCTGCATCAGCAACAGCCGATTGAGCTGGTGGATGACTGGCCGGTTCTCGGGCCTGATCTGCGCTGGCCCGGAACCCCTGTGCACCTCATGGGCGGCCTTGCCGCCCTGCAGGTCGGTCCGGCGGCCCGCAATCTCTTCGGAGGACGGGAGGCCGCCCAACGCATCTGCCGGGCTGTGGTCAAGCAGTGATGGACGGCGGGTGCGGCCGGCGCCACGGCGATCGCTCGGGCAGATCGGCGATCGCCACGCTCGCCATGCACCAGGCGTAGTAGGCAACCACCTGGGGCTGATCCATCAGGTCGATTGCACTGGCTGCAGCTCCCTTCGTACCGCTGATGCCGATGCATGCCGCTGCGCTGCTCGCTCTCTGGCCTGAAAAGGCCGATCGGAACAGGATCCGCTTCCAAGGTGATTGCAATCATGCTCTGGCAATGGGCAGCTTCTTCACGACGGAACGCAAGGAGGACCGGACCCTGAAGCTGCCGGCTGGCACTCCCGCCGGTCGTGTGTCCGTGGCAATCACCCCGGTCGATGAGGGCGCACCGGTGATGGATCGAGCGGCGGAGCCGCGGGCCTCCACCCGCCAGCAGACAGCGGATGCCATCCTCCTGGCTGCCGCCATGCACGGCGGATCTCCAGCACTCGGCGCCCCTCCAGGGGGATGAATCCGGGGGCGCTTGCGGATCCTTCCTTTGCCAGCGGCTTGCTGGCGGCGGCGATGTTTCCGGCGGCGGCGCAGGGTGCCTCGGAAATTTTTCAGGTTCTGGGATATCTCTCGTCTCAGGGCCTGCTGTCCTGATCGGCCACCAGCAGCAGGCCCCCCATGATCGCCAGGTTCTTGAACAGCTGAATCCGCTCCATCTTGTCGGCCACATCGCCGTGGAACAGCAGGGTGGTGGGCACCAGGAACACCAGCAGCAGCACCGCTCCGAGTCGGGCTTTCCAGCCGCTGATCACCAGGGCTGAACCCACCGCCATCAGGGCCATGGCGGCCACCAGAAGTACGGGCGCCAGCGGCAGTCCCTTGGCGGCAATGGCGCCGGCCACGCCGGCAAAGCC
>JBKCPG010000154.1:0-7138 GCA_046309395.1 Cyanobacteriota bacterium | reverse complement strand
CCACAGCAGGGCCAGGCGGTCCGGCGTGCTCAACCGGCCGCCACGCCCCCGCCAAAGCGCAACGCCAGCCGTGGCGCCAGCTCCTGCCAGCTGCCCACCTCCCCCAGGGCCGATTGGAGCAGCAGCAGGGCGAGCACCGCGGAGAAGGGTTCCAGAATCAGCCCCTCGGCTTCCAACACCTGCCCCAACAGGGGCGCCAAGCGCATTTGCCTCACCAGGGAGTTCACCACCGTGGGCCCGGTGGAGAGCGCAATGGCGCCGAACACCAGCGCCAGCGGCCATGACAGGCCCGCCACCAGGTGGGCCAGTGCCGCCCCGCCCGCCAGGCTCAACACCGAGCGAAGCAACACCAGCTGCGTCACCGAGCGCTGCAGGTCGGGCCCCGCCAGCCGCAGCGTCAAGCCGCCATCGAAGAGCACCAGGCTCACCAGCAGGCCCACCAGGGGCTTCAAGCCCTGGCCCAGATCCTCCGGGCGGACCAGCCCCAGGCCCGCCTGGCCGATCAACAGCCCAAGCCCCAGCAACACCACCACCGCTGGCACACCGCTGAAGCGGCTCAGCCACTGGCCCGCCGATCCCGCAAAAAACGCCGTGCCCCACAGCAGGGCCAGGCGGTCCGGCGTGCTCAACTGGCCGCCACCTCCGCCAGCGGCTTCCAGCGCAGCGCCCTGGCGCCGCCCATCTCCACCACGATCTTCAGCCGGGGTTCCCGCTTGCAGAGGGCCACCAGGCTGGCGAGCTCAGCGCTGGAGAGCACCTGCCCCTCCAACAACCAAAGCACCACCGGGCCTTTCCCCTCTAGAAGATGGCCCAGCTGGGGTTGCACCCGCTGCACCTCGCCCACGGCGGCGCCGCGCCCCACGCTCTGGTGGCCCAGATGGGGAGGCCGCACCCCGTGCAGCTCAAACAGAAACGCCTCCGGATCGCCCAGGCCCCGCGCCGAGGTGAGGTGGGCCTGGTAGCCCGCGGCCCGCAGGCGCCGCAGCAGCCGGGTTTCACTGCCGCCCTCCAGGGGCACGTAGAGCGCCAGGGCCCCGGCCTTCTCCAGTTCCTGGCGGAATCCTTGGCCCGTGAGCAGCAGGGGCATGGCGGCGACGGCGCGAGTTGTGGGGGAGTCTGTCAAAAAACACCGGCGGGGGTTGCTTTTCGGGCTGGTTTGGGGGGTGAACCCCCATGCGCTACTCTTTTTGCTTGTGCTGATGCCTTGTGCCCGACCGCTAGCCGGGCCTCCAAGCAACGGCGCAGGGTTGCCCGTGGTGGTGATCCTCCAGGCCAGTGTGGCCGCCACGGTGTTTCGGCACGGTGGAGCCACCGGGAAACTGCCTGTGCCCCCCTCGCGGGAGCCAGCCAAGTCCCAGCCCGCTGATTCGTCTGCTAGCTCCGGTGGCATGCCTCCGCCTGCCCCCACGCCAGTTTCCGAATTCAGCCCAACCCCTCGGGCACCGGCTCCTTTGGCAGCCGGAGGTTTCCGGGGGTGTCCAGCTGGCGTTCTCCCCTCAGTCAATGTCTATCGGCATTCTCGGGAAGAAACTGGGCATGTCCCAGTTCTTCGATGAAGAGGGCAGGTCTGTTCCGGTCACCCTGATCGAAGCGGGCCCCTGCCGCATCACCCAGATCAAATCCCCTGCCAGCGATGGCTACAGCGCTGTGCAGCTCGGCTTTGGCGACATTCGCCCGAAGCTCGTCAACAAGCCCGCCCAGGGTCACCTCGCCCGCTCCGGCGCCGAGCCCCTGCGCCACCTGCGCGAAGTGCGCGTGGATGCAGTTGATGGCTTTGAGCTCGGCGGCACTGTCACCGTGGCCGATTTCGAGGCCGGCCAAAAGGTGGATGTCCGCGGCGACACCATCGGTCGGGGCTTTGCCGGCTACCAGAAGCGCCATGGCTTCAGCCGCGGTCCCATGACCCACGGCTCCAAAAACCACCGCGAGCCCGGCTCCACCGGCGCTGGCACCACCCCCGGCCGCGTCTACCCCGGCAAGCGCATGGCGGGCCGCTACGGCGGTAAGCCCGTCACCACCCGCGGGCTCACCATCCTCAAGGTGGACGCCGCCCGCAATCTGCTGGTGGTGAAGGGATCGGTGCCCGGCAAGCCCGGCGCCCTGCTCGACATCCGCCCGGCTCGCCGGGTGGGCAGCCAAGCCGCGTCCTGAGGAGGAGAACCATCATGGCCAAATGTGTTGTGCGCGATTGGCAAGGGAAAGAGAGCGGCCAGGCCGAGCTCAATCTCGCCGTCGCCAAGGAAACCACCGCCCCAGACCTGCTCCATCGCGCTGTGTTGCGCCAGCTCGCCAATGCCCGCCAGGGCACGGCCAGCACCCTCACCCGGGCGGAAGTGGCCGGGGGTGGCCGCAAGCCCTACAAGCAAAAGGGTACCGGTCGCGCTCGCCAAGGCTCGATCCGCACCCCCCTGCGCCCCGGTGGCGGCATCGTGTTCGGCCCTAAGCCGCGCAGCTATGCCCTCCACCTCAACCGCAAGGAGCGCCGGCTTGCCTTGCGCACGGCGTTGATGAGCCGCTTGGCGGACATCACCGTGGTGAAGGACTTTGGAGCGACCCTCCAGGCTCCCAAAACCAAGGAGATCACCGCGGCCCTGCAACGGCTCGACATCACCCCCGAGAGCCGCGTGCTGCTCGTGATCGACGGCGCCAGCGACACCCTCAAGCTCTCCGTGCGCAACCTGGAGCGGGTGAAGTTGATCGCCGCTGATCAGCTCAATGTGTTTGATCTCCTCAATGCCCAGAAACTGGTGCTCAACGAGGGGGCTCTGGCCAAGATTCAGGAGGTTTACAGCGATGGCTAAGCGTTTTGCTGAGCGGCTCCCCGATGTGATTCGGCGCCCGCTCATCACCGAGAAGGCCACCCGTTTGCTCGAGGGCAATCAATACACCTTCGAAGTCGACCCCCGCGCCGCCAAGCCCGACATCAAGGCCGCCGTGGAATCCCTCTTCTCCGTCAAGGTGATCGGGGTGAGCACCATGAATCCACCCCGGCGCACCCGCCGGGTCGGCCGCTTCGCGGGCAAACGCGCCCGGGTGAAGAAGGCCATCGTGCGGCTGGCCGAGGGTCAGTCCATCCCGTTGTTCCCTGAGTCCTGAGGGGTCCCATCACCATGGCTATACGTTCCTACCGACCCACCAGCCCAGGCACCCGCACCCTGGTGCTCACCGACTTCAGCGAACTCTCTTCCGGCAAGCGCCGCGAGCGCGGCCTTGTGGTGGCCAAGCACCGCCTCAAGGGCCGCAACAATCGGGGGGTCATCACCTGCCGCCATCGCGGCGGTGGCCACAAGCGCCTCTACCGCGTCGTGGATTTTCGCCGTGACAAGCACGGCGTGGCCGCCCGGGTGGCCGCCATCCACTACGACCCCCATCGCAACGCTCGCCTCGCCCTCCTCTATTACGTGGATGGCGAAAAGCGCTACATCCTCGCTCCAGCGGGCGTGGGCGTGGGCCACACCGTGATCTCCGGGCCTGAAGTGCCCATCGAACCCGGCAACGCCCTGCCCCTCTCCGCCATTCCCCTGGGCTCCAGCGTCCACAACGTGGAGCTCTATCCCGGTCGGGGCGGCCAGATGGTGCGCACCGCTGGCGCCAGCGCCCAGGTGGTGGCCAAGGAGGGCGACTACGTGGCCCTCAAGCTCCCCTCCACGGAGGTGCGGCTGGTGCGTCGCGAGTGCTACGCCACCCTTGGGGAGGTGGGCAACGCCGAGCAGCGCAACACCAGCCTCGGCAAAGCTGGCCGCAAGCGCTGGCTGGGCCGCCGCCCCGAAGTGCGCGGCAGCGTCATGAACCCCTGCGACCACCCCCATGGTGGTGGCGAGGGCCGGGCGCCCATCGGCCGCTCAGGGCCCGTCACCCCCTGGGGCAAACCCGCCCTCGGCTTGAAAACCCGCAAGCGCAACAAGCCCAGCAACAGGTTCGTGCTCCGGAAACGTCGCCGCACCTCCAAGCGGAGCCGTGGCGGCCGCGACTCCTGATGCCTCACACCGCTTTGCCCCCCGCCTGATCCGCCATGGGACGCTCACTCAAAAAAGGTCCATTCGTTGCCGACAGCCTGCTTCGCAAGGTTGAAAAGCAAAACGCCGCTGAAGACAAGTCCGTGATCAAAACCTGGTCCCGGGCTTCCACCATCTTGCCGCTGATGATCGGTCACACCATTGCCGTCCACAACGGCAAGAGCCATGTGCCCGTCTACGTCACCGAGCAGATGGTGGGCCACAAGCTCGGCGAATTCGCCCCCACCCGCACGTTCCGGGGCCACACCAAAGACAAAAAGGGAGGCCGCTGATCCATGGCAACCACCACCCAAGCTCTCGCCCACGGCCGCTACATCCGCGGCTCCGCCTCCAAGGTGCGCCGGGTGCTCGATCAAATTCGGGGCCGCAGCTACCGCGACGCCCTGATCCTGCTTGAGTTCATGCCCTACCGCTCCACCGGACCCATCACCAAGGTGCTGCGCTCCGCCGTGGCCAACGCCGAGCACAACCTCGGCCTCGATCCGGCCACCCTGGTGATCAGCCAGGCCCACGCCGACATGGGTCCTTCCCTGAAGCGGTTCCGTCCCCGCGCCCAGGGACGGGCCTACGCCATCAAGAAACAAACCTGCCACATCAGCATCGCTGTGGCTCCACGCACCGCCTGACCCCCGAGGACCTCCGACCGATGGGACACAAGATCCATCCAACCGGCCTGCGCCTGGGGATCACCCAGGAACACCGCTCCCGCTGGTATGCCCCCAGCCGCACCTATCCCACCCTCCTGCGGGAGGACGACAGGATCCGCACCTTCATCCACAAGAAATACGCCGCCGCTGGCATCAGCGACGTGCTCATCGCCCGCAAGGCCGATCAGCTGGAGGTGGAACTCAAAACCGCCCGCCCGGGTGTCCTCGTCGGACGGCAGGGCAGTGGCATTGAGGAACTCCGCGGCGGCATCCAGAAAACCCTCGGCGACACCAACCGCCAGGTGCGCATCAACGTGGTCGAGGTGGAGCGCGTCGACGCTGACGCCTTTCTGCTGGCGGAATACATCGCCCAGCAGCTGGAAAAGCGTGTCGCCTTCCGCCGTGTCATGCGCATGGCCGTGCAGCGCGCCCAGAGAGCTGGGGTGCTGGGTCTGAAGATCCAGGTGGCCGGACGCCTCAATGGCGCGGAGATCGCCCGCACCGAATGGACCCGCGAAGGTCGGGTGCCGCTTCACACCCTGCGGGCCGACATTGATTACGCCACCAAGGTGGCCAGCACCACCTACGGGGTGCTCGGCATCAAGGTCTGGGTCTTCAAAGGGGAGGTGCTCCCCGGCCAACAGGAGCAGGCGCCCGTGGGGGCCGCTCCCAAGCGGCGGGCGAATCGGCGCCCCCAACAGTTCGAAGATCGCTCCAACGAGGAGTGAGGGAGGCTTAAACCATGTTGAGTCCACGACGCGTCAAATTCCGCAAGCAGCAGCGAGGCCGCATGCGTGGCGATGCCCCCAGGGGCACCACCATCGCCTTCGGTCAGTACGCCCTGCAGGCCCAGGAGTGTGGCTGGATCACCTCCCGCCAGATCGAGGCCTCCCGTCGGGCCATGACCCGCTACGTCAAGCGGGGCGGGAAGATCTGGATCCGCATCTTCCCCGACAAGCCAGTCACCATGCGGCCAGCCGAAACCCGCATGGGCTCCGGCAAGGGCAACCCTGAATTCTGGGTGGCCGTGATCAAACCGGGCCGCATTCTCTTCGAAATGGGCGGCGCCGAGATCACCGAGGCCATCGCCAGGGAAGCCATGCGACTGGCCCAATACAAGTTGCCTCTGAAGACCAAGTTCGTCTCCGAGGCCGACCTCCAGGAGGCCTCCCCCACCGGAGCCGCTCCTGTGCCCGCCTCCGCCGCTGAGTCTTGACCATGGCCCGACCCGACATCGCCGAGGCTCGCAAGCTCAGCGAGCCCCAACTCACCGAACAGATCAACGCCATCCGGCGTGAACTCTTCGACCTCCGCTTCCAGCAGGCCACCCGTCGGCTGGAGCACCCGCACCGCTTCAAGGAGGCCCGCGTCAAGCTGGCTCACCTGCTCACGGTGCGTCAGGAGCTTCAGCGCTCCGCCGCCTCCCCAACCCCCTGATTCCCATGGCACGCAAGGAAAGGGTCGGCACCGTCGTCAGCGACAAGATGGACAAAACGGTGGTGGTGGCGGTGGAAAACCGCTTCCCTCACCCCATCTATCAAAAGACCGTTCGCCGCACCACCCGTTACAAAGCCCACGACGAAAGCAACAGCTGCAAGGTCGGCGATCGGGTGCGTATCACCGAAACCCGACCCCTCAGCCGCACCAAGCGCTGGGCGGTGTCTGAGGTGATCGTCAACACCCACGCCGCGGCGGCCCCGGCCAGCCAGGAGAGCCAACCATGATCCAGCAGGAAACCTTCCTCACCGTCGCCGACAACAGCGGCGCCAAGCGCATCCAGTGCATCCGGGTGCTCGGCACCAACCGCCGCTATGCCCACGTCGGTGACGTCATCGTGGCGGCGGTCAAAGATGCCATGCCCAACATGGGGGTCAAGAAGTCGGATGTGGTGAAGGCCGTGGTGGTGCGCACCAGAGCCACCCTCCGGCGCGACACCGGCAATTCCATTCGCTTTGACGACAACGCCGCGGTGATCCTCGGCAACGACAACAACCCCAAAGGCACCCGAGTCTTCGGACCTGTGGCCCGGGAACTGCGGGAGCGCAACTTCACCAAAATTGTTTCCCTCGCTCCGGAGGTGATCTGAGATGGCCACCGCAACGCCGCGCTCCAAGCCCCAGGTGCGCGTCAAAATGCGCATCCGCAAGGGCGACACCGTTCAGGTGATCGCCGGGAAGGACAAGGGCAAGACCGGAGAGGTGATTCGCACCCTGCCCTATGAAAACCGCGTGGTGGTCGAAGGCATCAACCTCCGCACCCGTCATGTCAAACCCACGCAGGAAGGGGAGAGCGGCCGCATCGTCACCGAGGAGGCCTCCGTGCACGCCTCCAATGTGATGCTCTATTCCACCAGCAAAAAGGTGGCCAGCCGCGTGGAGATTGTCGTCGACAAGGACGGCAACAAGAAACGCCGCCTCAAGAAGACCGGCGAAGTCCTCGACTGATGGCCGTCACCCCACCCTTCAGCCTCTTTCC
>JBKCPG010000153.1:0-13887 GCA_046309395.1 Cyanobacteriota bacterium | reverse complement strand
GGTGGTGGTGGCCCTCACCGACCCCTATCCCCGGGTCTCGGGGCAAGGCCTGGCGATGTTGCGGGCGGCCGGTGTGGAGGTGCTGACCGGGGTGGGGGAGGAGGGGGCCCGGCGGCAAAACCCGGCCTTTCTGCACCGCTGCCAGGAAGGCCGCCCCCTGGGAAGCCTCAAGTGGGCCATGAGCCTGGATGGCCGAACCGCGCTGCCGAATGGGCAAAGCCAGTGGATCAGCGGTTCGGCGGCCCGGCGATGGGTCCATGGTCTGCGGGCCGCCTGCGACGCCGTGATCGTGGGAGGGGGCACGGTGCGCGCCGACAACCCCCGCCTCACCAGTCGCGGCGTGCGCCAACCCGAACCGCTGCGGGTGGTGCTCAGCCGGGAGCTGGAGCTCCCCGCCCGGGCCCACCTCTGGTGTCAAGACGAGGGACCCACCCTGGTGGCCCATGGGCCCGGGGCCAGCGAGGCGGCCCGGGACCGCCTGGATGCCCTGGGAGTGGAACGGCTTTCCCTGGAGCGCTGCGGTCCCCGGCCTTTGCTGGAAGCCCTGGCGAGGCGGGGATGCAACCAGGTGCTCTGGGAATGCGGCCCCAGCCTGGCGGCGGCGGCCCTGAGAGAGGGCTGTGTGCAGGAGGTGGCGGCGGTGATCGCCCCCAAGCTGCTGGGAGGGGATCCGGCCCGCACCCCCCTGGGACACCTTGGCGCGGAGACCATGCACGGGGTGTGGGGGCTCGCCTCGGCGGAGCTGGCCTGGTTGAAAGGCGACCTTCTTTGGCGCGGAGCGGTGGCGTCTCCCCCTGACGCCCCATGACGATGGCGCGAGCCCCGCTGCCGTTGCCTGTGCCACTGGCGGCGCCCCTGATGGCGGCTGTGGCCTGGGTGGGGCTGGATCTTTTGGCCTCCCGGTTTCCGAGGGGCTCCACCGCCGGGCTGCTGCTGAGGCGCGGCCGGCTCAGCGTGGCGCTCACCCTGTTGGTGGCGGGGCTGATGGGCTGGCTGCATGGCCGACTGGAGGCGTTGGGGTGGGAGTTGCCCAGCGATCCCAGGGGAGTGCGCGATGCCTTTCTCACCCTGGGGGTGATGTGGACCCTGCTGCGCCTGAAAACCAGCCTGCTGGGGAGACTGGCCGACAACGAGGGCTGGTGGCAAAGCCGGGGGGAGCGGGAGCGCGCCTCCGCCCTGGATCTCATCGACAAAACCATCACGGGACTGGTGGCCCTGCTAGGGGGGCTGGCGGTGCTCAAACTCTTGGGCGTGTCCGCCGCGGTGCTGCTCACCGCCAGCGGCCTCGGCGCGGCGGCGCTGGGATTTGGGGCCAAAACGCTGGTGGAAAACCTCTTGAGTGGGCTGATGCTGTACGTCAATCGTCCCTTTGCCGTGGGCGATCTGATTGAGCTGCCCACCCAGCGCTTGGGCGGCACGGTGCAGGCGATTGGCCTGTTCAACAGCGAGCTGCTCACGGCCGATGGAGAATTGCTGTATCTGCCCAACGGGCTTTTCACCCATTCGGCGGTGGTGAATGGCAGCCGCCGGCCCCATCGACGCCTGGTGCTGGAGTTGGGCGTGGAGCTCCCCACCCGCGAGGTGGCGGAGGGGATGCTGGCGACGCTCCAAGACTGGCTGGCCCACGATCCGCGGGTGCGCCACGATCTCCCCCAACGGGTGACGTTCAGTGGCGTCAAGGATGGGGCGCTGCAACTGCGGGTGGAATGCGCCCTTGGCGGTGAGCTGGAGGCCTTTTACAGCGTGCGCCAAGCGCTGCTGCTGGAGATCGGCGATCAACTGGCCAGCCGCGGCGGCTCCCTGGCGAAGGCGGCCCCCTCTGGCTAACCCCGCTAGATCAGCTCCGGATGGCGCGGATCGCCTTTGAACGGGCCCTCCACATCAGCGGTGATCCAGCCTCCATAGAACCCTCCCGGTTGGGGCTCCACCCGCTCGCCATCCACCCAGCAGCCATCCATCGGGCCGGCGTACAGGGCATACCAGCCCGCCAGAGCCCGATAGGGGGCCGTGGGCGCGGGATACCGCCACACCGCCCGCTGCATCGCCTGGCCCTCGGGGGACACCACGTCGAAGAACTGGGCCACCCCCTTCCATTCGCAAAAGGATCGGCCGCTGGAGGGCCGGAGCAGGCCGAGGTTGAAGGCCTCCGGCGGCAGATAGAAGGTGGGGGGATGGAAGGTTTCCAGCACCCGCAGGGAGCGATGGCTGTCGGCCAACAGGTGCCCGAGGGCCTCCACCCGGATGTGCCGCTCGCAGGGCACAAGGGCCGGGGGCCGGGGGTAGTCGGCCACCCTCTCCCGCCGAACTGTCGGAGAATCGCCCACCCCTCAGCCCGGAATGAAGTGGCGCAGCCGCCGGGCTTCCTCGCCCGCCCGGCGCTGGAGCTCCCCATCGCTGAGGTCAGCCTCGGCCCGCTGCTGGGCGGCGATCACGTCGTTTTCCTCCACTTCGAAACCAGCGGCGCGGGCAAGCTCCAGAAAGGTGTCGAGATCCACCCCCTCATGGAGCGTTCCATGGAGATCGGGGTGCGATCGGCTATGGGCAAGGAAGGCGTCGAGCTGCTCAAGGCTCACGGGACAACAGCGGATGCTGTTTGGTCTAGCCCATCTCCTCCACCGGATTCAGGTTGCCCGGTTGGAGCCGCACCGCCTCCCAGCCCACCGGATCCCATGGGGCCAGCAGGGGCTCCAGGGCCCGCGTGGCCGGCCCATCCGCGGCTTCGAGCCAAGCCTCCTCCAATCCGGTGGGGATCACCACCGGCATGCGGTCGTGCACCCGCCGCAGCAAATCGTTGGGGGCGGTGGTGAGGATCACGGCGGTGTCGAGCTCGCCGCCGTCGGCGCCGATCCATCGCTCCCACAGCCCCCCCAGCCAGAAGGGTTCCCCGCCGCGAAGGCGGAACAACCAGGGCTGCTTCGAGCCATCAGCCCGGCGCTGCCACTCGTAAAACCCATCCGCCGGCAGCAGGGCCCGGCGATGGCGCCAGGGACCGCGGAAGAAGGGCTTCTCAGGCGCCGTTTCCGCGCGGGCGTTGATGGGGCGCCGCAAGCCCCGGGGGTCGCGGGCCCAGCCCGGCACCAGGCCCCACAGGGCCAAGCCCACCTCCAGTTGGCCGTGCTCCTGGCGCTGCAGCAGCACGGGCTCCCCAGGCCGCACCTGGGGCCTGGGGGCGTAATGCTCGATCAGCCCTTCCGGCAAGGGCCCTTTGAGGCGCGGCAGCAGCCGGTCGATAGCGGTGGTGAGGGAGTAGCGGCCGCACATGGGGATCGAGCGTTCGGTTCTCCAGCCCTGGCCATGGGGCAAGGGTGGATGCCGTTGCCTAGCTTGGGCCTACTCCGTCTCCATCGCTGCATGGCCATCCGCCAGGACGACAACCGCCCCAACCGACGGTTTGGTCTGATCAATCTCCTGTTGATCGGCTTGGGAACGTTGCTGCTGCTCAGCAATTTCCTCACCAACCCTGGCTCCCAGGTGCCTCGGGTCCCCTATTCCCTGTTCATTGGCCAGGTGGACGCGGACAACGTGAAGCGGGCGTACATCACCTCAGACCAGATCCGCTACGAACTCAAGGCGCCCACGGTGGAAGGCGCCCCCACGGTGCTGGCCACCACTCCGATCTTCGACATGGAGCTGCCCCAACGGCTGGAGAAGCACGGGGTGGAATTCGCCGCGGCGCCGCCAGCCAAACCCAACTTCTTCACCACCCTCCTCAGCTGGGTGGTGCCGCCCTTGATCTTCATCCTGGTGCTGCAGTTCTTTGCCCGTCGTCAGATGGGCGGGGCCCAGGGGGCCCTGAGCTTCACCAAGAGCAAGGCCAAGGTGTATGTGCCTGATGAGGAATCCCGGGTGACATTCGCCGATGTGGCGGGGGTGGATGAGGCCAAGGCGGAACTGACCGAGATCGTGGATTTCCTCAAAACCCCGGAGCGCTACCTGGCCATCGGCGCCCGCATTCCCAAGGGGGTGCTGCTGGTGGGCCCCCCCGGCACCGGCAAGACCCTGCTGTCGAAGGCCGTCGCCGGCGAGGCGAGCGTGCCCTTCTTCATCATTTCCGGCTCTGAATTCGTGGAGTTGTTCGTGGGGGCCGGCGCCGCCCGGGTGAGAGACCTGTTCGAGGAGGCCAAGAAAAAAGCCCCTTGCATCATCTTCATCGATGAATTGGATGCCATCGGCAAGAGTCGGGCTGGCTCGATGGGCGTGGTGGGCGGCAACGACGAACGGGAGCAGACCCTCAACCAGCTGCTCACCGAAATGGATGGCTTCACGGCGAAAGACAAGCCCGTGATCGTGCTGGCCGCCACCAACCAGCCCGAGACCCTGGATCCAGCCCTGTTGCGCCCGGGCCGCTTCGACCGGCAGGTGTTGGTGGATCGGCCCGATCTCTCTGGCCGCCGCACCATCCTGGACATCTACGCCAAGAAGGTGAAGCTGGCGCCGGGCGTCGATCTCGACCGCATCGCCCAGGCCACCAGCGGGTTTGCCGGGGCCGATCTGGCCAACCTGGTGAATGAGGCCGCCCTGCTGGCGGCGAGGGCCTATCGCACCAGCGTGGAGCAAGCTGATCTCAATGAGGCCATTGAACGGGTGGTGGCTGGCTTGGAGAAGAAAAGCCGCGTGCTCCAACCCGATGAGAAGAAGGTGGTGGCCTATCACGAGGTGGGTCACGCCATCGTGGGGCACCTGATGCCGGGCGGCAGCAAGGTGGCCAAGATCTCCATCGTGCCAAGGGGCATGGCCGCCCTGGGGTACACCCTGCAGCTTCCCACCGAGGAGCGCTTCTTGAATTCCAAAGAGGATCTCGAAGGCCAGATCGCCACCCTGCTGGGCGGCCGCAGCGCGGAGGAGATCGTTTTCGGCGAGGTGACCACTGGGGCCGCCAACGACCTGCAACGGGCCACCGACATCGCCGAGCAGATGGTGGGCACCTATGGCATGAGCGACACCCTCGGTCCCCTCGCGTACGACAAGCAAGGCGGCAGCCGTTTCTTGGGGGGCGGCAACAATCCCCGGCGGGTGGTGAGCGACGCCACCGCCCAGGCGATCGACCGGGAAGTGCGTGGCTTGGTGGACCGGGGCCATGAACGGGCCCTCTCGATCCTGCGCCACAACCGCGAGCTGCTCGAATCCATCTCCAAGGAAATCTTGGAGAAGGAGGTGATTGAGGGCGACGAGTTGAAAAATCTCCTGGCCACCAGCGTCATGCCCGAGGAGGTTGTGGCGGCCTGAGAGGTGCCGCCAGGGATCCAAGGCCTCCGGGAGAGACCGGTACTCTCACTCAGTGAGAAAGGTGGGATGAACATGTGAGGACGCGAGGCAATCGACCCCTACCTTTTCCGCTCCTTGAGGCCTGTCGCCCTCGCCAATGGACCAAAAATCTGCTGGTGTTCGCCGCTCCCCTCTTCGCCTTCCGACTGGAGTCGGCGATCTGGCTGGCGGCCTGCGGGGCCTTGGTGGCCTTCTGTCTGATCTCTAGCGCCATCTACCTGCTGAACGATTGCCTGGATGTGGAGTCCGACAGGGCCCATCCCAGCAAATGTCGCCGGCCGATCGCCGCCGGCCTGGTGAGCGTGCCGACGGCCTTGGCCACAGCCGCCCTCCTGGCGGTGCTCAGCTTGGTGGTGGGCTGGGCCATCACTCCCGGGCTGGCGGCCGTGGTGCTGATCTATGGGCTGATCCAGCTGGCCTACTGCCTGAGACTGAAGCGCCAGGCCCTGCTGGATTTGTTTTGCGTTGCCTCGGGATTCCTGCTCCGGGCCATTGGCGGGGTGGTGGCGGCGGGCCTGAGCTTCTCTCCCTGGTTTCTTCTGACGGTGGGCCTTTTGGCCCTGTTTCTGGCCATCGAGAAACGCAAGGCCGAGTTGAGGGTGTCCGAGCACCGAGGGGTGAAAACACGCCAAGTTTTGGAGCGCTACTCCCTTCCCCTGCTGCTTCGTCTCGAGAGCCTGGTGGCCACCAGTGCGTTCATGTGTTATTCGCTTTGGGCGGCGGGGCCCACCTTGAAGGGAGCCCCCACCAGCTGGATGCTGGTCACTGTCCCCTTTGTGCTGGTGGGGATTTTTCGCTACCAGCTCCTCAGCGATCCCGAGGAATCGGATCGCCGCCGCTCCCTTTCCCCCGACCACACCACCGAAAAACCCGAGGAGATCCTTCTGGGTGATCGAGGCATCCAGCTGACGCTGTTGGGGTGGCTGGTGACGGCTTCGGCCATCGGAGCGGGGCATCACTCCGCACTCCTCCCCCCTCTGCGTTTCTGATCGATGAAGGTTTTTCTTCCAGGCGGCGCTGGCCTTGTTGGTCTCAATCTGATCGCCCTCCTGCGGGAGCGCCATCCCGATTGGCGACTGCTGGTGGTGGATAAAAAATCAGAGGCGGTGGCCATCGGCCGCCAACTGTTTCCCGAGGTGGTTTTCCTTCAAGAAGATCTCACCCTGGTGACTGGCATGGAGTGGCCGAGGGCGATCCGTGATTGTGAGGCCTGCGTGATGTTGCAAGCCGAAATCGGCAATACCGATCCCTCCCAGTTTGAACGCAACAATGTGCGCAGCACCGAAGTCGTGCTCGATCAACTGAGAGACACGGCCATCCATCGGCTGGTGCACATCAGCAGTTCTGTCGTCAATTCCGTGGCCACCGATCTCTACACCCAAACCAAGCGACGGCAGGAGGAGATTGTGCGGGCACGCTGGCCCAACGCGGTTGTGCTCCGACCCACGCTGATGTTTGGCTGGTTCGATCGCAAACATCTCGGTTGGCTCGCCCGTTTCATGCGCAAGTCACCCTTGTTTCCCATTCCCGGATCGGGCCGATTCATCCGCCAGCCACTGTTTGTGGCTGATTTCTGCCAATTGATCGAACGCTGCCTTCTCGACCCCTCAATTCAGGGGGTCTATGACATCACCGGCATGGAAAAGGTGAGCTACCTCACCCTGATGCGGCAACTGCGCCAAGCCGTGAGTTCCCGCAGCTGGATCATTCACCTTCCCATACCCTTGTTTGCCGTTCTCCTTCAGCTCTGGGCTCTGATCTCCAGACAACCCGCCTTCACCCAGTCGCAGCTCAAGGCCCTCACGGCCGGGGATGAGTTTGAGGTGATCGATTGGCCCGCGCTGTTTCACGTCAGCGCCACCCCCCTGGCCGAAGCCCTGCGCATCACCTATCAGGATCGGCGCTTCTCAAGCCTGGAGATGCCCTTCTGATGGCCGGCAACCCCAGAATCGCCGTGATCGGAGGGGGCCCCATGGGGCTGGCCGTGGCCTATGAGCTCTGCCGCCTCGGACTGGAGCCCGTGATCCTCGAGGCCGACAACCGCCTTGGGGGCATGGCGGCCAGCTTCGAGTTCGCCGGCCTGCGACTGGAGCGCTACTACCACTTCCATTGCCTGAGCGATCGGGATTTCTTTGCCCTCCTCGACGAACTCCACCTCAGCGACCGACTCCATTGGAGCCAAACCAAGATGGGATTCTTCTGCGATGGCAAGCTCTACCCCTGGGGATCAGTGGGGGCGGTGCTCTCCTTTCCCCATCTGCCCCTCCGCTCCCGGCTCCGCTACCTGGCCCACGCCGCCCGCTGCCTCACCATTCGCGACTGGCGCCCCCTCGATGACCTCACCGCCACAACCTGGCTCCGGCGTTGGCTCGGGGAGCGGGGCTACCAAATGCTCTGGCACAAGTTGTTCGCCTACAAGTTTTACCAGCACAGCGACAGCATCTCCGCGGCCTGGATCTGGAGCCGGATTCGGCGTCTGGGCCAATCCCGGCGGCGGCTTCGCGAAACCCTCGGCTTTCTCGACGGGGGCTCCCAGACGCTGATCGACGCGATGGCCGAGGCGATCCAACGGCGGGGAGGCCAAATTCGCCTCTCCACCCCCGTGATCGCCCTGCGGCCCCGGCCGGAGGGTGGGGCCGTGCTCAGCGGCGGCGAGGGCGACGAGGTGTTCGATGAGGTGATCAGCACCATTCCCCTGCCGCTGTTGGCGCCAATCCTCGAAGCCGGTGGCGCCCCGCCATCGCTCGTGGCGCCCTACGCCACCCAGCCCTCCGTGGCCTGCGCCTGTGTGGTGCTGCAGATGAGCCGGCCCGCCACCGCCAACTTCTGGACCAACGTCAACGACCCGCGCTTCGCCATTCCCGGAGTGATCGAAATGGGCAACCTGCGGCCATTTCCCGTCCACGTCTGCTACGTGCCCTTCTACATCCCCGCCGACCATCCGGACTACCAACGGCCCAACCAGGCGTTCATCGACGACGCCTGGGCCTGCGTGAAAGCGATTCAGCCCAAGCTCTCCGACAACGACCTGCTGGCCGGCCACTGCAGCCGCTATCGCTTCGCCCAACCGGTCTGCGGCCCCCGTTTCAAGGAAAGCCTCCCCCCGCGGGAGCCCTTCCCCGGGGTGATCACGGCCGACACCACGGCCTACTACCCCGAGGATCGGGGGATCAGCGAGAGCATTGGCTTTGGCCGGGCGCTGGCCCGCCAGGTGGCGGCGAAGACGGGACGGGCGCCGGAGCGGAAGGGATGAGGCCCGGCCGGCAGTTTTTTCTCTTTGTGGTCACCGGAGGCGCCGCGGCCCTGGTGAATGTGGTGAGCCGGATCGGCTTTTCCCGGGTGATGTCCTTTGAATTCGCCGTTCTGGCCGCCTACGGGGTGGGCATGGTGACGGCTTACGCCCTGGCCCGGCGCTTTGTGTTCCAGGGCGCCACCCAGAGCACCAGCCGCTCATTCGCCGCCTTCGCCCTGGTCAACCTGGTGGCCGTTCTCCAGACCTGGCTGGTGAGCGTGGGCCTGCGGCCCTGGTTGCTGTCGGTGGTGGGGGTGGTGGGGCTGGCCGACCTGATCGCCCACGCCTGCGGGGTGATCGTGCCCGTCTTCACCAGTTTTCTGGGACACAAACACATCAGTTTCCGCGATTCCCGGCCCTGAGCACCCTTCCTCCCATGTCCCCCCTGATCGCCGTCTTCGATGTGGATGGAACCCTGCTGCATGGCGACAGCCTGCGCATGGCGGCCCGCCGTTCCCTTCCCCCCCTCGGTCTGGCGCGGGCGGGGCTGGCCCTGCTGCCCTGGCTGGTGGCCTGGCTTCTGGGCCGGGTCTCCACCGGAAGGTTCAAGGAGAAAACCCTCGAGTTCTTTCAGATCTGCGACACCGTGAACCGGGCGGAAGGGGCCGGAGAAGGGGATTGGCTGCTGCCAGCGCTGGTGAGGGATCTGCGGCCGGAGGCCCTGCGGAGGCTCCGCTGGCACCAGGAGCGGGGCGATCGAGTGCTGCTCTGCTCCGCCTCCCCCCGGATGCTGCTGCAGCCTCTGGCCGACTGGCTGGGGGTGGAGCTGCTGGCGACGGAACTCGAAAAGCCAGAGAGGCTATGGCGCCCTCGGCTCGCTGGGCCCAACTGCAAGGGCCCCGAGAAGGTGCGCCGCCTGCGGGCCCATCTGGGCCCCCTGGAGGGCTGGACGATCGAGGCCTATGGGGACAGCCGGGGCGACCGTGAGTTGCTGCTGGCGGCGGAGCGTCCCCATTACCGCGACTTCCAGACAGAACCACAGCCTTATCCGGCTTCCTAAGGCACTCAGTAGCGCCGTCTTTCGGCGATTGTGGCCCTGGCTGACTCTCCGCATGCGTTCGTCTCACCCCATCGGCAGCTGCTTTGTGCTCGGCGGCACCAGTGAGGTGGCCCAGGCCATCTGCCACGAACTGGCCCGTCGGGGATGCCAGCGGTTTCATCTGGTGGCCCGTGATGACCAGGCCATCGGGCGGATCGCGGCGGCCCTGAGCGACACCTATGGCGCCAGCGTGAGCACGGAGCACACCGACCTCACCGCCGATGGGGCCCTGACGGGGGGACGCCCGCCGCGAGTGGGCGACTTTGACCTCTACCTGATCACGGCCGGCTCCCTCGGGGATGCTGAGCGGGCGCGGGAGGACGCGGGCGAGGCCCTGCGCGTCACGGCGGCCAACTACACCGGCTTGCTGCCCTGGCTCACCGCCATCGCCACGCCGGAGCGGCTGGCCCGGCCCGGGCGGCTCTGGGTCTTCAGCTCGGTGGCCGCTGATCGGGGGCGGCCCTCCAACTATCACTACGGCGCCGCCAAGGCGGCGTTGACCGCGTTTTGCGAGGGGCTGCTGTTGCGCTGCCACGGCAAACCGTTCGCGGTACGGGTGCTCAAGGCGGGCTTCATGGCCACGCCCATGACGGTGGGCAAGGCTCCCCCGGCGCTCTGCGCGGCTCCGTCGGCGGTGGCCAGGGATCTGCTGCGCCGTCCCAACCGTCGAGGCATCGAATACATCCCCTGGTGGTGGGGCCCGCTCATGCCGCTGATCCGCCTCCTTCCCGCTCCCCTGGCTTCCAAACTGTGACGCTCCTCCTCCCCACCGGCCTCACCGCTGAACCCCAGACGCTCACCGGCTGGGGTCGCACCATGCCCGTCACCGCCCGGGTGGTGCGGCCTAGCCACCTGGAGCAGCTGCAAGACCTGCTCCGCCAAGCCCCTCCCCACTCCCTGATCCCCCGGGGCTTGGGGCGTTCCTACGGGGATGCGGCCCAACTGCGGGACGCGGCGGTGATCGAGCTCACGGCGTTCACCGACATCCGCCTGGATCCCGCGGCCGCCACGGTGACCGCCGGAGCCGGGGTGAGCCTCGATCAGTTGCTGCGGGTGATCGTGCCAGCGGGTTTCTTTCCGCCGGTCACACCCGGCACCCGCAACGTCACCGTGGGCGGGGCCATCGCGGCCGATGTGCACGGAAAGAACCACCACGTGGATGGCAGCTTCGGCAACCACGTGAGGCGGTTGCTGTTGGTGGATGGCGAGGGCCAGCCGCGGGAGCTGCGACCGACGGGAGAAGGGGAGGAGCGGGAGATGTTCTGGGCCACGGTGGGCGGGATGGGGCTCACGGGCGTGATCGTGGAGGCCACGTTCTCCCTGATCCCGATCACCAGTTCCCTGATCAGTGTGGACACCACCCGATTCAAGGAGTTGGAGGCGCTGATGGCGGCGATGGCGGAGGCCGACAGCCGCTACCGCTACAGCGTGGCCTGGGTGGACAGCCTGGATCCGAGGGGACGGGGCGTGCTCACCTGTGGCGACCATGCCCCGGCGGCCCAGCTCGACGCCTCCGAACAAGCGGATCCCCTGGCCTACGACCCGAAGGCCCTGGCCTCAGCGCCCCCCTTCCTGCCGGGAGGCTTGCTGAACAAGCTCACCGTGAGGGCCTTCAACGAGGCCTGGTACCGCAAGGCGCCCAAACAGCGCGTCGGCGAGCCGCAGGCCATCGCGCCCTACTTCCACCCGCTGGACGGGGTGCGGGACTGGAACCGCATCTATGGTCCGGCGGGGTTTCTTCAGTATCAATTCGCCGTGCCGGATGGGGCGGCCCATCTGGTGCCCCGCACCCTGGAGGCCCTGCGCCAGGTGGGGGCGCCAAGCTTTCTCACGGTGCTCAAACGGTTCGGTCCCGCCAACCCCGGCCCCCTCTCCTTCCCGATTCCCGGCTGGACCCTGGCCGCCGATGTGTCCGCGGCGGTGCCCGGGCTGCTGGAGACGCTCAATCAGCTGGACGAGGAGGTGGCGGCGGCGGGAGGGCGGTTGTATCTGGCGAAGGATTCCAGGCAGTCGGGGACCATGCTGCGGCGCGGCTATCCGCGGCTTGAGGAGTGGCGCGCGGTCCGCGCCAGGATGGATCCCAGGGGGGTGCTGGATTCCGATCTAGCCAGGCGCGTGGAGCTCCCATGAGGCGGCCTCCGCCGGGGCGTGACAGCCGCCATCGGAACCCTTGACGCCGGGACCCTCGATCCCGGATAAGGGTTCTTTGGGATGGTGCGATGGCGGGAGGCGGCGACACCCACGGGCTGGCGGGGCTGAAGGGGCGGAATTACCTGTCCTCGGCTGATGTCGATGCCCCACGAACCCAGGCCCTGCTGGATCTGGCGGCCGATCTCAAGGCCGGCCTGAGGCGTGGCGACCTGACCGGCCGCACCCTCGGGCTGATCTTCACCAAGGCCTCCACCCGCACCCGAGTGAGCTTCACCGTGGCCATGGCCCGCCTGGGGGGCCAGACGATCGACCTGGATCCCTCCACCACCCAGCTGGGGCGGGGGGAGCCCCTGGCCGACACGGCCCGGGTGCTGAGCCGCTATGTGGACGCCCTGGCGGTGCGCACCTTTGCCCAGGCCGAACTGGAGGACTACGCCCATTGGGCCACGATCCCCGTGATCAACGCCCTCACCGATGAGGAACATCCCTGCCAGGCCCTGGCGGATTACCTCACCCTGCGGGAGGCGTTCGGCGCGATCGAGGGCCTCACCCTCGCCTACGTGGGCGATGGCAACAACGTGGCCCATTCCTTGATGCTCTGCGGCGCCTTGCTGGGGGTGAACGTGCGCGTCGGCTGTCCGGAGGGGTTTGGGCCGGCCCCGGCCATGCTGGAACGGGCCCGGGAACTGGCGGGGGGCCGCTGCGCCATTGAGGTGGTGGGGGATCCCCTCTCGGCGGCCCGAGGGGCCCATGCCCTCTACACCGACGTGTGGGCCTCGATGGGCCAGGAAGCGGAGCAAAGCCGTCGGGAGGAAGCCTTCCGGGGCTGGTGCCTCGACGAGGCCCTGCTCTCCGAGGCGGATGCCCGGGCGATCGTGCTGCATTGCCTGCCCGCCCATCGGGGGGAGGAGATCAGCGCCGGGGTGATTGAGGGCGGCGCGAGCCGGGTGTTCGACCAGGCGGAAAATCGGCTCTACGCCCAACAGGCGCTCCTGGCCACACTGCTGGGCGGGCTCTAAGCCCCTGGACAGATCGCCCTCAAGGCGATACATCTGTACCAGAAGCCCGCTTTCCTCCTGCCCGTGCCTGACGATCTCACCCCCGCCCAGCGGGAGCTGTACGACTGGCTGGCGATGTACATCGGCAACCACCACCACAGCCCCTCCATCCGGCAGATGATGCAGGCCATGGGATTGCGCTCCCCGGCACCCATCCAGAGCCGGCTGCGGCACCTGCAGCAAAAGGGCTGGCTCACCTGGCAGGAGGGCCAGGCCCGCACCCTCCAGCTGCTGGGCGGTGGCGGCCAGGGGGGCATTCCAGTGCTGGGGGCGGTGGCGGCGGGCGGCCTGATCGAGCCCTTCAGCGACGGGCCGGAGCGGCTGGATCTGGCACCCCTGCTGGAGACCCGAGGCCTGTTTGCCCTCACGGTGAATGGGGATTCCATGGTGGATGCCCACATCGCCGACGGGGATGTGGTGTTGCTGGAGCCCGTGGCCGACGCGAGCCGTCTGCGGGAGGGCACGATCGTGAGCGCCCTGGTGCCAGGAAGCGGCACCACCTTGAAGCACTTCCACCGCCAAGGCGACCAGGTAAGGCTGGAGCCGGCCAATCCCGCCTACGCGCCGATTCTCGTGCCGGCCGAGGAGGTTTCCATCCAGGGCAAGCTGGTGGCGGTCTGGCGCCAGGTGTGAGCGGGCCACGGTGTAAACTCCATTTGTGGCGAGCGACGCTGGCCATACCAAGGGGCCATAGCTCAGCTGGTAGAGCACCTGCATGGCATGCAGGGGGTCAGCGGTTCGAGTCCGCTTGGCTCCATTCCCACCAACTCCTCGCGCCGCGAGGGGTTTTTTTGTGGCTCAAGGGGTTGGTGGCGGGCCCGACGGGAGCGAAAAGGACCACATCCAGCGCGAAGCTGAGACAAGGGAATCCGAGGAGGGGCTCGATGGGCTCACCGGGGTTTGTGGCACCCCAGAGGAGTTGTTTGCGCTAGGCCACCCCGGCGGTTGGTCAGGGGTCTGTGGCCGTCGCGATCACCGCGGGGCTCCTCGTGCGCTCGCGCGAGCTGGTACCGAGCACGGCGGCGACTTCCAGCGCAAAACGAAAGCCAAACACCTGATTCGAATGGCCAAACCAAGCCACC